>NZ_JBMKIF010000036.1:0-36738 GCF_049238025.1 Enterobacter cloacae complex sp. IR5458
AGTCCAGTCAGAGGAGCCAAATTTAAAAAGCCTGCTTTTAAAGCAGGCTTTTTGCTTTTCTGTGCCTGATAAAATTGTCGGGTGGCGGCTTGCGCCTTACCCGACCTACTAAAATAAAAAAGGCTCTCTGTCACCAGAGAGCCTTTTTCACCATTCATTGCGATTACTCGCTTTTTGCTTCGCCGTTTTTGATTTCGCCCATCACTTTCAGCTTTTTAGAGATATCGCGACGCTCTTTAGACAGCTCAGCATTTTTGATGATGTAGTCATCCACGCGGTCTTCATAGTCGCTCTTCATGCTGGCGATGATGCCCTGAATAGCTTCAACGCTCATGCCTGGCTTGATGTAGTCGCTCAGGTTGTCGAGCAGCAGGACACGTTTCTGGTTGTCACGGATCTTCTTCTCAACGTCCTGGATTTCACGCTGCAGTTTGTTTTTGCGGCGGAACAGGCGGACGAATTCCAGAACATCCTGGAACGAAGGCTTGGTAGTTTCCATTTTTACACCCCTGATAATGTGAGATTCGGATTCGTTAAAGCAACCGTTGTATCAATAACCTTACTGACAGCGGCTGCGAATGACAATGACTATATCGTTTAAAGCTATCATAACCCCAATTGCTGCTGAATCGAAGCAGCAGGCGTCACATCCGCGTTTTATTTGCGCAGCGCCCGGCAAATGAGGTGCGATAACAGTTCAAGCTGCCGGGCCAGTTCCAGGCTCAACCAGACATAGCCATGAATGGGCGTTTCCGCCACGTTATCACCCTGCCGCTCGCTGATAAGCGTTTTCAGCTCCGCCACAATGTCATTCAGACGCTCGCTGTTCGCCAGTATCGGCTGCGGGTTGCCTTCATAGAGCGCATGAGCGATGGTCAACAGGGTTTGCTGCGTCATCTGCTGTGTCTCTTTCAGCGTATGTGCGTTGAGCATCAGCAGATGGCTTGGGCGAGAAGCCCAGTGCGCGTTAATCTGCAGCTCAAGCATGCAGACCAGATTGCGGCTTACGGTCTGAATAGCCTCGAAAATCGCTTTCTGAATATGGGTCTCTTTGCTCGCGGGGGTAATCAGGCCGCGCATTTTGACCACGTCATTAAGGATGGTTTGCAGATGCTTTTCCAGCCGGGGGCGCTCAACCAGATTGGGGGAGAAACCGGCCTGGTAAACGCGGTTAAACGCGGTGACATAGCTGGCCATCTGGATACGCCAGTGCAAAAAAGCACGCTGCGGCCAGATGCCGGTAAACAGCATGGCAAGCAGCGAGCCCAGGATGACATCCCCGCTTCGCCAGAGCGCCGTAGTCATATCCCCGGCCGGTGCGCCAACCACCACCGCAAGGGTGATACCAATCAGCAGCGCCTGATAGGGGCGTTTGCCCAACGCCAGCCAGCCGCAGAGGAACATGGCCGCACCGCACCATGCCAGCATGACCGGAAATGAGATAAGCTCCAGCTTCAGGGCAATAAGCCCCAGCGCAGAGCCAAGAACGGTACCGCCGATCCGCTCGAAGGCGCGAGGAACAACGTTCCCCCAAAATGAGATAGGCCCCATCACCACCACCAGCGTGATCAGCGGCCACGTCCCCTCCGGAACATCCAGCAGTCGGACCAGTATAAAGGTCAATACGAACGCCAGCGCAATGCGGCACCCATGCACCACGCGGTAATGTTTGTATAGACGAATTTCAAACGGCGTTAATGATTTGTCGGGACGCACACCCGCTCTCCAGCTACACGGCAAATCACAATTGTACTGTGTTTTCAGCCGGGCGGATCACACCCGGCTGAAAAACCCTTCATTTAGCAGGCTTAAGCCGTTTTGTGCTCTACCGCGATAAACATTTCGATATCCCAGTAACCGTCCGCGTTGCCATCATTGAGATAGCGTTCGAAGCAGGGTTTGAGCGCCATCTGATATTTATTGTCCTGCAACAGGGAATTGAAGAACTGATACCACGGTGTCGCAAAGTCGTAGTTTTCCACACGCGCCGTGGCCACGGCATAATCACCCGCCGCGATTTCCGTCATCATGACGCCTTCGCTGTTATCCGGGATAACAAAATCCTCCGGTACCGTAACGGCCGTATCACAGCGCAGTTTTTCCGCCGGGACCTCATCAGGATTATCGTAGTAGACCGCCACCCACTCCAGCGGCTCAATGTGACGTCCGTCCACCCACATGACCAGCTGTTCAAATCCCTGCTTAACCGTTTTTTCCCACGGCCCAACAAGATGAAAACCCGCAATCTTACGCTTCTGTTGCTGCTTGATGCTGTAGTCCATACTGCCTCCGCTTATTACTGTATATTTATACACTATAAAACAGGAACAATATTATCGGCAAACGAGGAGTGTTTATTATGTGAGCAGACTCGCAACCCTGCCAGTCTGCTCAGAAAGGTTAGATTTTTTGGTGCAGGTAATCACTGAGGCGAGAGAAAATCCCACCCTTATCAACACGTTCCAGGGTGACCAGCGGCCAGTGTGCCACCACTTTGTCGCGGTCATAGAGCTGGATCTCCCCAACCCGCTGATGTGCGGCAATCGGCGCTTCCAGCTCTTTTTTATCCAGAACGTATTTCGCCTTAATGTTCGCCACTTCCGCTTTCGGTAAAGCCAGCCAGAAGTCCTGATCCGTACCCAGATTTACCTGTTCTTTATCACCGTACCAGATACGTTCTGTCCCTACTTTTTTACCGCTGTGCAGAATCTGCACCGTATCGAAATTCTGCTGACCCCAGTGCAGCAGTTTCCGGGCCTGGTCTTCGCGCCCTTTCGGGCTGTCCGCCCCCATCACCACCGCGATTAAACGGCGCTGACCGTCAACGGCGGAAGCAATCAGGTTAAAGCCCGCGCCAGAAGTGTGCCCCGTTTTGAGGCCATCCACGTTCATGGTTTTATCCCACAGCAGGCCGTTACGGTTTTGCTGGGTGATCCCGTTCCAGGTGAGGCTCTTTTCGCTGTACATATGGTAAAACTCAGGCTCGCCGTGAATGATAGCCCGGGAGAGAACGGCCAGGTCATAGGCCGAGCTGTGTTGACCCGGCGCATCAAGCCCATGGACGGTTTCAAAGTGCGTATCGCGCAGGTTCAGCTTCTGCACATAGTCGTTCATCATCTTCACAAACTGCGGCTGCCCACCCGCTACGTGATCGGCCAGCGCCACGCAGGCGTCGTTGCCGGAATCCACAATCAGCCCGCGGCTTAAGTCCCGCACGGAGACGCGATCGCCCTCTTTCAGGAACATCAGGGATGATCCGTCAAAAACCGGGTTCCCTTTGGCCCATGCGTCACGGCCTACGGTGACAATGTCATCCGGCGTAATGCGATGGCTATCAATGGCCCGATCAACCACATAACCCGTCATCAGCTTAGTAAGGCTCGCCGGATTACGTTGTTGATGTTCGTTGCCCGCCGTTAAGATCTGACCAGTCGTGTAATCCATCAGCACCCACGAGCCCGCCTGAATGGCCGGAGGCTGCGGGGAAAAATCCAGCGGTTCGGCCGAAGCAGATGAGATACTCGAAGCGAGTAAAGAAACAGCAATAAACAGACGGCGTTTCAACGGTATATCCTCAGGTCATTAAAAATCGATGACCTTTTTACGGGAGTTCTGATGTCGTTACCTGGCTTAATTGCAAAAAAATGTGACAGAACGCAGGTTTCACGCTGAATCTGTCTCGCAAATTTGCACCACGGCGGTGCTTTTTATTCGGTCTGACCCGCACGATCGTTTACCATAGTGGCGTCATTTTTTAACAGGATGGTATTACTGGTGTCTGACTCTGCCGCACGCCCCACTTTTTTGTTCCACGATTACGCGCAACAAAGCTGAGAGCAGCAACGATCAAGGAATTCTTGATTTATGAATTTTACTTGGTACGGAATTTGGTATCCATGATAATTTTCACACCACAGGGCAGTCATCTAACTCGCCCTTGCGCTCATCTTTAATGATGTAGGTGATTACACCGATTATTGGTAACGCTCCGCTTATCCCCTCATATTCACCCGATGACTTTTACTTCCGGCCATTCAAGAAATGTTAAAGATGAAGCTGTGGAAAGGTGCGATACCTTTTTTACTTTTAACTCATTTTCATAGTCACAGATAAGCAGGGAGCCATCACATGGTTTAAGCGACGAATCGATGACCAGCAACGTATCTTTCAAGATGTCACACTGGTTGATAATCTCACCCGTTAGCATGTAGTAGGTTGTGATAGGTTTATGGATGAGCATCTCATTGATAGGCAGACGTCTTTCAACGTAATCAGCAGCAGGGCTAGGCAACCGCATAACTTACTTACGATAAGCACTGTGTATCAACACAGCTCGCATCGGAGATTTCGACCAACATGAAATTTAGCGAAAGTGTTACTCATTAGCATTGGTTGGAGTGGATAATTAACGTTAGCTTGCTTTAAAAAAGTTAGCAGCAAAAACGTAAAAAGCATTCACTTGTTTTTCAGCCCCCCCCAACCACCGCACCGTACTAGACATAGTCAAATATTAGACACGAATCATGCATTTTTCGTTTTGTTGATGCCCAATATATTACTTTGTGCTATCATGTGAAACCATTAAATTTTAAAAGATATAACCTAGGTAATTTCATGAATGCTAACTCTCGTTTGGAATGGATTGATTCTTTAAAGGCAATAGCTATATTTTGGATTTACTTAGGTCACTTTGGCGATAACGCCAAACAGTTATATCCGTTTGTTTTTTCATTTCACGTACCGTTATTTTTCTTTATTTCCGGTATATTTGTTAAACAATGCGCTTCGCTATCGGACTTAAGCAATATAGCAACCAAGTCTTTCAAAAGAATATTAATCCCATACTTCGCATTTTCTATTATATCTTTAATTTTCTTTTCATTATACCACAACTATGACTTTGCTCATGTAAAAGAACTTGCCAAGCAGATACTACCAGGCATCCGCAACCAAATTTTTGCCGCTTCCCTTTGGTTCCTCCCATGCTTATTTGTCATGATATTAATGCATTCATTTATGCAACTAATCTTAAAGAATAAACACATAGTATTCATGCTATGCATTATTATATTCTTTGCCTCATCAATTATGAAGATAGGTTTTCAGCCCAGTGTGTTTTTTAATGTCGATAGCGCATTAAGATATGTCGTCTATTATGCTTTAGGTGCATATTTTTCCGATTATATTAAAGGCCATAAAGAATACACAAGAAATTTGACAGCGAAAGCAATTACGTACATAGTTTGCTTATTGTCGATCGCATTATTTATTTATGTTTATTTCTACGGAGCTAGCTCAGTTTATAGTGGTTTTAACAATGAATATTTAATAATTTTTGCATCTTTTATTGTTACGGTCATGATGTTTGTCCCAAATATTATCATCGCCAAGCGAATAAAAATAAAACAAATAATATTAATAGGACAATCAACATTAGTGCTTTGTGGCACCGAGCAAATGCTTAAAACATTCATTTATTCATTCTTTAAAATGTTTGGGTTAAAAATTTATCTATATAATTCAATAGACACCGTAGCATACACATTGTTGTGTTTATTCATTGCCTACTTCACAACCATAAAGATTTACAGAAAAATAAAACACTAGATACTCATAAAAAAATCCTTCGTATAATGTGGCTTTTTAGAATGCCCCCTGTAAGGGGGCTATTGTTGCCTTCCGGATTCTACTCTAACAATTCTTACTGCTGTTCTGACCTGCTCCCGGTTGATTAATACACCGCGATGCTAGTAATGTCTTCATAAACCACATGGGGACATCCCCATGAAGAAGCGCTTTCCGACGAACAGATCATCAGTATCCTCCGCGAGGCTGAAGCCGGGTCTTCGGCCCGTGAGCTCTGACGTAAGCACGTTATTTCCGACGCCACCTTTTACACCTGGCGTAAGAAGTAGGCGGTATGGAGGTGCCCGAGGTTAAGCGCCTAAAGCCGCTTGAGGCGCCAGGTTCAAGAAGCTGCTTGCCGAAGCCATGCTGGATAGGAGGCGCTTCAGGTGGCTCTGGGGCGAAAGTACTGACGATAGGCCAGAAGCGGGAAGCCGTGGTGTTGATGTGTGATGCGACTGGTCTGTCGCAACGTAGTGCCTGCAGGCTTACAGGTCTGTCTCTGTCGACCTGCCGTTATGATGCTCAGCGACCATCTTCTGATGCACATTTATCAGGGCGTATCACTGAACTGGCGCTTGAACGCCGACGTTTTGGTTATCGGCGCATCTGGCAGCAACTGCTTCGGGAAGGCCTTCATGTCAATCACAAGCGGATATACCGTATTTACCACCTTAATGGACTAAGCGTAAAACGCAGATGACGCCGTAAAGGACTGGCAACCGAACGGTTTCCGCTTCTGCGCCCGGATGCGTCGAATCTGACATGGTCGATGGATTTCGTTATGGACGCACTGGCAAATGGTCGGAGGATCAAGCGCCTGACCTGTGTGGATGATTTCACGAACGAGTGTCTGACGATCACCGCTGCTTTCGGTATTTCAGGCGTTCAGGTCACGCGTATTCTGGACAGCATCGCGCTGTTTAGGGGCTATCCGGCGACAATAAGAACCGATCAGGACCCGGAATTTACCTGCCGCGCGCTCGATCAATGGGCCTTTGAGCATGGTTTGGAACTACAGCTTATCCAGCCAAGGTAAGCCAACGCAGAACGGATTTATTGAGGGTTTTAACGGACGCTTTCGCGATGAGTGTCTGAATGAACACTGGTTCAGCGAAATTCTTCTGCCCGGAAAACGATTAATGACTGGCGGCAGGATTATAACGAGTACCGTCCCCATTCATCGCAGGATTACAAGACACCAGCTGAATTCGCAACGGACTGGCGAAACAGGAAATATAAAAACCAGCCGACATTACTAACTGAAGGTTGTATCTAATCCTGGGGGCAGGTCAGTCGTGAAATCTGATGAATATGTTAATGGCCAATGCCAAGTCAAAGAGATTTACGATGCCATAGATACCTGAACGAAAACTGGATCACGCCCTTCGTATAAATGCGCGCGCTAAGGCCGTCGACACCAACTACTTCTTATGAGCCCGAATATGGTTTACCATAAATGGCTTGGAGTTTTGTGTCGCTGATAGCTATAAGTAATTTTTGGTACGCTCAGAAATAGTGGTTCAGCTCACTTCTGGTACGCAATATCACATTACATCAAGACACAGTTAGTAACTATATTAAACGTTCGTGGTCAAACTCAGCTGAATGAGGGCTGTTTCGAATGATAACAAAAAGTTAATTAATGTGGATAACGTAAGATAATGTCTCACTCAGATAAACAACCTACCTTCCTATTTCACGATTACGAAACCTTTGGCACGCACCCGGCGCTGGACCGACCGGCGCAATTTGCCGCCATCCGTACCGACGACGAATTCAACATCATTGGCGAGCCTGAGGTCTTTTACTGCAAACCTGCTGATGATTACCTGCCGCAGCCAGGCGCGGTCATGGTCACCGGGATCACCCCTCAGGAAGCACGGGAGAAAGGGGTGAACGAGGCGGAATTCGCCCGCCGCATCCACGATCTGTTTACCGTCCCCAATACCTGCGTGGTCGGTTACAACAACATCCGTTTCGATGACGAAGTGACCCGCAACGTTTTCTATCGCAACTTCTACGATCCGTACGCCTGGAGCTGGCAGAACCGCAACTCGCGCTGGGATCTGCTGGATATCATGCGCGCCTGTTATGCCCTGCGTCCTGAAGGCATCAACTGGCCGGAAAATGAGGAAGGTCTGACGAGCTTCCGCCTGGAACACCTGACGCGCGCTAATGGCATTGAGCACAGCAATGCCCACGACGCAATGGCGGACGTCTATGCCACTATTGCCATGGCGAAGCTGGTGAAAGCCGCGCAGCCCCGGCTGTTTGAGTATTTGCTGAGCCATCGCAGCAAGCAGAAGCTCATGACCCTTATCGACGTGCCGCAGATGAAACCCCTGGTGCATATCTCCGGTATGTTCGGTGCCTGGCGCGGCAATACAAGCTGGGTGGCACCGCTGGCGTGGCATCCGGACAACCGTAACGCCGTTATCATGGTGGATTTAGCGGGCGATATTTCGCCGCTGCTGGAACTTGACAGCGATACCCTGCGCGAACGGCTCTACACCCCGAAAAATGAGCTTGGTGACCTGCCCGCGGTGCCGGTCAAACTGGTGCATATCAATAAATGTCCGGTACTGGCGCAGGCGAATACGCTGCGCCCGGAGGATGCTGACAGGCTGGGCATTAACCGTCAGCACTGCCTGGATAACCTGAAAGTGCTGCGCGAAAATCCGCAGGTACGCGAGAAAGTGGTCGCGATCTTCGCCGAAGCGGAGCCGTTTGTGCCGTCGGAAAACGTCGATGCACAGCTCTACAACGGCTTCTTCAGCGATGCCGACCGTGCAGCGATGAATATTGTCCTGCAAACCGAGCCGCGGAACCTGCCGGCGCTGGACATCACTTTCGCCGATAAACGCATCGAAAAGCTGATGTTTAATTACCGCGCACGTAACTACCCCGGCACGCTGGATGAAACAGAGCAGGAGCGCTGGCTGCAGCATCGTCGTAACGTGTTTACGCCAGAGTATCTGCACCACTACGCCCAGGAGCTGGAGATGCTTTACGGTCAGTACGAAGGGAATGCAGAGAAACAGGCGCTGCTGAAAGCGCTGTTCCAGTACGCGCAAGAGATAGTCTGAAAATCAGACATAAAAAAAGCGGAGACGATTGTCTCCGCTTTTTTTTGCCCGGTGGCGCTTCGCTTACGCGGGCCTACAGGAGTGTTGTTTTGTAGGCCGGGTAAGCGCTAGCGCCACCCGGCGAGTCATCACGCAACGTCTTCGTACTGAGGAACCGGGTTACGGAAGCTCTTCGTTACGCAGGCCAGGTAAACCAGGCCGATACCGCCCCAGATCAGCCCCAGAATCATAGAGCTCTCTTCCAGGTTAATCCACAGCGCCCCCACCGTCAGCGCACCACACACTGGCAGCACCAGATAGTTGAAGTGGTCTTTCAGCGTTTTGTTGCGCTTCTCACGGATCCAGAACTGCGAAATCACGGAGAGGTTAACGAAGGTGAACGCCACCAGCGCACCGAAGTTAATCAGCGCAGTTGCAGTCACCAGGTCGAATTTAATCGCCATCAGCGCAATCGCGCCAACCAACAGCACGTTCCACGCCGGAGTACGCCATTTTGGATGCACATAACCGAAGAAGCGAGTCGGGAACACGCCGTCACGGCCCATAACATACATCAGACGAGAAACGCCTGCGTGTGCCGCCATACCGGATGCCAGTACGGTCACGCTGGAGAAAATCAGCACGCCCCACTGGAACGTTTTACCCGCAACATAAAGCATGATTTCAGGCTGCGACGCATCCGGATCTTTAAAGCGAGAGATATCCGGGAAGTACAGCTGCAGGAAGTAGGAGGCACCGATGAAGATCAGGCCGCCAATCAGCGCCGTCAGGAAAATCGCTTTCGGGATCACGCGCTCAGCATCTTTGGTCTCTTCTGACAGAGAAGAGATACCGTCAAAGCCCAGGAACGAGAAGCACAGAATCGTCGCACCGGTAATCATCGGCACAACATGTGCGCCTTCAGACCAGAATGGACGCGTGCTGGTCAGCGTGCCCGCACCTTCACCGTGAGAAACACCGTAGATGATCAGGCCGACGATAACTGCCACGATGCCCATCTGCAGAATAACAATCAGGGTGTTGAAGTTTGCCACGGTCTTGATGCTGCGCAGGTTAGAAATGGTCATAAAGGCCACCAGCGCGACAACAAAGATCCACGACGGCACGGAAGGCACCAGCGCTTCAAAGTAAATTTTTGCCAGCAGAATGTTGATCATCGGCATGAACAGGTAGTCCAGCAGAGATGACCAGCCCACCATAAAGCCAACTGCCGGGCTAATGGATTTCTGAGCATAGGTGTACGCAGAGCCTGCTGACGGGAAACGGCGGACCAGTTTTCCGTAGCTCAGCGCGGTAAAGAGGATCGCGACCAGTGCAAAGGCGTACGCCGTCGCAACGTGACCGTTGGTGAGGCCCGATACGATACCGAATGTATCGAACAGCGTCATCGGTTGCATATAGGCAAGGCCCATCATAACAACCGGAATCAACGTAAGCGTTTTACGTAATTCCACGCGAGAGGTGTTTGGAGTTGCGTTATGCGACATAGTTATTCTCCTTTACGGTGATAACCGCCACGTAAGCGAAAAATTGCCCCATTTCTTTCTTCCTCAGCGACAACAACTGTCGGATTTTAGTAAATATCTATCCGGTACGAAGCCCGGCCTCTTGGTTTTTAGTTTCGTTTCGTACATGCAAAAAAAAATAACCGACGCCTTTTATATCGTCGATTATTCATTTGGTTGCAGCGGCGGCATTTTGCCCCACATCGGATACAAAAGGCAATACTTTGCAACGCACCGGGCCGTTTTCTTTCTGCTAACTGGCTGATTTCTGGACGCCGGGCTGAGAGTAAATTGCCGCGATAGCACTATTTGCTAAAATTTCATCCCGCCACCAGGCGCTCGCAAGCCCGGCGGTTTGTTCATTCCAGCCCATCCATACCGATTCGTTACTGCTTTGAGCAAGTACCTGTTTTTCAACAAGCGCACCGCTATCAATAAACCGCTGCGCCAGATAGCGCGGTAAGTAGCCGCAGCCGAGTCCACTAATTTGCAGTTCCAGCTTAGTTTTAAAATCAAAAACCGTGATGGCTTCCTGCTCATCAAGCAGTTGCGAGGAAACCGAACATTCCGGGCGAGCGCTATCCCCCACCACGATGGCGCGATAGCCTTTAATCACGCGACGGTTAAGGGGCTCTGGCTCCTGAGCCAGCGGATGATGGGGCGCCACGGCGAACACCTGCTCCAGCACGCCAAGTCGGGCAAAGCCAAATTCACTCAGCTGGGGAGGCTCATGCAATGCCCCGACAAAAATATCTGCCCTGCCCTGCGTTAAGGCATCCCAGGAGCCGCCAAGCACACCGTTGATGAAGATAAGCCGGGTGACGCTGTGATGTTGATAAAACGCTTCGATCAGCGGGGTCAAAAGAGAGAACGGAAAGGTATCATCCACGCCAATGACCAGCTCGTTCTCCCATCCCTGGTGGAGCTTGACGGCCTGTTTTTCCAGTTCACGAACGGTGTGCAGGACTTCGCGGCCTTTTTCCAGCAGCATCTGTCCGGTACGGGTAAAACGCGCGCGATGTCCGGTGCGATCGAGGATTTGGATATTAAGATCGCTTTCCAGTTTTTGAACGGTGTAACTCAATGCCGAAGGGGTTTTATAGAGCTTTGCTGAAGCAGCCGCAAAGCTCCCCTCTTTTTCCAGTGCATCCAGAATAATAAGAACATCCAGCAGCGGTTTCATGCTCGCCCCCTTCCGGTGTGCGATCGTTTCCGCTGCGGGACTTATTCCATGGGCATCACCAGCGGATCGGGATATTGATACTCAAACCCCAGCTCATGACAAATGCGATTGCCATCAACAATTTTGCCTTTGCTTTCGTCCTTTGCCTCAGCAAAAACCGGCGGAGCCGGGCCAAGCTGACGCGCCATCAGCGGGTAAAACGTGCTGCGCGAAGGATGAGAAGGTGCACATATATTATAGATGTGTCCACCTTTTGGAGCTTTTAAGAGTAGCTCAATCGCGCCAATAACATCCTCAAGATGAACAAGATTGACGACATGCTGCCCGTCCGGCGCCGATTTCCCGGCAAAAAAGCGTCCCGGATGCCGACCGGGGCCGACCAGCCCCGCCAGACGGACGATATCCACCTGCGTGCCGGGCAAATTATGCAGCCAGTCTTCCAGCTCTTTAAGGACCTTGCCACTCGCGGTCACAGGACGACGCTCAGTTCCTTCTTTCATTACGCCCGGAGCATCGCCATAGACCGACGTCGAACTGGTAAAAATGATACGCGGAACATGGTGCGCAAGGGCACTGTCGACAATCTCCTGCATCGCCTGCAGATAGAATGATTCACCCGGGCCGCTACGCCGCGCGGGTAGCGTAATCACTAGCGCATCGACGTTCATCAGCGTGTCCAGATCGTCTGCATCACACACCAGCTCCGGTTCCAGACGCAGTTCGACGCCATCAATACCGCACATGCGTGCCGCTTCGACCCCATCCTTCGTCGTTTTGCTCCCGGTCACCTGCCAGCCTTTCGCGGCTAATGACATCGCCAGCGGCATTCCCAGCCAGCCCAAACCGACAATCGCGACCTTTTTCATGCGAATTCTCCTGACTCTCACTCGTCTTTCATAAGGCTACGCCAGCCTGGCAGAACACACAATTCATAGCATCAATATGAAATGAATTAATGATCAAAAAAAGCCCTTGCAATCTGTCACACAACTGGTTTAGGTTAAAAGACATCAAATGAATAAGCATTCATCGAGAATTTATATGACACGCGTTCAATTTAAACACCACCATCATCACCATCATCCTGACTAGTCTTTCAGGCGATGTGTGCTGGAAGACGTTTGGATCTTCCAGTGGTGCATGAACGCATGATAAAGCCCCCGGAAGATCTTCTTCCGGGGGCTTTTTTTTGGACCAAATTCAGACAGGTTAAAACAGGTTAACGAGGAATAAAGAATGTTAGATAACTCACGCTTACGCATAGCTATTCAAAAATCAGGTCGGTTGAGTGATGATTCACGCGAACTGCTGGCCCGCTGCGGGATTAAAATCAACCTGCACACCCAGCGCCTGATTGCTCTGGCTGAAAACATGCCGATCGACATTTTGCGCGTGCGTGATGACGATATTCCAGGCCTGGTCATGGATGGCGTCGTTGATCTCGGGATTATCGGTGAAAACGTGCTGGAAGAAGAATTGCTGACCCGCCGTGCACAGGGCGAAGACCCGCGTTACTTCACCCTGCGTCGTCTGGACTTTGGCGGCTGCCGCCTGTCGCTGGCAACGCCGGTTGATGAACCCTGGGACGGTCCGGCCGCGCTGAATGGCAAACGTATCGCCACCTCCTACCCTCACCTGTTAAAGCGTTATCTGGATCAGAAAGGCGTGCAGTTTAAATCCTGCCTGCTGAACGGCTCGGTTGAAGTGGCACCGCGTGCGGGTCTGGCGGACGCTATCTGTGACCTCGTCTCTACCGGCGCGACGCTGGAAGCGAACGGCCTGCGCGAGGTCGAAGTGATTTACCGCTCCAAAGCGTGTCTGATCCAGCGTGATGGCGATATGGCCGATGCCAAGCAGCAGCTCATCGACAAACTGCTGACCCGTATTCAGGGCGTGATTCAGGCACGTGAATCAAAATACATCATGATGCATGCGCCGACCGAGCGTCTGGATGAAGTGATTGCCCTGCTGCCGGGCGCAGAACGTCCAACCATTCTGCCGCTGGCGGGCGATCAGCAGCGCGTGGCAATGCACATGGTCAGTAGCGAAACCCTCTTCTGGGAAACCATGGAAAAACTGAAGGCGCTGGGCGCAAGCTCCATTCTGGTGCTGCCAATTGAGAAGATGATGGAGTAACGGCCATGCGTTTTAACACAATCATCGACTGGAATACCTGTAGCGACGCACAGCAGCGCGAGCTGCTGATGCGCCCGGCGATTTCCGCCTCCGAAAGCATCTCCCGCACCGTGGCGGAGATCCTTGATAGCGTCAAAACGCGTGGCGATGACGCGCTGCGTGAATACAGTGCAAAGTTTGATAAAACCGAAGTTGACGCGCTACAGGTCACCGGGCAGGAAATCGCGGAGGCGGAAAGCCGCCTCGGTGACGACATCAAACAGGCGATGGCCGTCGCGGTGAAAAACATTGAGACCTTTCACGTCGCGCAGAAACTGCCGACCGTGGACGTGGAAACCCTGCCCGGCGTGCGTTGTCAGCAGGTGACTCGCCCGGTGGCGTCAGTCGGGCTTTATATCCCTGGCGGTTCAGCGCCGCTGTTTTCAACCGTATTAATGCTCGCAACCCCGGCGCGTATCGCCGGATGCCAGAAAGTGGTGCTGTGCTCTCCGCCACCGATTGCCGATGAGATCCTTTATGCGGCAAAGCTGTGCGGCGTACAGGCAGTCTATAAAGTGGGCGGTGCCCAGGCCATTTCGGCCCTGGCGTTCGGGACTGAGTCCATTCCGAAGGTCGACAAAATCTTTGGACCGGGCAACGCGTATGTAACCGAAGCCAAGCGCCAGGTCAGCCAGCGTCTGGACGGTGCGGCAATTGATATGCCAGCCGGCCCTTCTGAGGTACTGGTGATTGCCGACAGCGGCGCAACGCCGGATTTCGTGGCGTCCGACCTGCTTTCACAGGCTGAACACGGCCCGGACTCCCAGGTCATTTTGCTGACACCGGACGCCGATATGGCTAAACGTGTGGGTGAGGCCGTTGAGCGTCAGCTTGCCGACCTGCCCCGTGCCGACACGGCACGCCAGGCGTTATCCGCCAGCCGCCTGATTGTGGCGCGTGACCTGGAGCAGTGCATTGCTATTTCCAACCAGTACGGCCCGGAGCATCTGATTATTCAGACCCGCAACGCCCGCGATCTGGTCGACAGCATTACCAGCGCTGGCTCGGTGTTCCTCGGCGACTGGTCACCGGAATCCGCGGGCGACTACGCTTCTGGTACCAACCACGTTCTGCCGACGTATGGCTATACCTCAACCTGTTCCAGCCTGGGCCTGGCAGATTTCCAGAAACGGATGACCGTGCAGGAACTTTCCCGCGAAGGGTTTGCCTCGCTGGCTTCAACTATTGAGACGCTGGCCGCCGCCGAACGTCTGACTGCCCATAAAAATGCCGTTACGCTGCGCGTTGCAGCGCTGAAGGAGCAAGCATGAACATTGAAGAATTAGCCCGCGAAAATGTCCGTCGCCTGACGCCTTATCAGTCCGCGCGCCGCCTGGGTGGCAAAGGCGATGTCTGGCTGAACGCCAACGAATTCCCGACGGCGGTGCAGTTTGAGCTGTCGCAGCAAACGTTGAACCGTTATCCGGAGTGTCAGCCGAAAGCGGTAATCGAAAACTACGCCCAGTACGCAGGCGTGAAGCCGGAGCAGGTGCTGGTCAGCCGTGGGGCAGACGAAGGCATTGAACTGCTGATCCGCGCGTTCTGCGAGCCGGGAAAAGACGCAGTAATGTACTGCCAGCCGACCTACGGCATGTACAGCGTCAGCGCCGAAACCTTCGGCGTGGCGTGCCGCAACGTGCAGGCGCTGGAGAACTGGCAGCTGGATCTGCAGGGGATTGCCGACAATCTTGACGGCGTAAAAGTCGTGTTTGTCTGCAGCCCGAACAATCCAACCGGGCAGATTATCACGCCACAGGATATCCGTACCCTGCTGGAAATGACGCGCGGTAAAGCGCTGGTGGTGGCGGACGAAGCCTATATTGAGTTCTGCCCACAGGCGACGCTGACAGGCTGGCTTGAGGAGTATCCGCATCTTGTTGTGCTGCGCACACTGTCAAAGGCTTTCGCCCTCGCGGGCTTGCGCTGCGGATTCACCCTGGCGAATAAAGCGGTCATCGACCTGCTTTTGAAAGTCATCGCCCCGTATCCACTCTCCACGCCGGTTGCGGATATTGCGGCCCAGGCGTTGACGCCTCAGGGCATTAATGCGATGCGCGAACGCGTGGCGCAGATCCTGGAAGAACGCCAGTACCTGGTCACCGCCCTGAAGGATATTGCGTGCGTGGAGCAGGTGTTTGACTCGGAAACCAATTACATCCTGGTGCGTTTTACCGCCTCGAGTGCCGTATTTAAATCTTTGTGGGATCAGGGCATTATCTTACGAGACCAGAATAAACAACCTTCCCTGAGCGGCTGCCTGCGCATTACCGTAGGCACCCGCGCAGAGAGCCAGCGCGTGATTGACGCCCTGAAAGCGGAGAAAGTATGACCCAGAAGATCCTTTTCATCGATCGTGACGGCACCCTTATTTCGGAGCCACCAGCCGATTTTCAGGTCGATCGTTTCGACAAACTGGCTTTTGAACCGGACGTGATACCGGTGCTGCTTACGCTGCAAAAAGCCGGTTATAAGCTGGTGATGATCACCAACCAGGACGGTCTGGGTACCGACAGCTTCCCGCAGGCAGACTTTGACGGTCCCCATAATTTAATGATGCAGGTGTTGACCTCTCAGGGCGTAGTGTTCGATGAGGTACTGATTTGCCCGCACATGCCAGCCGATGAGTGCGACTGCCGCAAGCCAAAAGTGAAGCTGGTTGAGCGCTATCTGGCTGAGGATATGCTGGATAAAACCAACAGCTATGTCATCGGGGATCGCATCACTGATATTACGCTGGCGGAAAATATGGGCATTGCGGGGCTTCGCTACGACCGCAACAATCTTAGCTGGGCAAAGATTGGCGAACAGCTGACAAAACGTGACCGCTACTCGCACGTTGAACGCAACACCAAAGAGACACAGATTGATGTGAAGGTCTGGCTGGACCGTGAAGGCGGCAGCAAGATCCACACCGGTGTCGGTTTCTTTGACCATATGCTGGACCAGATTGCCACGCACGGCGGCTTCCGCATGGAAATCTCGGTGAAGGGTGACCTTTACATTGACGATCACCACACCGTAGAAGATACCGGTCTGGCGCTGGGTGAAGCCCTGAAGCTGGCGCTCGGCGACAAACGCGGCATCAACCGTTTTGGTTTTGTTCTGCCGATGGACGAATGTCTGGCGCGCTGCGCGATGGACATCTCCGGTCGTCCACACCTGGAATACAAAGCCGACTTCACCTATCAGCGCGTGGGCGATCTCAGCACCGAAATGGTGGAGCATTTCTTCCGTTCCTTGTCCTACACCATGGGCCTGACGTTGCATCTGAAAACGAAAGGCAAAAACGATCACCACCGCGTGGAAAGTCTGTTTAAAGCCTTTGGCCGTACGCTGCGTCAGGCAATCCGCGTGGAAGGTGACGCCCTTCCCTCGTCGAAAGGAGTGCTGTGATGAACGTGGTGATTCTGGACACCGGATGCGCCAACCTGAACTCCGTCAAATCGGCCATTGCGCGCCACGGCTACGAGCCGGTGGTGAGCCGTGATCCGGACGTGGTATTGCGTGCCGACAAGCTTTTCCTGCCCGGCGTAGGCACCGCCCAGGCGGCGATGGATCAGATCCACGAGCGCGAGCTGGTCGATTTGATCAAAGCCTGTACCCAACCGGTACTGGGGATTTGCTTAGGCATGCAGCTTCTGGGTCGCCGCAGCGAAGAGAGCAACGGCGTTGACCTGCTGGGCATTATTGACGAAGACGTACCGAAAATGACCGACCACGGCCTGCCGCTACCGCATATGGGGTGGAACCGCGTTTACGCGAAAGCAGGTGACCGTCTGTTTCGCGGCATCGAAGACGGTGCGTATTTTTACTTCGTGCACAGCTACGCCATGCCGGTGAACGCCCATACCATCGCCCAGTGCAACTACGGCGAGGCATTTACTGCCGCGGTGCAGAAAGACAATTTCTTCGGCGTGCAGTTTCACCCGGAACGTTCGGGCGCCGCGGGCGCGCAGTTGCTGAAAAACTTCCTGGAGATGTGATGATCATTCCCGCTTTAGATTTAATTGACGGCACGGTTGTCCGTCTGCATCAGGGCGATTACGCCCAGCAGCGTGACTACGGGAACGACCCGCTGCCGCGTCTGCAGGATTATGCGGCTCAGGGCGCGCAGGTATTGCATCTGGTAGATTTGACGGGCGCGAAAGATCCGGCGAAACGCCAGATCCCGCTGCTGAAAAACCTGGTTGCTGGCGTTAATGTGCCCGTACAGGTCGGCGGTGGCGTGCGTACGGAAGAGGACGTTGCGGCACTGCTGGATGCAGGCGTGGCGCGCGTGGTGGTAGGCTCAACCGCGGTCAACGATCCTGAGACCGTGAAAGGCTGGTTCCGCCGCTTCGGCGCCGATGCGCTGGTGCTGGCGCTGGACGTTCGCATTGACGAACAAGGTAATAAGCAGGTGGCGATCAGCGGCTGGCAGGAAAACTCCGGGGTAACGCTGGAAGAACTGGTCGAGATGTATCTGCCCGTTGGCCTGAAGCACGTGCTGTGCACCGATATCTCTCGCGACGGTACGCTGGCAGGCTCTAATGTCTCGCTGTATGAAGAGGTTTGTGCACGTTATCCGCAGGTGGCGTTCCAGTCTTCAGGCGGCATCGGCGATATAGACGACGTGGCTGCGCTGCGCGGTACCGGTGTAAAGGGTGTGATTGTAGGCCGTGCCCTGCTGGAAGGTAAATTTACTGTAACGGAGGCGATTCAATGCTGGCAAAACGGATAATCCCTTGTCTTGACGTACGCGACGGTCAGGTTGTGAAAGGCGTGCAGTTCCGCAACCACGAGATTATTGGCGACATCGTTCCGCTGGCAAAACGTTATGCCGATGAAGGCGCAGACGAGCTGGTCTTTTACGATATCACCGCCTCAAGCGATGGTCGCGTGGTCGACAAAAGCTGGGTCGCGCGCGTGGCGGAAGTGATTGATATTCCGTTCTGTGTCGCGGGCGGGATTAAGTCCGCTGACGACGCGGCCAAAATTCTCTCTTTTGGTGCCGACAAGATTTCCATCAACTCCCCTGCCCTTGCCGACCCGGAGCTGATTACCCGTCTGGCCGATCGCTTTGGCGTGCAGTGCATTGTGGTTGGGATCGACACCTGGTATGACGCTGCAACCGGTAAATATCACGTCAACCAGTATACCGGTGATGAGAGCCGGACGCGTGTCACCCAATGGGAAACGCTGGACTGGGTGCAGGAAGTGCAGAAGCGCGGCGCGGGTGAGATTGTGCTGAACATGATGAACCAGGACGGCGTGCGTAACGGGTATGACCTCGAGCAGCTGAAAAAAGTCCGCGCGGTCTGCCACGTGCCGCTGATTGCCTCCGGCGGTGCGGGCACCATGGAGCACTTTCTGGAAGCTTTCCGTGATGCGAACGTAGACGGTGCGCTGGCGGCGTCCGTGTTCCACAAACAGATTATTAATATTGGTGAGTTAAAGACGTACCTGGCCGACCAGGGCGTGGAGATCAGGGTATGTTAACAGAGCAACAACAGGCGCAGCTGGACTGGGAAAAAACTGACGGATTACTGCCGGTGGTTGTACAGCATGCCGTCTCAGGCGAAGTGCTGATGCTGGGGTATATGAACCAGGACGCGCTGGCGAAAACGATCGACAGCGGCAAGGTGACGTTTTTCTCACGCACGAAACAGCGTCTGTGGACCAAAGGTGAAACCTCAGGTCATTTCCTGAATGTGGTCAGCATGGCGCCAGACTGCGATAACGACACCCTGCTGGTGCTGGCCAATCCGATCGGGCCGACCTGCCACAAGGGCACCAGCAGCTGCTTCGGTGAGGCGAGCCACCAGTGGCTGTTCCTGTATCAACTGGAACAGCTGCTGGCAGAGCGTAAAACGGCGGATCCTGAAAGCTCTTACACTGCGAAGTTGTACGCCAGCGGAACTAAGCGTATTGCGCAAAAAGTAGGGGAAGAAGGCGTTGAGACTGCGCTGGCTGCGACGGTGCATGACCGCGAGGAGCTGACCAATGAGGCATCGGATTTGATGTATCACCTGCTGGTACTGCTGCAGGATCAGGAGCTGGATTTGACGGCGGTGATCGAGAATCTTCGTAAGCGCCACAAATAAAAAAACCGGGGAATTTCCCCGGTTTTTTTATATCCGATGTGGTTCAGGATTTGGGTTTGTAGTTACGCAGTGCATTGCGGCCCAATACCACACCAGAACCAATAATCCCGCCCAGCAGAACCGCCAGAATTAAGGTGATCGCCTTTTTCGGGCTATCACGTCGGACAGGGAGATCCGGCTTCATGACGTAACGATAGACGTGAATCGTGTCTGGATTCACATTCAACTTCTCGATATCCAGTAAGTTTTGTTTCGTCTGATAGTAAGCAGGAGAGAACACTAACGGGCGAGACGCTTCGTTATCAATCATCGATTTCAGCGCTTCACTACCCAGCAGGAACATAGTTTCCTGGGTCACATCCTGAGTTTGCTGGATCTGTGGGGTCGCGATTTTTGCAGCTTCCGCATTTTTAAGCGCCTCAGTGATCTGTTTGATTCGCAGATCTTTCTGCTCCTGAGCAACCTTTTCCTGGTTTTCCAGAGAGTCATTTAGCGTGGTAATTTGCTGCTTGATATTATCTTTGAGGTCGAGAGAAAGTTCTTTCGCTGTTTGCTGATCAACCTGCTGTATGTATTGCGCCAGCTGTTTTTGAGCCGCTTCTGCAGACTCCCCCTGATAGGAGACGCTTAACGGCAGCGGTTGCCCCTTAACGGTGGTGTCGATAGTCAGCTTTTCTGGAATGTCCTGGTTTTCGAGAGCCTGAGCTAAAGCAGAAAACGAGGAATTGAAACGATTAATAGCACGGTTCTGGATATCCAGCATTGAAGGTGCAGCGCTACCGTAAAGGATATTCAGTGCATTGGCGTAAGTGGCGATCTGCGCCGCATCTGGCTGAGCAATAATGGCGGAGGAGGTCCATTTCTCTTTCGCGACTGTAATGTATACGCCCGCTAATACGATAAAAACCGCAATAAATGCCCCAATTACCCACTTTCCGCGCCAAAGTTGCAGCACTAAATCAAGTAAATCAATTTGCTCCGGGTCAGTACTGCGCGTGACCAGGCTATTGTTGTTTTGCGTCATACAATCCCTAACAGATGAAAAAGGGCAAAAAAAATTATGTTTACGTAGTTTATCTGTTGCTGAGGATTTTTCTATAGGAATTCGATGAGTTATATCGGAAAGATGGGTTATGTATCGGGTGTGCTACGCGCTATCATAGACAAATTCGGATGCCCTATGCATCACAAGAACGAAGCGTTAACGAGGAAAGATATGAAATTTTTGGTAACGGGCGCAGCAGGTTTTATCGGTTCACATGTCAGCAAGCGACTGCTGGACGCAGGCCATCAGGTTGTCGGTATTGATAATCTGAATGACTACTATGACGTCAATCTTAAGCTGGCACGTCTGGACTTGCTCAAATCTGACAATTTCTCTTTCCATAAACTTGATTTAGCCGACCGTGAAGGGATGTCTGCGCTCTTCGCCGATGAGAAGTTTGACCGTGTGATCCATCTGGCCGCGCAGGCTGGGGTTCGCTACTCGCTGGATAATCCACATGCTTATGCAGAAGCCAACCTGGTGGGTCATCTCAACGTGCTGGAAGGCTGTCGCCATAATAAGGTTCAACACCTGCTTTACGCCTCATCCAGCTCCGTTTATGGGCTCAACCGTAAGATGCCTTTCTCTACGGACGATTCAGTGGATCACCCTGTTTCGCTGTATGCGGCAACTAAAAAGGCCAATGAGCTGATGTCGCATACCTATTCTCATTTGTACAACCTGCCAACGACTGGCCTGCGCTTCTTTACCGTGTACGGCCCGTGGGGGCGACCGGACATGGCCTTGTTCAAATTTACCAAAGCAATGATCGAAGATAAGCCGATTGATGTTTACAACTACGGCAAGATGAAGCGCGACTTCACTTACATCGACGACATCGCCGAAGCCATTATTCGTCTGCAGGATGTCATTCCTCAGGCCGATGCAGACTGGACCGTCGAGACCGGTTCCCCGGCGACCAGCTCCGCGCCTTATCGCGTTTACAACATTGGTAATAGCTCTCCGGTCGAGCTTATGGATTACATCACGGCGCTGGAAGAAGCTCTCGGCAAAGAAGCAGAGAAAAACATGATGCCGATTCAACCGGGTGACGTGCTGGAGACCAGCGCGGATACGAAAGCGTTGTATGACGTTATTGGCTTTAAACCGCAGACGTCGGTCAAAGACGGAGTGAAGAACTTTGTCGACTGGTATCGCGCTTTCTACAAGGTCTGAAAATAAAAAACCCGGCTACATGGCCGGGTTTTTTACGTGCGTTAAGAGTAATCAATCGCTTCCGAACAGATCGCGGGTATAGACTTTATCCGCCACGTCCGCCAGCTCTTCCGCCATGCGGTTAGAGATGATCACGTCCGCTTCCTGCTTGAACGCATCCAGATCGCGAATCACGCGGGAGTGGAAGAACTCATCTTCCTGCATCGCGGGTTCATAAATAATAACCTGCACCCCTTTAGCCTTAATGCGCTTCATGATGCCCTGAATGGAAGAGGCACGGAAGTTATCTGAACCGCTCTTCATGATCAGACGATACACACCCACAACTTTAGGCTGACGCGCAAGGATGGAGTCAGAGATGAAATCTTTACGCGTGCGGTTGGCATCTACAATGGCTGAAATCAGGTTATTCGGTACAGCCTGATAGTTGGCCAGCAACTGTTTGGTATCTTTTGGCAGGCAGTAGCCGCCGTAACCGAATGACGGGTTGTTATAGTGGTTGCCGATGCGAGGGTCGAGGCACACGCCTTCTATGATCTGACGGGTATTCAGGCCCAAACTCTCTGCGTAGCTGTCCAGCTCGTTGAAGTACGCTACACGCATCGCCAGATAAGTATTGGCGAACAGCTTGATGGCTTCGGCTTCCGTGGAGTCGGTAAACAGAACCGGAATGTCTTTCTTGATTGCGCCTTCCTGGAGCAGCGCGGCAAAACGCTCCGCCCGCTCAGAGCGCTCACCGATCACGATACGCGAGGGGTGCAGGTTATCGTATAGCGCCCTGCCCTCGCGCAGAAACTCTGGCGAGAAGAAGACATTATCAATACCCAACTCTTCTTTAATCGATTTGGTGAAGCCTACCGGAATGGTCGACTTAATGATCATCACTGCTTGAGGGTTGATTGCGATAACGTCTTTGATCACGGCTTCAACAGTAGAGGTGTTGAAGTAGTTGGTTTTGGGATCGTAATCTGTTGGTGTCGCGATGATGACGAAATCTGCACCACGATAGGCATCTTCTTTGTCCGTCGTCGCACGAAAATTCAGAGGTTTGTTGGCAAGATAGTCCTGGATCTCTTTATCGACAATCGGAGACTGCTTCTGATTGAGCATATCTACTTTGGACTGAACGATATCCAGCGCCACCACTTCATGGTTTTGTGCAATCAGGATGCCGTTTGAAAGCCCAACATAGCCCGTTCCGGAGATAGTTATTTTCATATATTTGACTTCTTCATTATGAGTTTCTGATGTCCCTAAAAGGTCACCACAATGATTAACTGGTGGTTTTTTATCGCTAATGCCAATTCGCTGTCAAGGTTCAGCCCTGTCTTGTAAGTGCCTCCCTCCTAGAAGCAGTTACTTCCTAAACGCCATTTTGAGCGCCTTCTCACCAGCATCAATGCTGCTTTCAACGATGACGGGTGTCCAAAAATGATCAATGATGGCAAGATTCAAATCAGACTAATCCCTTGGTCAGATTTAATAGATATTGCCCATAACCCGTTTTCTTTAGTGGCTCAGCTAATATCCGAAGTTGATCCGCATCGATAAAGCCTCTACGGAATGCAATCTCTTCAGGGCAAGACACCTTGAGACCCTGACGCTCTTCAATGGTGGCAATAAAATTACTCGCCTCAATCATGCTTTGGTGGGTTCCCGTATCCAGCCATGCGTAACCGCGTCTCATCATCGCCACAGATAATCGCCCCTGCTGCATATAGAGGCGGTTGATGTCGGTGATTTCCAACTCGCCCCGATCGGATGGATGTAAACTTTTGGCCATCTCTATGACATCGTTATCGTAAAAATAGAGACCCGTTATCGCGTAGTTACTTTTGGGTTGTTGAGGTTTCTCCTCAAGGCCAATCGCTGTACCGTCTTTGTCAAACTCAACAACGCCATACCGCTCCGGGTCACTGACATGATAAGCGAACACGGTCGCGCCCTCTTCCTGTCCAGCCGCACCTTCAAGCAGTTTCGGAAGATCATGCCCATAAAAAATGTTGTCCCCTAGTACCAGCGCACAATTATCCTCACCGATAAACGCTTCGCCAAGAATAAAAGCCTGAGCCAGACCGTCTGGGCTTGGTTGTACTTTGTATTGTAGATTGAGCCCCCACTGACTCCCATCGCCAAGCAGTTGTTCAAAACGCGGCGTATCTTGTGGAGTACTGATAATCAGAATATCTCTAATGCCCGCGAGCATCAGTGTGGAAAGCGGGTAATAGATCATTGGCTTATCATAAATCGGCAGCAGCTGCTTACTCACCGCCATCGTCACTGGGTAAAGACGCGTGCCAGATCCGCCCGCCAGGATAATGCCTTTACGCTTTGTCATGATTTACGCTTTCCATAATTCTGCTCAATCCATGCCTTATAGGCACCACTTTTAACATTAGAGACCCATTCAGAATTGTTCAAATACCACACAACCGTTTTGCGGATCCCACTTTCGAACGTTTCCTCTGGCTTCCAGCCTAACTCTGTTCCGATTTTATGGGCATCTATCGCGTAACGGCGATCGTGGCCGGGGCGGTCAGCCACATAGGTTATCTGTTCCCGGTAGGATTTTTCCTTAGGGACAATTTCATCCAGCAGATCGCAAATCGCATGTACAACGTCGATATTTTTCTTCTCATTATGCCCACCGATATTGTACGTTTCGCCGGGCTGACCAGTGGTAAGGACTGTATAGAGGGCTCGCGCGTGATCTTCAACATACAGCCAATCACGGATTTGGTCTCCCTTGCCGTAAATTGGTAATACTTTGTTTTCTAAGGCATTAAGTATGACAAGTGGGATGAGTTTTTCCGGAAAATGGAAAGGTCCGTAGTTGTTCGAGCAGTTTGTCACTATTCCTGGCAAGCCGTAGGTGCGGATCCACGCGCGAACCAGGTGATCGCTGGACGCTTTTGAGGCTGAATAAGGGCTACTTGGCGCATATGACGTTTTCTCAGTAAAAAGAGGCAACGGATTTCCGTCCTGATGCTCATCAGGATGCGGTAAATCGCCATATACTTCATCTGTTGAAATGTGGTGAAAACGAAATGCGGATTTTGCCGACTCATCCAATGAGGACCAGTAAGCGCGACTGATGTCCAACAGGACATAGGTACCCACAATATTGGTTTCAATAAATGCAGCAGGCCCGGTAATAGAACGGTCAACATGGCTCTCCGCAGCCAAATGCATGACGGCATCAGGTTGATGCGTGGCAAAAATACGCTCCATTACCTCTTTGTCGCATATATCAGCGTGCTCAAAGACATAGCGCTCGCTATCGCTAACCTCACGCAAGGATTCCAGATTACCGGCATAGGTCAATTTATCAACGTTAACAACGCTATCCCGAGTATTGCTGATGATATGTCGGATAACTGCAGAACCGATAAAACCGGCACCGCCAGTAACAAGAATTTTCACGCAATCTATTCCGTTAAAAGTGAGTGGATTGGGCGGGACAAAAAAGCCCGGTATCGCTACCGGGCTTAGTGAAATGGCTAAACCGAGATCGGATTAATTAAGCCATTCGGTGTGGAACACACCTTCTTTATCGGTACGTTTATACGTATGCGCACCGAAGTAATCACGCTGTGCCTGAATCAGGTTGGCTGGCAGTACGGCAGCACGGTAGCTGTCATAGTACGCCACTGCAGCGGAGAAGGTCGGAACAGGGATACCGTTCTGCACAGCGTAAGCAACCACGTCACGCAGCGCCTGCTGGTATTCGTCCGCGATTTTCTTGAAGTACGGTGCCAGCAGCAGATTCGCGATACCGGCATTTTCAGCGTACGCATCAGTAATTTTCTGCAGGAACTGAGCGCGGATAATGCAACCAGCACGGAAGATCTTCGCGATTTCGCCGTAGTTCAGATCCCAGTTGTTTTCGTCTGAAGCGGCACGCAGCTGAGAGAAACCTTGTGCATAAGAGACGATTTTACCCAGATACAGAGCGCGACGAACCTTCTCAACGAATTCAGCTTTATCACCAGCTGGCTTGGTCTGAGGGCCAGACAGTACTTTTGAAGCGGCAACACGCTGCTCTTTCAGAGAGGAAATGTAACGTGCAAACACAGATTCGGTGATCAGGGACAGCGGCTCGCCAAGATCCAGAGAGCTCTGGCTGGTCCATTTACCGGTACCCTTGTTCGCGGCTTCATCCAGAATCACATCAACCAGGTATTTACCCTCTTCATCTTTTTTAGTGAAGATATCTTTGGTGATGTCGATCAGGTAGCTGTTCAGCTCACCTTTGTTCCACTCGGTGAAGGTTTCAGCCAGCTCTTCGTTAGAAAGGTTCAGACCGCCTTTGAGCAGGGAGTAGGCTTCTGCAATCAGCTGCATATCACCGTATTCGATGCCGTTGTGAACCATCTTAACATAGTGGCCCGCACCGTCAGGACCGATATAGGTCACACACGGTTCGCCATCTTCGGCAATTGCTGCAATTTTGGTCAGGATTGGCGCAACCAGTTCGTAGGCTTCTTTCTGGCCACCAGGCATGATAGATGGGCCTTTCAGGGCGCCCTCTTCACCACCGGAGACACCGGTACCGATGAAGTTAAAGCCTTCAGCAGACAGTTCACGGTTACGACGGATGGTGTCGTGGAAGAAGGTGTTGCCGCCATCAATGATGATGTCGCCTTTATCCAGATACGGTTTCAGGGAATCGATAGCAGCATCGGTACCTGCGCCCGCTTTCACCATTAACAGGATACGACGAGGCGTTTCCAAAGACTCAACAAACTCTTTAACCGTATAGAAAGGAACCAGTTTCTTGCCAGGATTCTCAGCGATGACTTCTTCAGTCTTATCACGGGAGCGGTTGAAAACGGAGACGGTATAACCACGGCTTTCGATGTTGAGCGCCAGGTTGCGCCCCATCACTGCCATACCGACAACGCCGATCTGTTGCTTGGACATTACATACTCCTGTCAGGTGTGGTCGCCGCGACTGTGCGCGGCTTGAAATGTGGCTTAGATGTTAACTCAGGATGAGCCTGAGTAGATAGCGGAAGATGCGATTCAGAGGGGCGTTAGATGAACGCCTTGGCAAAGGAAGGATCAAAAGGTCCCTCTTTCACTTCCATCATTAGTGCTCTCGGAGAGAGACATTCGACACTGTGTATATCACCCGGTGAAAACTCGACTACTTTTATTGCCGTATTCTCTCCGGCGACAAATTGATTAATTATTCCGCCATCTTTGCCATACAAGCAAACCTGCACTTGCCCTTGGATAACGATAAACATTTCCCATTGATGAGGGAGTTCGTGGAAATGCGGGTCGACATAACTGCCCTGAACCAGAGCAATGAGCAACCGCTGCACTTTATCCTGGTGTGAGTTATGCATTAAAAGGTGAGCGCGCAAGCGTGCAGAATGCCTGGCTTGTTCGTATAAGGCTTCAAGCTGAAAAGTATCAATTAATCGCATTACACGCCTCTAACCTCATTTCTATAGTTTGTGCCGCAGACTCGACTGAGAATTGTTCTTTCAACAATACATTCGCACCTAAGCCGAATTGACGACGCGCGGCAAGATCTTTAAGCATTAGCAGTGCGGACTCATGAAGTTTGTCATCCTCACCATTAATATGAATTAATCCGGCATTATTTTGATTAACGACATCAAGCAAATCATTACCAGCATTCACACTACCCAATATAGGTAAGGACTGAACCATATATCCTAGCAACTTCCCAGGAAAATTGTGAGATGAATGTCTGGCGGAAAGCGAAAAAAGGCCAACATCCATTTCCGACAGGATAAATTTAAATTCATCCTGATTGACAGATGCCATATACGTGAAGTTAGGCAATGCCCACTCGGCAGCCAAAGAATTGATTAATTCAACTTCATCCCCCTGCCCGATAAATAAAAAGTGGGCTTGCGGATGCTCCGCCATTTTTCGGGCAAGACGCATCAAATTCCCCATATCCTGCGCATGACCGATATTCCCTCCATAGAAGAAAATAACTTTATCTTCAAGGCCAAGACGCTGACGCAATGGTATATAATCCTGGGGTGGTACCGATGGCGTGAGAGAAGCCCAGTTACGCAAAACCTCACAAGGATAACCTTTATTGGTCATCTGAAAGACGTCAAGATTCTTGTCTGACATCAGCCCAATACGGTTTGCCTGACGATAAGACGTTCTTTCGAAAAGACGGAAATAGCGTTCGATGAGAGAACCGGCTTTTAACATGCCCGCGTCTATCACCCATTGCGGGAACATATCCCTTAAAACCAGGTAAGCAGGACACTGGCAACGGTATTTAATTTCCTTAACTAAGTGCCCCCAGAAAATGGAGGGTGAATAATAAACTACCCCATCGAAAGTTTCTTTTTTTATCTGGCCTTTGATGGAACTCCAGGCTCGATAGGAAAGAAGCGTTTCATTAATGGCACGTTGAATTTTACTCACATCTTTGAGAGGCCCGCTTTTGAAACGCCATGTTTTGACCCCCTGGAAGGTGTCAAAAGACACATCTTCCTGGAGGCGGGTGTCAGGTGTAATTACCGTAACATCATGCCCACGGCGAATAAATTCCTGAGCCAACTCATGAAACATTTTTGCACCAACTCGCGTACTATTGGGCAGGTAATCATCTATGATTAACGCAAGTTTCATCAGTATTCTTTCCAGACGACTCGCTTGACATAATCTGTATAAGAGTGAACGATTCTGACGATTTTATCCGACACATTAGGCATGCTGTAGTCACTGACTTGTCGTAAAAGACGGTTTTCGCCACGAGGCTGTGTTGCCAGAATATCCAGTGCCTGTAAAACACGTTCACACTCCAGACCCACCATCATGACAGAGGCTTCTTCAAAGCCCTCTGGACGCTCATGTGCTTCCCGAATATTTACCGCTGGGAAATTCATAATGGAGGATTCTTCAGTGATCGTACCGCTGTCAGACAGCACAGCACGGGAGTTTTTCTGCAAATGATTGTAATCATGGAAACCTAACGGTTTCAGCAGATTAATATTTGGGTGGAATTCAATCCCTTGCTCGTTAATACGATTACGTGTCCGCGGATGAGTGGATACAATAACCGGCAAATCATATTTTTCAGCAATAGTATTGAGAATGGTCGCAAGCTTGACAAGTTGTTTGGGAGAATCAACATTCTCTTCACGATGCGCGCTGACGACGAAGAATTCGCCCGGACGCAGGTTCAGTCGCGAGAGTACATCCGAATTATCGATTTGAGGCATGTAATGCGTAAGTACCTCAAACATTGGGCTACCGGTTTTAATAATTCGATCTGCTGGGAGGCCTTCAGCCAGAAGATATTCACGTGCGATATCACTATAGGTCATATTGATGTCAGCGGTATGGTCGACAATGCGTCGATTGGTCTCTTCCGGGACGCGCTGATCGAAACATCGGTTGCCGGCTTCCATATGGAAGATAGGCACTTTACGACGCTTGGCCGGGATAGCAGAAATACAAGAGTTTGTATCACCTAGCACCAACATTGCTTCAGGCTTTTCGGATTCGAGTACCTCATCAACTTTGATGATAACCTGACCGATAGTTTCTGCAGCATTTTTCCCGGCAGCATTTAAAAAGTAATCGGGTTTTCGTACGCCAAGGTCATTAAAGAACACTTCGTTGAGCTCATAATCATAGTTTTGACCAGTATGGACAAGAATATGTTCGCAGTGTTCATCAAGCTTAGCGAGAACGCGTGACAGACGGATAATCTCAGGACGCGTACCAACAACAGACATAATTTTTAATTTTTTCATTACAGAGGTCTCGCAATAGTATCAGGCTCATCACGATTGAAAATTTCGTTTGCCCAGAGCATGACTATCAATTCATCAATTCCAATATTTTTAATGGCATGCGTCCATCCGGGGACTGTTTCAACGATTTTGAAATCATCAGAGGAAATATTCAGCTCATATCGCTCACCAGTAATCACATGTTCAAATTTGAAGCATGCCTGACCGCGAATGACCAGAAACTTTTCATTTTTGGTGTGATGGTAATGACCACCACGTGTAATACCGGGATGTGCGGTGAAAAATGAAAACTGCCCCGTTGAAGGGGTTTTTAACATCTCGCAAAAGACCCCTCGGGCGTCCCCGTAAGAGGGAACTGAGTAAGCAAACATATCGGCAGGTAGATAACTTAACCACGTCGAATAAAGCGCGCGGGTGAACCCTGTACCTACGGCCTCGGAGACAAGAGTGGAACGGCTTTCTTTGAAGCGATAAAGTAAATCCGCCACCTCACCTACTGTCGTCGAATATACTGGCTCAACAGTTTTGTACCCGCTTTCAACCTTTTCAGACAAGAGCTTTATAGCATCAGTACAAACATCATCAACATATATAAGATTAACAGGCGCGGAAGAATCGTTGATCGTAATATCGATGTTGTTGACAATATTATGGCAGAAGGTTGCCACGAACGAATTATAATTAGGCTTGCACCATTTACCAAAAACATTCGGGTAACGATAAATAAAGTATGCTGCACCGCTTTCAGTTGCATACCGTTCAATTTGTTTTTCAGCTGCAGCTTTACTTTGACCATAAGCATTATCCAGTTCAGCCTGAATGGAAGAACTGATCATAATAGGTATGCTTTTATGCTTAGCTAAAAGAGTATCAACAATCTGTTGAGTCAGATTGCTATTCCCTTCGGCAAACTCTTCCACGTTTTTAGGTCGATTGATACCCGCGAGATGATAGACAAATTCAGCTTCTTGCAGACCATTTTCCAGCTCAGCCGCACTTGAACCTCGGTCAATCTTAACAAGGTCACTGTACCCTGCTTCCTGAAGGCGTAAGCACAGGTTACGTCCGATAAAGCCATCAGCTCCAGTAATCAGGATTTTCATGTCAGGCGTCCAGATCGTAATGTTCACCCGCGCGCAATGCGCGAATAAAAGGTAATTTCAGAAGAAGTGTTTTCATCCCTTCAACATCCAGTCTCTGCGTATTGTGCGAGTTATAATCCTCGACAACAGAGATACGGCTATCACCTTGTTCAACATATTTTCCATAGTTAAGATCGCGCAGATCAGGTGGAACACGGTAATAATCACCCATGTCGATGGCGGCAATCATCTCTTCACGGCTAAGCAGTGCTTCATAAAGCTTCTCACCATGGCGCGTTCCGATGACATTGACAGGATGTTGCTCAACGTTAAGAAGCTCTTTCAGAGCAATAGCTAACGTTTCAATCGTTGCGGCTGGTGCTTTTTGAACAAAAATATCGCCATTATTGCCATGCTCAAACGCATACAGGACCAAATCGACAGCATCTTCAAGCGTCATCATGAAACGGGTCATATTCGGGTCAGTGAGCGTCAGCGCTTTACCCGCTTTGATCAGATCAACGAACAAGGGAATGACAGAACCACGGGAAGCCATCACGTTGCCATAACGAGTACCGCAAATCACAGTTTTGTCGCTATTAACATTACGTGATTTTGCGACCATCACTTTCTCCATCATTGCCTTCGAAATACCCATAGCATTGATAGGATAAACTGCTTTATCAGTACTTAAGCAAACAACACGTTTAACTTCGTTGGCAATCGCAGCTTCAAGAACATTTTCAGTGCCGAGAACGTTAGTCTTAACGGCCTCCATCGGATGAAACTCGCATGATGGCACTTGTTTAAGCGCCGCGGCGTGGTAGATGAAGTCAACACCACGACTGGCATTGAGAATACTGCGATAATCCCTCACATCACCGATATAAAATTTTAGTTTCTCACTATTATATTTCTTGCGCATATCGTCTTGCTTTTTTTCATCGCGCGAGAATACTCGAATTTCTTTAATGTCTGTTTCAAGGAATCGATTTAGCACCGCATTTCCGAAAGAGCCAGTACCACCAGTAATAAGTAAAACTTTATCTTTAAACATACCAATTCCTCTAGCGTAAGCAATTATATGAACTATTTTATATGGAGAAAGCGAGCAATAAAAATCTCGACCCATTGCCACATTGAATATAATATATAACTGATATCAAGCAATAAAAACACTGCTTATTAAGATATACTACTTTCTGTGCAATATGAATAAAACCGGATACATTAATCGGCGCCTAAACATCAAATAAAGCGGACATCTTATGTTCATCCTTAGCTAAAGCATTTAGCGCATAATTATAAACCAGACGCGATTTATTGTTAAATTGATATTCATTAAAACTCATACATTCTGTGATATATTTCTCAAACGTATCAATGTCATTATACCCTGCGACATAACCACCATTACGCTGCACATCAGACCAAGGAGTTTGATCGGATATAAGCACAACATTTGAGTTAATCATGGACTCAACAATGGCATGTCCATAATTTTCATTTAATGTTGGTAAGAAAAACAAATGTGATCTTTTGAGCAAGTCAGCAACTTGGGCAGGCTTGATCCCACCAAGGCATTCCACTTTAACATTCGGTGGTAATTGATTTATTATCAGCTTACATTCTGCCCAATACTTTTCATCCTCAACATTGCCTGCAATACTGAGGTAAATATCTCCTCGCCCAATATTTAATAGAGACAATAAAACTGCCTTAAGATTTTTCTTTGGCGAAATCCGTGAAACAAAAGAAATATGTATCTCACCTTCTTTTTTATGTTTGTTTATATAAGATGGGATCGTGTCATGCATATTAGGGATGACGCTACTTGGAAACTCTTGTTTTAAGGATGTAAGAGATTCTTTTTTTTCTTCAATGGAAGTAAAATGAAAATAAATCTTCTCTTGCCTAGCAAAAAAATTAAATAACTTTATGTATATTTTCTTTTTGAATGGCTTAAACGTTAATGCTCCTATAGTTAGTTCCCCTCGCGGGGCCAATAGAATCTTTGCATCGCTCTTTTTAAGCACTAATGCAGGAAGGGTTGTTCTCCTTGAAAAAAAACTGTTCAAATAGATTATGTCGACTGCTTTAGAAAGCTTCAAATAAAATTTAGTAAAATCTAAAATGCTTTTGGCATAATAAACAGTAACATTATTTACGAATAATTCGACTCCAGATTCATTTATAATTTGACCATCAATATCATGATTGTAGGTCAACACAGTAATGCAATGCGTTTTATTGAAACTCTTGGCTATATTCACGAGACTTTTGACAGGCCCCCCTGCCTTGAAAGCAGGGTAAAAATAATCACAAACTATAAGTATTTTTTTCATTTTATGCTTCGTTTATTTTGAATCAGCAATTGATAAACTTCAGAATGTGCAACTTTTATGCGTTTGTTATATGTATAGAAATCGACTTTATTACATCTATCTAAAGCCGTGTTACTGAAATTCAGAATATCATCTACATCCAACGGAGGCTCATAGAATGCCGCACCTTGATATTTAAGAGAGTGAATCACCTCTTCTGTATATTTCATACGAGGCAATAATACATTTACACCTGCAGTTATCGCACGATATAGCACACCAGAATTCATTATGTCAGAATATGGTATTATAACACCTTTACATTCATTGAGCTCTTGCTGGAGTTTCTTTTCGTCATAACGCCCAAATTTAAATTTTATGCGATCTTTAAAATCAATTCTTTCCTTTAAGCTCACTAGCTCAGAAGCCAGTATATCAGAACACCCCCCCATAATTATTAAAAGAGAATCAGCATCATTTTTAATAAATTCTCTCATTAATAATCCCACGTTTTTATATGGGCGAATCAAACCAAAAAAAAGATATTTATTTTCGAGTGAGGAGTTTTTATCTTCTGGATTATTAAAGCAATTTTCTTCGATTTCATACAGCGGGTGGTGTATTACAGTTAACTTAGATTCATTAACGTCATAAATCTTCAAGAACTCATGTTTACTAACATCAGTTAAAAAAATAAATTTATCAACCAATCGAACCAAGAGTGTTCGATATAACTCTGACATCCTAACATTATGGTTTTCATGAGGTTTGAAATTATGAACCGTCCATACGATTTTTTTTGATAAAATTTTGCATACAATCAAAAATAAGAGTACGAACAAAGTCCCGAGTAATCGCTGATAAAATTTAGGTAAGTTTAAATAGGTTTCGGGCCAATGCATATGGAAAACATCGAACTTAAAATCCAAAACATTTTTTATATTCCATACGTGTGGCTTATATTCTACCCCATCATGGAGGATTAATGAAGTGTACTGATTTGTCGTAGATTCTTTTTGAAGTGGCCACATTTTTACTATCATAATAAAGCAATCTCGAATTAATTTTTTATAGAACGTACTTTCTTAATTCCACCTAAGAAATAATATATTACAAAACTAAAAATATAAGGAATAAAGTTTTGTCCAAACACATTTTCCAGACTCACTGTATAAAATGTATAGAATAATACGAAAAAGAATAAAATATCATACTGCCCAGCATATATGCTAATTGAGTCAAAAAATATTTTAGCGATTAACAAAAGTACAAATGTCATTATTAAACTTAATATGAAATCAGGAAAGCTTGCATTAAGTAATATTGAATAATACATCACAATACCAAAATCTGAACTCGTAAATTGATTCAAATCCGGAGTATATGATGTCATGACATTATTATTTATATTCCTAAAACTTTTATCTACTAAACCACCGGGAACAATTGGACGAAGTAAAGCTTTTGATTCTTTAAGTATAAGGCCTTCTCGCTGATATAAATTTATAACTTTGGAGTAATTTTGATAAGCGCCAAGTGAGTTTGGGTTCATCGATAACCGTGATGCCAAGTGTTCCACCCCCTCCATATACGTTATACTATCAACTTTCGCTCCTCTGATTTCGTTTTTTATTACATAAGCATATTGATAAATCCAACCACCAAAAAAAATAATAATCAAAGGTATGAAGAATATATACCTTAATCTTTTTTTTGTAAGATACACTCGTGCATGAACTTCAAGAAAGAAAAGTAGAAGTAAAAAACTTGTCCATCCTTGAAAGAATTTAAAAGCGATAAACAACAATATATTAAAAACGAACCTCTTGTTTTTAATAAAAGCAAACCCTGGCTTCATTCTATAATATAAAAAATAGAAAAAAATAAAAGGCTCGGGTTTTAACATTGCAAACAAAGCACTAAATGATGAAGTACTACGCTGTTCAACATTTACAGTAACTTTGCCAACGCCTGTGTAGTAGAGAAAAGCAAGCTGCGATACTAATACTGCGAAAATTATGAAATGTATACGACTATCATTCAATTCATAATGATGGTTTTTACTTAAATGTATTCTAAAACCCTGAAATAAAAGAAAAATAATATAACACACTATGAATGATATGATATTCAGAGATGTTATAATCACAACTTCGTCATCAGTAATAGTTCTTACATATCGCTGAAGCTCACCAGGAAAAAACTCTTGGTTTAAAGTTTGATACCCAGAAATAAGACTGGTAAGGATATATAACATCATGAATGACAAAACTGCAATATTCATTTTTTTTGTCATGATATATATGCCCTCTTATATTTTATCAAAGGCAATGAAATCACACCCGTTTTTTTAAATGCAACATACATAATAATCAAATTTTGCAAACAAATAGTGAACGATACTGCACTACAGAACAAAAAAACGCTATTAAATCTTAATGTTATTATCGATAATAGAACCATTAACAATAAGAACGAGACAAGAGTGATCAGCATCAAATATCTCCCATGACCTGTATGACTTAGCAAATAATCACAGGGTCCAGTTGCAGCATTGATCATCTGTCCAAATGAGAAGATTAACAAAACATACCACGTTAATTCATAACCATTGCCATAAATAAGCCCAATAAAGAAGTTTCCAAATAGGACTATCCCACATAATATTGCAAAACTTACTAAAAAGGAAAATAGACAACTGAGGGATATGTCTTTTTGTAATGCCTGAATATTGCTCATCAATTTTGGGATTCTTGCGGCAGCTATTGCTCTAACTGACAACGTTGAGAAACTCAACACCGCAGTCAATCTAATTGCCAACCCATATTGAGCAACCACCTCATTATCAAATAAACGAGATACAAACCATAGATCTATTTGTGAGAACATATATACAATAACAGTTGATATAAATATCGGAATTATAATTGAATAAGTAATGATATGTTCTCTTAAGTTTCTCGCTTCATTTTCCTTATATTTAATAGCTAAATATATAGCTCCGGTTATTATAATGCACACATATGCTAAAGCATAAAATTCAATAATTTCCTCAAGGTCTGCTTCTTTTTTATTTTGTATAAGAATAACTATAAACACGAGAAAGAGAAGATTATTTAAACCACCATTGAAAACTTGAGAAAGAATAAACATACCTTGCCCCTTCATTATTTCACAAATTATCAAGAGCACGCCCGAAAGAAGTGAAAGCAAAATTAAGCTTGAATAGTCTACTTTAGCAAAGAAAAGCAATAGAATCAATCCACACAAAAGCGTACACAACGTGGATATTATATTTTTCTTGGTCACCTCTAATAATATTTTTTTTAACTGAGTGCCTCTCGATGACATTATGTTTAAGGCTGGGGCCATACCAAACAAAAATACTTGGGCTAAAACAGTTGAATAACTGGTTAACAAAAAAAAATCCCCAACAATTGCTTTTGTATACAGCCGTACAATTACCACGCTGAGAAGAAGAGAAATTAATGATACTAATATCCTAGCTGCAAACGAGCTAGACTGCTGAATTAATTGACTAAACATTCTTACATAGTCCCTAAGAGTAAATATTATCTAATAGAGCCATTATCTCTTTAGTTTTTATTTCCATCAGCGCGGTGTCCGCACGGGATTCCACGTTCAGGCGCACCACCGGCTCGGTATTGGAGGAGCGCAGGTTAAAGCG
>NZ_JBMKIF010000037.1:0-34500 GCF_049238025.1 Enterobacter cloacae complex sp. IR5458
TCGTGAATTAAACTTCGTAATGAATTACGTATGTTCACTCAGAGACTTGGTATTCATTTATTGTCCTAAGACATTAAGAATCCATGTCACTTTGAGTGCCCACACAGATTGTCTGATAAATTGTTAAAGAGCAGTTGCCGCTTCGTTTTCGCTGCGGCGCGGGGTGTGCATATTACGCTTTCCCGCTTCAGAGTCAAGCGTTTATTTTGCTTTTCTCTGCTGACCCGGCGGCGTGTGTGCCGTTGTTCCGTGTCAGTGGAGGCGCATTATAGGGAGTTATTTCACAGTGACAAGAGGAAATTTAAAAAAAGTTTCCGTCCGTGTTTTTTTTCACCAATAGCGGTGAAATCAAGCTACAAATTGTTCTCTTTGATGTATCTACAACCACAATCACATTCGAGGTGGCATAATTATCAGCATGAAACATTAAGGAATAAACGCGATGCCATTAAGCGCACAACAGCTGGCCGCCCAAAAAAACCTCTCCTATGTGCTGGCAGAAAAGCTGGCGCAGCGGATTTTAGCGGGAAAATATGCCCCGGGCAGCATCCTGCCGGGTGAAATGGAGTTGGGCGAGCAGTTTGGGGTGAGCCGTACCGCCGTTCGTGAAGCGGTGAAAACCCTGACGGCAAAAGGGATGGTTCTCCCGCGCCCGCGCATTGGTACGCGCGTGATGCCGCAGAGTAACTGGAATTTTCTCGATCAGGAGCTGCTCTCCTGGTGGATGACCGAAGATAACTTTCATCAGGTGGTCGATCACTTCCTCGTGATGCGTAGTAGCCTTGAACCCCAGGCCTGCCTGCTTGCCGCCACGCTCGGAACAGCAGAGCAGAAAGCGCAACTTAACGCGTTGATGGAAGAGATGGTGTTCCTGAAAAAACACTTCAATCGGGAACGCTGGGTTGAGGTCGATATGGCCTGGCATGAACATATCTATATGATGAGCGCCAATCCCTTCCTGACCTCCTTTGCCTCGTTATTCCATTCGGTGTACCACACCTACTTTTCCTCTATTACACAAGACGAAGTGGTAAAGCTGGATTTGCATCAGGCGATAGTGGATGCCATTCAGGAGAGCGACGGGCAGCGAGCCCTGAGTGCGTGCCAGGCATTGCTGGCCGCGCCAACCCACCAGCAGGTAGATAAATGACAAAGAAAAAAGCGCGCAGCATGGCAGGATTGCCGTGGATTGCAGCCATGGCGTTCTTTATGCAGGCACTGGATGCCACCATCCTCAACACAGCGCTTCCCGCCATTGCACAAAGCCTCAACCGCTCCCCGCTGGCAATGCAGTCCGCCATCATCAGCTATACCCTGACGGTGGCGATGCTGATCCCGGTAAGCGGCTGGCTGGCTGACCGCTTCGGTACCCGCAGAGTTTTCATGCTGGCCGTAACGCTCTTTACCCTGGGTTCGCTGGCCTGCGCGCTCTCCACATCCTTAACAGAGCTGGTTATCTTCCGCGTGTTACAGGGCATTGGCGGCGCGATGATGATGCCCGTGGCGCGCCTGGCATTGCTGCGTGCCTACCCACGCAGCGAGCTGCTTCCCGTGCTCAACTTCGTCACCATGCCGGGCCTCGTCGGCCCGATACTCGGCCCGGTACTCGGCGGCGTGTTTGTGACCTGGGCAAGCTGGCACTGGATCTTCCTGATTAATATCCCGATTGGTGTGGCAGGGCTGTTCTACGCTCGCAAATATATGCCCAACTTCACCACGCCAAGACGCAGCTTCGATATGGGCGGATTTTTCCTGTTTGGTCTAAGCCTGGTGCTGTTCTCCAGCGGGATGGAGCTGTTTGGTGAGAAAATCGTTGAAACGTGGCTGGCACTGGCCGTCATCCTCAGCGGTATTCTGCTTTTCCTTCTTTATATACGTCATGCGCGTCGCCACCCGACACCGCTTATCTCTTTATCGCTGTTTAACACCCGGACCTTCTCCGTCGGGATTGCAGGAAACATAGCTTCACGCCTGGGGACAGGATGCGTACCGTTCCTGATGCCATTGATGTTGCAGGTAGGTTTTGGCTATCCGGCCCTGATTGCCGGCTGCATGATGGCGCCCACGGCAATGGGTTCAATTCTGGCAAAATCAACCGTCACGCAGGTACTGCGCTGGTTTGGCTATCGTAAGACGCTGGTTGGCGTGACGGTCTTTATCGGCCTGATGATTGCGCAATTCTCTCTGCAATCCGCCTCTCTTCCCGTCTGGATGCTGATCCTGCCGTTGTTTGTGCTGGGCATGGCAATGTCGACGCAGTTTACGTCGATGAACACCATTACCCTTGCCGATCTGACTGACGAGAATGCCAGTAGCGGCAACAGCGTGCTGGCGGTAACGCAGCAGCTGTCGATCAGTTTAGGGGTGGCGGTAAGTGCAGCAGTGCTGCGCTTTTATGAGGGTTTTGACAGCGCGAATACCGTTGAGCAGTTCCACTATACCTTTATTACGATGGGCGCACTCACGGTGGTATCGGCGCTGGTCTTTATGCTGTTAAAACCGAAAGACGGCCGAAACCTGATCAAAGAGCGCCACAAAGCAAAGGCTAAACCGAACCCCGTTCCATCAGAACAGGAGTAAGCTGCAGACGTTGCTGTTGCAGCGTGGGCTGCGCCATTCGGTGGATCAACACATCAATGGCCAGCTCACCCAGTTCATCTTTCGGCTGATGAATGGTGGTCAGCGGCGGCGTCATGTAGCGCGCCAGTTCGATATCATCGTAGCCAATGATCGCCATATCGTCCGGAACGCGTAACCCCGCCTGATACAACGCCTGATAAGCACCAAATGCCATCGCATCGTTACCGATAAATACCGCCTGCGGACGCGGCTCTTGCATCAGCAATGTCTGCATCGCCTCAAAGCCGCCGTTAAATTCGAAATCACCGGTGATCCGGTAGCCGTCAGGGATGGCAAGACCCGCGCGTTCCATCGCCGAGAGATAACCTTCCAGACGCAAGCGCGCCGGGGTTTTATCCAGCGGGCCGGTAATGCAGGCGATGCGGGTATGACCTTTATCGATCAGATGCTGAGTTGCCATGTCGCCGCCCAGCAGGGAATTATCCTGAATCAGATCGCTGGTCCCATCGAACGGCGCCCAGTCCATCATCACCGTAGGAATTGAAGGGTAGCGCTGGATAATCTCTTTCGACGGCTGATGGGTTTCGGTACAGAGCAGCAATAACCCGTCGACGCGTTTTTGCATCAGCGTTTCCAGGTTACGGTTCATACGCTGTTCGTCACCCTCGGTATTGCACAGCACCAGACTGTAGCCACGCTCGAAGCAGCTGCGCTCTACGCCGCGAACAAGTTCAGAATAAAAAGGGTTGGTACTGGCGGTGATCAGCATACCGATGGTGCGCGTCTGGTTAAGCTTAAGGCTGCGCGCCAGCGCCGACGGCGCATAGTTGAGATCTTTTACTGCGGCTTCGACTTTCTCCCGAATCGCCTCGCTAACGAAACGATCGTTATTAATAACGTGAGAGACAGTCGAAGTAGAAACGCCCGCCATGCGGGCGACATCTTTCATCGTAGCCAAGCGTTACCCCTGCTGACTTAAGAATTCATCGATCTCTTTGCGCCACGGTACGGAAGGCTGTGCCCCTTTACGCGTCACCGCAATTGCGGCGGCGGCATGCGCAAAGCGGATCGCATCATCCATCACTTTGCCTTCCAGCAGCGCCGTCACCAGCGCACCGTTAAAGGTATCGCCTGCGGCAATCGTATCAATGGCTTTAACCCTGAAGCCCGGCACGCGACGCCCTTCGCCGTTTACGCTTGCCCACACCCCACGGCTACCAAGAGTAATGATAACGGTCCCGATGCCCTTTTCATGCAACACTTTCGCCGCACGCGCGGCATCATCATCATTTTCAACACGAATGCCCGTCAGCTTTTCCGCTTCGGTTTCGTTTGGCGTAATGATGTCCACCAGCGCCAACAACTCGTCTGATAATACACGGGCTGGAGCAGGGTTAAGTACGACAGTGGTATGATTTTCATGCGCAATTTTGGCGGCGGCCAGCACGCTTTCAACCGGTGACTCCAGCTGCATCAGCAGGGCTTCGGCTCCACCGATGAGTGCTCGTTGCGCTTCTACGCGCGCCGTCGTCAGCGCAGCGTTAGCACCCGCATGAATACCGATGACATTCTCACCTTCAGCGTTGACGAAAATCAGCGCCACGCCGGTAGACTCCCCCGCAACAACGCTGACCGGCGCGATATCAATATTATCGCTGGCCAGCTGTTTACGTACGCGCTCACCGGTATCGTCATCACCCGTGCAGGCGATAAACGCAATATTCGCCCCACTGCGTCCGGCGGCGACGGCCTGGTTTGCGCCCTTACCGCCAAATGCTACCTGGTAATGATTACCCGTGACGGTTTCGCCCGGAGCAGGGAATGATTCAAGGTTAAGAATGTGATCGGCATTGATACTGCCAAGGACGACGAGGTTACCTGCGGTTTTCATGGTTGGATTGTCCATCTGAGAGCGCCACCGGTGTTACCCGGTGGCGTATGCCACACTTTTCTTTATTGGTGTCCCTCAGGCAGCCAGCGACTGCCTGATTCGCCTTTTACTGCTTGATGACCAGCTTCAGGTCAACAGGGTATTTGGCCTGAACTTTTTCGCCCTTCAGCACTTTGTCGGCAGTTTGTACGCCAGTCGCGCCAATCTGCTCAGGCAGCTGAGCGATGGTCGCAGCCAGTTTGCCATCATTTACCGCTTTTTCACCATCCGGCGTACCGTCAAATCCGACAACCATCACATCAGATTTACCTGCAGTCTGCAGGGCACGCAGCGCACCCAGCGCCATCTCATCGTTCTGTGCAAACACAGCCTGCACGTCAGGATGTGCGGTCAGCAGGTTCTGCATAACGTTCAGACCTTTAGTACGGTCGAAGTCTGCTGGCTGGCTCGCCAGGACATTGAATTTGTGTGCAGCAACAGCCTGCTGGAAGCCTTCGCCACGCTCACGCGCTGCGGACGTCCCGGCAATACCCTGCAGTTCGATGACTTTGGCGCCTTCACCGGCTTTCTTCGCAATGTAATCACCGGCGATTTTACCGCCCAGCACGTTATCAGACGCGATGTGGCTGACTACATCGCCTTTGTTCGCCTGACGGTCCAGCGTGATCACCGGAATTTTCGCCTGGTTTGCCATTTTAACGGCGTTACCTACGGCGTCAGAATCGGTTGGGTTGATCAGCAGGATTTTGGTGCCACGAACGGTTAAGTCCTGAACGTTCGCCAGCTCTTTCGCCGGGTTGTTCTGAGAATCCAGCACGACCAGGTTGTAACCCAGCTTGTCAGCTTCTTTCTGCGCACCATCCTTCAGGGAGACGAAGAACGGGTTGTTCAGGGTAGAGACAACCAGCGCGATGGTGTCTTTCGCCATGGCGTTAGCACTTACGGTTGCGCTCAGCGCGACAGCGGAAACCAGGGTAGCCAGTTTTTTCATGTTCATATCTAAGATGTCCTGTAGTGTCGTCAGTTACTGTTTTTTGTTGTCTACCAGTACCGCCAGCAAAATCACCACTGCCTTAACGATCATCTGGTAATAGGAGGAAACACCTAACAAATTCAAACCATTATTCAGGAAACCGAGGATCAGTGCGCCGATCAATGTCCCAACAATGCGACCTTTACCGCCCGCCAGACTCGTACCGCCCAGAACCACCGCCGCGATGGCATCCAGTTCATAGCCCGTACCCGCCGTTGGCTGCGCAGAAGAAAGACGCGCCACTTCGATGATGCCCGCCAGAGAGGCCAGCAGGCCGCACAGGGAGTAAACGATAATTTTGACTTTATTGACGCTAATACCGGACAGACGCGTTGCCGCTTCGTTACCGCCCAGCGCATAAATGTAACGACCCAGACGAGTGTGATGCAGCATGTACCACGCCGCCAGGAAGACGATAGCCATGATCCAGACCGGCGTCGGGACGCCCAGCGGACGGCCAATACCGAACCAGCCAAAAAGATCGGCATTATCCGTAAACCCGGTATTGACCGGGCTACCGTTGGTGTAGACCATGGTCACACCACGCAGCAGCAGCATCATGACCAGCGTGGCGATAAACGCCTGAACACGCCCTTTTGCCACGATTACGCCGGTTACAGCGCCAATCGCCGCGCCTGCTGCCAGTGCAGCGGCAACCGCCACCAGCGCGTTGACTTCAATCCCGACAAGCGAAGCGGCGATCGCACCGGTGAGCGCCAGCAGGGAACCGACGGACAGATCGATACCCGAGGTCAAAATCACCAGCGTCATCCCGACCGCCATAATGGCGTTCACAGACGTCTGCTGCAGAATGTTGAAGAGGTTATTAACGGTGAAGAAATTCGGGCTCATGGTCGACACAATCGCGATCAGCACCAGCAGGGCAATCAGCGATTTTTGTTCCATCAGCCATGCCTTTGTGAAATAGCGGCGACCAGAAACAGCCTGGGTAGTCATCTTCTTACTCCTGATTCACGCGATTAAGCTTGCCCACAGCGGCAGCCATCAGAACTTCCTGGGTGGCCTGCTCGCGAGTGAATTCACCGCCGAGATGCCCTTCATGCATGACGATAATGCGATCGCTCATGCCTAATACTTCTGGCATCTCGGAAGAGACCAGAATGATGCTCAGCCCGTCGGCCTTGAACTGGTTAATCAGCTGATAGATCTCTTTCTTTGCGCCCACGTCTACGCCGCGGGTTGGCTCGTCGAGGATCAAGACTTTCGGGCGCGTCATCAGCCCGCGGGCAATCGCCACTTTCTGCTGATTACCACCGGACAACAGGCCGATCGCCTGCTCCATTGACGGCGTTTTGACGTTAAAGAGACGGATAAAATCACTGACCGCCTGCTGCTCGTCTTTATGCTTAAGGCTGCCGCCGCTGCGGCTGAAATAGCGCAGCGCGGTAAGCGACATGTTCTCTTTTACCGACATGCCCAGCACTAAACCGTCGCGCTTGCGGTCTTCAGAGATATAGACGATACCGTTCGCCAGGCCATCCTGCGGAGAGCGCGTCACCACTTCATGACCATCGAGGGTGACATAACCGCTGGTGCGCGGCAGTGCGCCGTAGAGCACTTTCATCAGTTCGGTACGTCCCGCGCCCATCAGACCCGCGACACCGAGGATCTCACCCTGGCGCAGGGTAAAGGTCACATCGTGAACGCCCGGACCGCAGAGGTTATCCACCTTCAGGCGGATCTCACCCGGTGCTTTATCCAGACGCGGATACTGATCTTCCAGCTTACGTCCCACCATCATTTCGATGAGCGTATCTTCGGTCAGCGTCGCCACTTCGCGCTCGGCAATAAACTGCCCGTCGCGGAAGACGGTGACGTCATCGCAAATCTCGAAGATCTCTTTCATGCGGTGAGAAATATAGACAATCCCACGTCCCTGCGATTTCAGCTCGCGGATAACGCGGAACAGGGATTCGGTTTCGGTATCAGTCAGAGCATCGGTCGGCTCATCCATGATGATGACTTTGGATTCAAAGCTCAGCACCTTCGCGATTTCCACCATCTGCTGATCGCCGATGGAGAGCTCGCCTACCAGACGGTCGCTCTTAAAGCGCAGGTTCAGCTTCGCGAGCAGCTTGTCCGCTTCGGCGTACATGGTTTTCCAGTCGATTTTGCCAAACCGGTTCACAAACTCACGGCCGAGGAAGATGTTCTCCGCAATGGTGAGCTGCGGGATCAGGTTTAGCTCCTGGTGGATGATACCGATACCCGCTTCCTGAGAAGATTTCGGGCCGTTAAAGGTGGTCTCTTTACCCAGCCAGAGCAGCGAACCGGCATCACGTTGGTAAATCCCGGTCAGCACTTTCATCATGGTGGATTTGCCCGCACCGTTTTCGCCCACCAGCGCCATCACGCGACCAGAGTAGACATTCAGCGCCGCACCGGAGAGGGCTTTTACGCCCGGGAACGATTTATCGATCCCCTTGAGTTGCAGTAATGCGTCCATGATGGCCTCAGAAGGTGACGCCAGCACAGAGAATGATATTCGCATACGGGGAACACTCCCCGCTGCGAATCACCGCCTGACTGTCTGCGGTTTGTTGTTTGAACTGCTCGTGCGTTGTGTAACGAATTTCTATGGTGTTTCCCTGGTGTTGCTGCAGTTGCTCAATAAACTTAAGCAACGTTTCGTGGAGTTGCGGATTATGTTGTTTGATTTCCGCCGCGAGAATGGCCGCCTCAACCTGCATCTCCGACGTCACCACATCCAGTACCTGCATAAACGAAGGAACTCCCTGCGTTAACGCCATATCAATACGGGTTGTGCTGCGCGGAACCGGTAAGCCTGCATCGCAAACCACCAGCGTATCGGTATGCCCAAGACGGGAAATGACCGATGAGATTTCTGAGTTGAGAACTGTGCCTTTCTTCATTTTCTGCTCCACTAGCGAAACGTTTCGCTAAAAGGAGTGTAGCCGCAAGAGTGTTCAGAAAACCATCATGGCGTAACAGATTTGTGATCAACGTCGAAACGTTTCGCTAAGTGAAACATGAGGGGGGGAAATTGCCCGGCGGCGCTTCGCTTGCACGGGCCTACGGGTTGGGTAGGCCGGGTAAGCGCAGCGTCACCCGGCATTTTCAGAAGGACTTAAATCTCGACCTGCGTTCCCAGCTCAATCACGCGGTTAGGCGGGATCTCAAACTGGTCAGGCGCACGCAGGGCGTTACGCTGCAGGATAAGATAAAGCTTACCGCGCAGGCGCAGATACCAGGGACGCTTGCCGATAATCAGCGACTCGTGCGACATAAAGAACGACGTCTCCATCATCCGGCAGCTTAGCCCTTCAAGACCGCAGCGGTGGAACACCTCTTCCACATTTGGCGTTTCGCGCCAGCCGTAACTCGCCACCACGCGCCAGAATGTCGGGGACAGCTGCTCGATTTGCACGCGACGCACGTTGTGAACATACGGCGCATCTTCGGTACGCAACGTCAGCAGGATCACGCGCTCGTGCAGAACCTTGTTGTGCTTGAGGTTATGCATCAGCGCGAACGGGATGACGTTCAGGGCACGAGACATATACACCGCCGTTCCCGGCACGCGCACCGGCGGGGATTTCTCCAGGGAAGCGATCATCGCCTCCAGAGAGTTACCGTGCTCATGCATACGACGCAGCAGACGGAAGCGCTCGCTCTTCCACGTGGTCATCACGATGAACATCACCAGACCCAGCGTCAGCGGCAGCCAGCCGCCGGAAACAATCTTGTCGAGGTTCGCAGAGAACAACGGTACGTCGATGCACAGGAAGCCCACCAGAATCATTGCCACAAGGAATTTATTCCAGTGCCAGTTTCGGTACGCCACGGTGGTGGAAAGAAGCGATGTCAGCACCATCGTACCGGTTACCGCAATACCGTACGCCGCCGCCAGGTTACTGGAGTGCTCAAAGCTCACGATAACAATCACAACCGCGAAATAGAGCAGCCAGTTAACGAACGGAATGTAAATCTGACCCGACTCCATCTCAGAAGTATGGATGATGCGCATTGGCGAGAGATACCCCAGACGCACAGCCTGGCGCGTCAGAGAGAACACCCCCGAAATCACCGCCTGAGAAGCAATGACGGTCGCCAGCGTCGCCAGAATCAGCATCGGTACCAGCGCCCAGTCAGGCGCCAGCAGGAAGAACGGGTTCTTAATCGCTTCCGGGTTCTTGAGTAGCAGCGCGCCCTGACCGAAGTAGTTCAGCACCAGCGACGGCAGCACCACAATAAACCATGCCACACGGATAGGCAGTTTCCCAAAGTGCCCCATATCGGCATACAACGCCTCAACGCCAGTGATGGAGAGCACGACCGCGCCAAGCGCCACGAAGGAAACAACTTTATATTCGAGGAAGAAATGCACGGCCCAGTAAGGATTCAGGGCATGCAGCACTTCAGGGTTAGCAATAATGCTGCGCAAACCGAGGGCCGCGAGGATCAGGAACCAGGCCAGCATAATCGGCGCAAACAGTTTACCCACCAGCCCGGTACCGTGCTTCTGGATCGCAAACAGCAGCGTTAATACGATTATCGCCAGCGGAACCACCCACGTATCGAGCTGTGGCGCAATAATCTCCAGGCCCTCTATCGCCGAGAGGACCGAAATGGCGGGTGTGATAACCACCTCTCCATAGAAGAAACTGCCGCCGATCAGGCCGATAATCACCAGCACGGACGTCATTCTGGCGGAGGTGTTGCGCCCGGCAAGGGACATGAGGGTCAGGATCCCGCCTTCGCCCGCGTTATCTGCACGCATAACGAAGGAGAGATATTTAACAGAAACAACCAGGATCAGCAGCCAGAAGATGAGTGACAAGAAGCCAAACACGGCATCACGCTCAACACCAAAGCCAAACTGGCCGGACAGACATTCACGAAGCGTATAAAGCGGGCTGGTACCGATATCACCGTAGACAACCCCGATCGCAGCAAGCGTTATTGCGGGTAATGATTGCTTATTATCAGTGCTCATAGACTAGTCTTTTCGTTTAAATAACAAATGTGTTCCCGGTCCCTTGGCCCACAAAAAGCGCACAGTATGCACGATTCGTTGCAAAATCGAACCCCTAAATGCAACCGCATTAATGTAGCGCAAAGAAAATTGCGCCGCACTTCAGCCTATTACCAGCTCTGACTGAAACGTCTATACTCGCTTCAATTGGCCGCCACGACGGCGAAAGGATGCAAAACTATTATGGCTCACTCACATTTATTAGCAGAAAGAATTTCCCGCCTCAGCAGTGCGCTAGAGAAAGGCCTTTTCGAGCGTAGCCACGCCATTCGCCTTTGCTTACTGGCAGCGTTGAGCGGTGAAAGCGTGTTTCTGCTGGGTCCGCCGGGCATTGCCAAAAGCCTGATCGCACGCCGCCTGAAGTTCGCTTTTCAGAATGCTCGCGCCTTTGAATATCTCATGACGCGCTTTTCCACCCCCGAAGAGGTTTTCGGTCCGCTCTCTATTCAGGCCCTCAAAGACGAGGGGCGTTATGAGCGTCTGACGGCGGGTTATCTTCCGGAAGCAGAAATTGTCTTTCTCGATGAGATCTGGAAAGCAGGCCCGGCAATTCTGAACACCCTGCTCACGGCGATTAACGAACGCCGGTTTCGCAACGGGGCCAGCGAAGAGAAAATCCCCATGCGTCTGCTGGTGGCCGCGTCAAACGAACTGCCCGAAGCCGACAGCAGCCTGGAAGCGCTGTATGACCGTATGCTGATCCGCCTGTGGCTCGATAAAGTCCAGGACAAGTCAAACTTCCGCTCTATGCTGGTCAGCCAGCAGGATGAGAACGAAAACCCGGTGGCGGCTTCTTTGCAGGTGACGGACGAGGAGTATCACCAGTGGCAGGAAGATATCGGCAAAATTAAACTGCCCGATGCCGTTTTTGAACTGATCTTCATGCTGCGCCAGCAGCTTGATTTACTTCCTTCCGCACCGTATGTCTCGGACCGTCGCTGGAAAAAGGCGATTCGTCTGCTCCAGGCGAGCGCCCTGTTCAGCGGTCGTGATGCCGTCGCGCCCATCGATCTGATCCTGCTGAAAGACTGCCTCTGGCACGACGCAGAAGGCATGAACCTGATGCAGCAGCAGCTGGACGTATTGATGACCGGACACGCATGGGGGCAGCAGGCGATGCTCAACCAGCTGGGGGCGATTACTCAACGCCGCATCCAGCTCCAACAACAGCAAAGTGATAAAACGGCGCTGAAAGTCAATCGTCTGGGCGGTATGTTCGCCCGCAAACCGCATTACGAACTCCCCGCCGATCTGACCGGTACGACGCTAACGCTGCTGCTCCAGCAGCCGCTCAAACTGCATGATATGCAGGTGGTACACATTACGGTTGAGCGCGAGGCGCTATCTCAGTGGCTCGACAAAGGCGGTGAGATCCGCGGAAAACTCAACGGCATCGGTTTCGCGCAGCCGCTCACGATGGAAGTAGACAGCAGCCAGCACCTGGTGATCCGCGACGTCAGCCTGCAGGGCTCGCGTCTTGCGCTTCCTGGCACCGCTTCTGACAGCGTGCCGGAAGAGATCAAACAGCAGCTGGACGCCCTGGATACCGAATGGCACCAGCAGCACACCCGCTTTAGCGAGCAGCAAAAATGCCTCTTTATTCATAGCGACTGGTTAGGTCGCATCGAAGCCAGCCTGCAGGATGTCAGCGCGCAGATCAAACAGGCGCGTCAATGCTAACGCTGGACACGCTCAACGTGATGCTGGCGGTCAGCGAGGAAGGGTTGATTGAGGAGGTGGTGATTACCCTTCTGGCGTCGCCGCAGCTGGCGGCGTTTTTTGAAAAATTCCCGAAGCTCAAAAAGGCGATGACCGACGATCTTCCGCGCTGGCGAGATAATCTGCGACAGCGATTCAAAGAGACTGAAGTTCCGCCGGAACTGACGGAGGAAGTCGCGGCCTATCAACAGTGTCAACGGCTCTCCACGACGCAGTTTATCGTCCAGCTCCCACAAACCCTGGCAGTACTCGATAACGTCCACTCTCCGTTTGCCAGCCAGGCCCGGGCGCTGGTCACGGATAACGCCACCTTTACCCCCGCACTGCATACTCTCTTTTTACAACGCTGGCGCCTCAGTCTGGTGGTTCAGGCCACAACGTTAAACCAGCAGTTGCTGGATGAAGAACGTGAACAGCTGCTCAGTGAAGTTCAGGAACGCATGACCTTAAGCGGTCAGCTTGAGCAGGTGCTGGTGGAAAATGAAAACGCCGCAGGACGTCTCTGGGACATGAGTGCCGGTCAGCTCAAACGCGGAGATTACCAGTTGATCGTCAAATACGGCGATTTTCTGGCGCAGCAGCCGGAATTGATGAAGCTTGCTGAACAGCTGGGGCGCTCAAGGGAGGCAAAATCAGTTCCAAAGAAGGATGCCCCGATGGAAACCTTCCGCACCCTGGTGCGTGAACCGGCAACCGTGCCAGAACAGGTCGACGGGCTCCAGCAGAGCGATGACATTCTGCGCCTGCTGCCCACCGAACTGAGCACGCTGGGAATGACCGAGCTGGAGTATGAGTTCTACCGTCGGCTGGTGGAAAAACAGCTTCTTACCTACCGGCTGCACGGCGAAGCGTGGCGCGAGAAACTTAGCCAGCGTCCGGTCGTCCATCAGGATTTTGATGAACAGCCGCGCGGGCCGTTTATTGTTTGTGTGGATACGTCCGGTTCGATGGGCGGATTTAACGAACAGTGTGCAAAAGCGTTTTGCCTGGCACTGATGCGCGTGGCGCTCGCCGACCGCCGTCGCTGCTTCATCATGCTCTTCTCCAGCGAAGTCGTGGGTTATGAGCTGACGAACCAGCAGGGAATAGAGCAGGCAATCCGTTTTTTAAGCCAGCGTTTTCGCGGGGGCACTGACCTGGCCAGCTGCTTTCGCAGCATCGTTGAGCGGATGCAGGGGGGTGACTGGTACGACGCCGATGCGGTCGTCATTTCCGATTTTATCGCCCAGCGACTGCCGGATGATGTGGTTAATAAAGTGAAGGAGTTACAGCGGGTGCATCAGCACCGTTTTCACGCCGTCGCGATGTCCGCTCATGGAAAACCCGGCATCATGCGCATCTTCGATCATATCTGGCGCTTTGATACCGGGTTGCGTAGCCGTCTGCTCAGACGCTGGCAGCGTTAATTAAAGAAGAGATCCCACGCTGTCACGCACCTGCTGCGGCCAGACGCCACACTGTACCTGACCAATATGCGGCAGTTGCAGCAGCAGCATGGTCAGACGGGACTGGCCGATCCCTCCCCCGATGGTCTGCGGCATTTCGCCGCGCAGCAACGCCTGGTGCCACTCTAATTTGAGACGATCTTCGTCACCGGTCACCGCCAGCTGGCGTTTCAGCGCGTCGGCATCCACGCGGATCCCCATAGAGGAGAGCTCAAATGCATCTTCCAGTACCGGGTTCCAGACCAGGATATCGCCGTTCAGCCCGGCATAGTCGTGCTCACCCGCGGTGCTCCAGTCATCATAATCCGGCGCACGGACGTCGTGGCGTTTGCCATCAGAGAGTTTGCCGCCAATGCCGATCAGGAATACTGCACCCAACTCTTTCGCGATCGCACGTTCACGGCCTTTGGCATCAAGATCCGGGAAACGGCTCAACAGTGCCTGGCTATGAACAAAGTGGATCGTTTCCGGCAGGAACGGTGCCAGACCAAACTCTTTGCTCACGGCCGCTTCAGTCGCTTTGATCCCGGCGTAGATCGCCTCAACGGTGGATTTCAGCGTGCCAAGGTGACGCTCGCCATCACCCATCACGCGCTCCCAGTCCCACTGGTCAACGTAAACAGAGTGAATAGGTGAGAGGCGGTCTTCATCGGGGCGAAGGGCTTTCATGTGCGTGTAAAGCCCTTCGCCCGCGCTGAAGTCGTGTTGTCCCAGGGTTTGACGCTTCCACTTCGCCAGGGAATGAACCACTTCGAACTGGGCATCTGGCAGTGTTTTCACTTTCACCTGTACCGCTTTTTCGCATCCAGACAAGTTATCCTGCGTCCCGTCGCCCACCCGGCTCAGAATTGGTGCCTGAACCTCAATCAGCCCAAGCTTCTCTTCCAGCTGGCGGGAAAAATGGGATTTAACGAAACTGATCTGACGTTGTTTTGCGATGTAAGCGGTTTTCATTATTTATACTCCTGCGTCCTGTTGGTAATGATTAAGCAACAGAACCGGCACTTAATTCAATAACTCAACAACAAAAAGCCGACTTCACTTTTGAATCGATAAAATATGACGCTAGAATAGAAAGAATCATCAATCTTCATAAGAAAAAGCTATGGAAAATTATCAGATCGACAATCTCGACCGCGGCATCCTCGAGGCGTTAATGGCCAATGCCCGTACCGCCTACGCCGAACTGGCGAAACAGTTTGGTGTCAGCCCGGGAACCATTCACGTTCGCGTAGAGAAAATGAAGCAGGCGGGGATCATTACCGGCGCGCGCATTGACGTCAGCCCGAAGCAGCTGGGTTACGACGTCTGCTGCTTTATCGGCATCATTCTTAAAAGCGCAAAAGACTATCCTTCCGCCCTGGCCAGGCTCAATGCGCTGGATGAGGTCACCGAGGCGTACTACACCACGGGGCACTACAGCATCTTTATAAAAGTGATGTGCCGATCCATCGATGCCCTCCAGCAGGTACTTATCAACAAGATCCAAACAATTGATGAAATTCAGTCCACCGAGACACTGATCTCCCTGCAAAACCCGATCATGCGTACCATCCGCCCATGATCGGGCAAATTCATTCCCACATTTTCCACAGGTAGATCCCAGCTCGTTCACAGCGTACAATATCTCCCTCTTTATCTGAGCGAGAGATCAATGGCGGACATTACCCTTATCAGCGGCAGCACCCTCGGTGGTGCGGAATATGTAGCGGAACATCTGGCTGAGAAGCTGGAAGATGCGGGCTTTTCAACACAAACCCTGCACGGACCGCTGCTTGAAGATCTCCCGACTGACGGGGTCTGGCTGCTGATCACCTCCACGCATGGCGCGGGCGATCTGCCGGATAACCTGCAACCTTTATATGACGAACTGCAGGAACAGCAGCCTGACCTCTCAAAGGTCCGTTTTGGCGCTGTGGGGATCGGCAGTCGTGAATATGACACCTTTTGCGGGGCAATAGAGAAAGTCGAAGCTGTTATCACCTCTTGCGGAGCAAAACAGCTGGGTGAAACACTCAAGATCAACATCCTCGATCATGATATTCCAGAGGATCCGGCCGAGATCTGGTTGGGTGAATGGAAAAATTTACTCAAAAACGATTAAAGATCGCGCGATCAGATGTGGATAACTCTGGTTAAAATCTCGTATTAACCCGTAGTTATCCAAAGAACAACTGTTGTATCGTTTTTAGCCTGTGTATAAAGTCGCGATCTGATCCCAGCTTATACGGTCTAGGATCACCGATCATTCACAGCAAACGATCCTTCCTAACTGCATGATCTTATTTGCCGGATCGGACTTATCCACACAAGTACGCGATCCTAATAAGAGATCACAATAGAACAGATCTCTAAATAAAAAGATCTTCTTTTTAATAGCCCAGGATCCCAATGCTTTCTCGAAAGACTAAAGTTGAGTAGAATCCACGGCCCGGGCTTCAATCCATTTTCATACCGCTTTACGCGAGGCAGACCACCATGTTTTATCAGGATCCTTTTGACGTCATCATCATTGGCGGGGGTCACGCAGGCACTGAGGCCGCAATGGCCGCAGCGCGTATGGGTCAACAGACCCTGCTTTTGACACACAATATCGACACGCTGGGACAAATGTCCTGTAATCCGGCGATTGGCGGCATTGGGAAAGGACACCTGGTAAAAGAAGTGGATGCGCTTGGCGGCCTGATGGCGAAAGCGATCGATCATGCAGGCATCCAGTTTAGGATACTAAACGCGAGTAAAGGGCCGGCAGTGCGTGCCACTCGTGCACAGGCAGACCGCGTGCTTTATCGTCAGGCCGTACGTACCGCGCTGGAGAACCAGCCAAACCTGATGATCTTCCAGCAGGCGGTAGAAGATCTTATCGTTGAGAACGATCGCGTCGTGGGTGCTGTGACCCAGATGGGCCTTAAATTCCGCGCCAAAGCGGTGGTACTGACCGTCGGCACCTTCCTGGACGGGAAAATTCATATTGGTCTGGATAACTACAGCGGTGGCCGTGCAGGCGATCCGCCATCCATTCCGCTCTCTCGTCGTCTGCGTGAACTGCCACTGCGCGTAAGCCGCCTGAAGACTGGCACACCGCCGCGTATTGACGCGCGCACCATTGATTTCAGCGTGCTTGCGCAACAGCACGGTGATAACCCGATGCCGGTCTTCTCGTTCATGGGCAATGCGGCGCAACATCCGCAGCAGGTACCGTGCTACATCACGCATACCAACGAAAAAACCCATGACGTGATCCGCAATAACCTCGATCGCAGCCCAATGTACGCCGGTGTGATCGAAGGGATCGGTCCGCGTTACTGCCCGTCGATCGAAGACAAAGTGATGCGCTTTGCCGATCGTAACCAGCACCAGATCTTCCTGGAGCCGGAAGGGCTAACCTCAAACGAAATTTATCCGAACGGTATCTCCACCAGCCTGCCGTTCGATGTGCAGATGCAGATTGTTCGCTCAATGCAGGGCATGGAGAATGCGAAAATCGTTCGCCCTGGCTACGCTATTGAGTACGATTTCTTCGACCCGCGTGACCTGAAGCCAACCCTGGAGAGCAAATTCATCCACGGTCTGTTCTTCGCGGGCCAGATTAACGGCACCACCGGTTACGAAGAAGCGGCTGCACAGGGTCTGCTGGCCGGTCTGAACGCTGCCCGTTTCTCTGCCGAAAAAGAGGGCTGGGCCCCGGCGCGTTCTCAGGCCTATCTGGGCGTACTGGTTGACGATCTCTGCACCCTGGGCACCAAAGAACCGTACCGTATGTTTACCTCTCGTGCGGAATATCGCCTGATGCTGCGCGAAGATAACGCCGACCTGCGTCTGACTGAAATGGGCCGCGAGCTGGGTCTGGTCGATGACGAACGCTGGGCACGCTTTAACGAGAAGCTGGAGCGCATTGAACAGGAACGTCAGCGTCTGAAAACCACGTGGGTTAATCCACAGGCTGAAACCGCTGCCGAAGTGAACGCTCACTTAACTGCGCCGCTCTCACGTGAAGCCAGCGGTGAAGATCTGCTGCGTCGTCCCGAAGTGACTTATGAGAATCTGGTGAAACTCACCGCGTTCGCCCCGGGTCTTGAAGATGCCGAAGCCGCTGAACAGGTCGAAATTCAGGTGAAGTACGAAGGCTATATCGCGCGCCAACAGGATGAGATTGTAAAACAGCAGCGTAACGAAAACACGTTGCTGCCGGAAATGCTGGACTACCGTCAGGTGACGGGGCTTTCCAACGAAGTGATCGCTAAGCTGAACGATCATAAACCGGTATCCATCGGCCAGGCATCACGTATCTCTGGCGTTACGCCCGCCGCGATTTCGATTCTGCTGGTGTGGTTGAAGAAACAGGGTATGCTGCGCCGCAGCGCGTAATGCCCAGAACATTGCCCGGTGGCGATGCGCTTACCGGGCCTACTGAACCCGTAGGGCGGGTAAGCGAAGCGCCACCCGCCACCTAAGTTTTCCAACAGGTATTCACCGTGCTCAACAAACTCTCTCGTCTGCTGGATCAGGCAGGTATTTCGCTCACCGATCACCAGAAAAACCAGCTGTTGGCCTATGTCGATATGCTGAACAAATGGAACAAAGCGTACAACCTGACGTCGGTACGCGACCCCAACGAGATGCTGGTACGCCATATTCTCGATAGCATCGTTGTGGCACCGTATCTGAAGGGGGAGCGTTTTATCGACGTTGGCACGGGGCCTGGTCTGCCAGGGGTTCCGCTGTCGATTGTCCGGCCGGAAAGTCATTTCACGCTGCTGGACAGCCTCGGTAAGCGCGTGCGCTTTTTACGACAGGTTCAGCATGAGCTGAAGCTTGAGAACATCACGCCCGTTCAAAGCAGGGTAGAGGCGTTTCCGGCAGAACCGCCGTTTGACGGTGTTATCAGCCGCGCCTTTGCTTCACTCAATGACATGGTGAGCTGGTGTAGACATTTGCCCGCAGAAGATAAAGGGCGTTTCTATGCGCTGAAAGGGCAACTGCCGGGTGATGAAATTGAACAGCTTCCGGACGGTTTTGCCGTTGAATCCATCGAGAAATTAAACATTCCTCAGCTCGACGGTGAACGTCATCTGGTGATAATTAAGCCAAACAATTTTTAAAAAATTAATAAAAAATGTGGAATTTGTGCTGTTCTGGTGATGTTAAAAAACAGCACAACTCACATGGATTTACCCGTTAGCATTTAACCTCTTTTTTACCATGGTTTTTCTTATGGTTAACGTTGCGCCTATTATTCACCGTGAAGATAGTCAACTATGAAAATATCAGTCTGCTAAAAGTGGGAGACTGTAATCAGAGTGCGATGTTAATTATTTATTAAGAATGTCAATAAAAGGTTTTTATTGTGTACGGGGCTGTTTTGAAAATAGTTGCGATATTTTATCTTTGATTTCAGAAAGATACTCCTGTGCGATTTACGGCTTTGATAAATACAACCTTATCGCAAATGTGTGTTTTGTGATCTCGTGCACGCTTTGTAGTCAACGTTTTCGCGCTGTTTGCAGTTTTGCTCGAAGGTCGATGCTTTCAGCGAAAGTTGAAAAATAGCGGTGGGGAAAAATATTTAAACATTTATTCACCTTTTCGCTACTTAATGTTTGAAATCACGGGTACGCACCGTATAATTTGTCCGCTTTTTGATGCTTGACTCTGAGCCTTAAAGGACGTTTTATACGACACGCGGCATACCTCGAAGGGAGCAGGAGTAAAAACGTGATGTCTGTGTCGCTCTTGAGTAGAAACGTTGCTCGTAAGCTTCTGTTCATTCAGTTTCTGGCTGTGATAGCAAGTGGACTGCTGTTTAGCCTCAAAGACCCCTTCTGGGGCATCTCCGCCGTGTGCGGGGGTTTGGCAGTTGTGCTGCCAAACGTGTTGTTTATGATTTTTGCCTGGCGTCATCAGGCGCATACACCCGCCAAAGGCCGCGTGGCCTGGTCCTTCGCTCTTGGCGAAGTGTTTAAGGTGTTGCTGACCTTTGCTTTACTGGTGATGGCGCTGGCGGTTTTGAAAGTGGTCTTCATGCCGCTGATAGCAACGTGGGTTTTGGTGCTGGTGGTACAAGTTCTGGCTCCAGCTGTAATCAATAACAAAGGGTAAAAGGCATCATGGCTTCAGAAAATATGACGCCGCAGGATTACATAGGTCACCATCTGAATAACCTTCAGCTGGACCTGCGTACATTCTCGCTGGTGGATCCGCATAACCCCCCGGCCACCTTCTGGACGATCAACATCGACTCCATGTTCTTCTCGGTGGTATTGGGTCTTCTGTTCCTGGCCATGTTCCGCAGCGTTGCTAAAAAGGCGACCAGCGGTGTTCCAGGGAAATTCCAGACATTCGTTGAAATGATCATCGGCTTCGTCCATGGCAGCGTGAAAGACATGTACCATGGTAAGAGCAAGCTGATTGCTCCGCTGGCCTTGACCGTGTTCGTTTGGGTCTTCCTGATGAACCTGATGGACCTGCTGCCAATTGACCTGCTGCCGTTCATCGGCGAGCACATCTTCGGCCTGCCTGCACTGCGTGTTGTACCGTCTGCGGACGTAAACATCACTCTGTCGATGGCGCTGGGCGTGTTTATCCTGATTCTTTTCTACAGCATCAAAATGAAAGGCGTAAGCGGCTTTGTGAAAGAGCTTACCTTGCAGCCGTTCAACCACTGGGCGTTTATTCCGGTCAACCTGATCCTGGAAGGCGTTAGCCTGCTGTCCAAACCTGTTTCACTGGGTCTGCGACTGTTCGGCAACATGTATGCGGGTGAGCTGATTTTCATTCTGATCGCGGGTCTTCTGCCGTGGTGGTCACAGTGGATTCTGAATGTGCCATGGGCCATTTTCCACATCCTGATCATTACGCTGCAAGCCTTTATCTTCATGGTTCTGACGATCGTCTATCTGTCGATGGCGTCTGAAGAGCACTGATTTTTTACCAACACTACTACGTTTTAATTGAAACAAACTGGAGACTGTCATGGAAAACCTGAATATGGATCTGCTGTACATGGCTGCCGCTGTGATGATGGGTCTGGCGGCTATCGGTGCTGCGATCGGTATCGGCATCCTCGGGGGCAAATTCCTGGAAGGCGCAGCGCGTCAACCTGATCTGATTCCTCTGCTGCGTACTCAGTTCTTTATCGTTATGGGTCTGGTGGATGCTATCCCAATGATCGCTGTAGGTCTGGGTCTGTACGTGATGTTTGCTGTCGCGTAGTAGTTGTTTTAAAACCCCAAGCCACAGAAATTTAAGAGGTATTGTGCTGTGAACATGAACGCAACAATCCTCGGCCAGGCCATCGCGTTTATTCTCTTTGTCTGGTTCTGCATGAAGTATGTATGGCCGCCTTTAATGGCTGCCATCGAAAAACGTCAGAAAGAAATTGCTGACGGTCTGGCTTCTGCAGAACGCGCTAAGAAAGATTTGGACCTTGCACAGGCCAACGCGACAGACCAGCTGAAAAAAGCGAAAGCGGAAGCTCAGGTCATCATCGAACAGGCTAACAAACGCCGTTCGCAGATCCTGGACGAAGCCAAAGCTGAAGCAGAACAGGAACGTACTAAGATCGTGACACAGGCTCAGGCTGAAATTGAAGCTGAGCGTAAACGTGCTCGTGAAGAACTGCGTAAGCAGGTTGCGATTCTGGCTGTTGCTGGCGCCGAGAAGATCATCGAACGTTCCGTGGATGAAGCTGCTAACAGCGACATCGTGGACAAACTTGTCGCTGAACTGTAAGGAGGGAGGGGCTGATGTCTGAATTTGTTACGGTAGCTCGCCCCTACGCCAAAGCAGCTTTTGACTTTGCTATCGAACACCAAAATGTCGATCGCTGGCAGAATATGCTGGCGTTTGCCGCTGAGGTGACGAAAAACGAACAAATGGCCGAGTTGCTTTCCGGTGCGTTAGCGCCTGAAACTCTCGCCGCGTCGTTTATCGCCGTGTGCGGAGAGCAACTGGATGCCAACGGCCAGAACCTGATTAAGGTGATGGCAGAAAATGGTCGTCTCCGTGTGCTCCCGGATGTTCTCGAGCAGTTTGAGCACTTACGTGCCCTTAGTGAAGCAACAGCTGAAGTCGAAGTGACTTCAGCGACTGAACTGAGTGATGAACAGCTTGCGAAAATCACCGCCGCGATGGAAAAACGTCTGTCACGCAAAGTTAAGCTGAATTGCAAAATCGATAAGTCTGTAATGGCAGGCGTAATCATCCGCTCGGGTGATATGGTCATTGATGGCAGCGTACGCGGCCGTCTTGAACGCCTTGCAGACGTCTTGCAGTCTTAAGGGGACTGGAGCATGCAACTGAATTCCACCGAAATCAGCGAACTGATCAAGCAGCGCATTGCTCAGTTCAATGTTGTGAGCGAAGCTCACAATGAAGGTACTATTGTTTCTGTAAGTGACGGTGTTATCCGCATCCACGGCCTGGCCGATTGTATGCAGGGTGAGATGATTTCCCTGCCGGGTAACCGTTACGCTATCGCACTGAACCTGGAGCGCGACTCCGTAGGTGCGGTTGTGATGGGTCCATACGCTGACCTCGCCGAAGGCATGAAGGTTAAGTGTACTGGCCGTATTCTGGAAGTGCCGGTTGGCCGTGGCCTGCTGGGTCGCGTTGTTAACACCCTGGGTGCGCCAATCGACGGTAAAGGTCCGGTTGAGCACGATGGCTTCTCTCCAATCGAAGTTATCGCACCAGGCGTTATCGATCGTCAGTCCGTCGATCAGCCTGTTCAGACAGGCTATAAGTCTGTTGACGCCATGATCCCAATCGGTCGTGGTCAGCGTGAACTGATCATCGGTGACCGTCAGACCGGTAAAACCGCGATGGCAATCGACGCCATCATCAACCAGCGTGACTCCGGCATCAAATGTGTGTACGTGGCTATCGGCCAGAAAGCGTCCACCATTTCTAACGTGGTTCGTAAACTGGAAGAGCACGGCGCGCTGTCTAACACCATCGTGGTTGTGGCTACCGCTTCTGAATCTGCTGCACTGCAATACCTGGCGCCATACGCGGGTTGCGCAATGGGCGAATACTTCCGTGACCGCGGTGAAGATGCACTGATCGTTTACGATGACCTGTCTAAACAGGCTGTTGCTTATCGTCAGGTTTCCCTGCTGCTCCGTCGTCCACCAGGACGTGAAGCATTCCCGGGCGACGTATTCTACCTCCACTCTCGTCTGCTGGAGCGTGCTTCCCGCGTTAACGCGGAATACGTCGAGAACTTCACCAAAGGTGAAGTGAAGGGTAAAACGGGCTCTCTGACCGCACTGCCGATCATTGAAACCCAGGCGGGTGACGTTTCTGCGTTCGTTCCGACCAACGTAATCTCCATTACCGATGGTCAGATCTTCCTGGAAACCAACCTGTTTAACTCCGGTATTCGTCCGGCGGTTAACCCGGGTATCTCCGTATCCCGTGTTGGTGGTGCTGCTCAGACCAAGATCATCAAGAAACTGTCCGGTGGTATCCGTACCGCGCTGGCACAGTATCGTGAACTGGCTGCGTTCTCTCAGTTCGCATCCGATCTGGACGAAGCAACCCGTAAACAGCTGAGCCACGGTCAGAAAGTGACCGAGCTGCTGAAGCAGAAACAGTACGCACCAATGTCTGTTGCTCAGCAGGGCCTGGTACTGTTCGCGGCTGAACGCGGTTACCTCGAAGATGTGGAACTGGCGAAAATCGGTAGCTTCGAAGCCGCTCTGCTGGCTTACGTCGACCGTGATCACGCTCCGCTGATGCAAGAGATCAACCAGACCGGTGGCTATAACGACGAAATCGAAGGCAAGCTGAAAGCTATCCTCGATTCCTTCAAAGCAACCCAATCCTGGTAATCGTCCGGCGGCTTGTCTCAGGACAAGCCGCCTGGCATTGAGGAGAAGCTCATGGCCGGCGCAAAAGAGATACGTAGTAAGATCGCAAGCGTCCAGAACACGCAAAAGATCACTAAAGCGATGGAGATGGTCGCCGCTTCCAAAATGCGTAAATCGCAGGATCGCATGGCGGCCAGCCGTCCTTATGCAGAGACCATGCGCAAAGTGATTGGTCACCTTGCAAACGGTAATCTGGAATACAAGCACCCTTACCTGGAAGAACGCGACGTTAAGCGCGTGGGCTACCTGGTAGTGTCGACTGACCGTGGTCTGTGTGGCGGCTTGAACATTAACCTGTTCAAAAAACTGCTGGCGGATATGAAAGGCTGGTCCGATAAAGGCGTTCAGTGCGATCTGGCACTGATTGGCTCTAAAGGCGTCTCTTTCTTTAACTCCGTTGGTGGCAACATTGTCGCTCAGGTGACCGGTATGGGTGATAACCCGTCCCTGTCCGAACTGATCGGCCCGGTTAAAGTGATGTTGCAGGCCTATGATGAAGGCCGTCTGGACAGACTGTACGTTGTCAGCAACAAATTTATTAACACCATGTCTCAGGTGCCTACGATCACTCAGATGCTGCCTTTACCGGCATCAGAAGATGACGAGTTGAAGCAGAAAGCCTGGGATTACCTGTATGAACCCGATCCGAAACCGCTGCTGGATACCCTGCTGCGTCGTTACGTTGAATCTCAGGTTTATCAGGGCGTTGTAGAAAACCTGGCCAGCGAGCAGGCCGCACGAATGGTGGCGATGAAAGCCGCGACCGATAATGGCGGCAGCCTGATTAAAGAGCTGCAGTTGGTTTACAACAAAGCTCGTCAGGCCAGCATTACTCAGGAACTCACCGAGATTGTCTCGGGGGCCGCCGCGGTTTAACCAGGTTTACGAATTACGTAGAGGATTCAAGATGGCTACTGGAAAGATTGTCCAGGTAATCGGCGCCGTGGTGGACGTCGAGTTCCCTCAGGACGCCGTACCACGCGTGTACGACGCGCTTGAGGTACAGAATGGTAACGAGAGCCTGGTGCTGGAAGTTCAGCAGCAGCTCGGCGGCGGTATCGTGCGTACCATCGCGATGGGTTCTTCCGACGGTCTGCGTCGTGGTCTGGAAGTGAAAGACCTTGAGCACCCGATCGAAGTGCCTGTAGGTAAAGCAACACTGGGTCGTATCATGAACGTATTGGGTCAGCCAATCGACATGAAAGGCGACATCGGTGAAGAAGAGCGTTGGGCTATCCACCGCGCGGCACCTTCCTACGAAGAGCTGTCAAGCTCTCAGGAACTGCTGGAAACCGGCATCAAAGTTATCGACCTGATGTGTCCGTTTGCGAAGGGCGGTAAAGTTGGTCTGTTCGGTGGTGCGGGTGTAGGTAAAACCGTAAACATGATGGAGCTGATCCGTAACATCGCGATCGAGCACTCCGGTTACTCTGTGTTTGCGGGCGTAGGTGAACGTACTCGTGAGGGTAACGACTTCTACCACGAAATGACCGACTCCAACGTTCTGGACAAAGTATCCCTGGTTTACGGCCAGATGAACGAGCCACCAGGAAACCGTCTGCGCGTTGCGCTGACTGGTCTGACGATGGCTGAGAAGTTCCGTGACGAAGGCCGTGACGTTCTGCTGTTCGTTGATAACATCTATCGTTACACCCTGGCCGGTACTGAAGTATCTGCACTGCTGGGTCGTATGCCTTCAGCGGTAGGTTATCAGCCTACGCTGGCGGAAGAGATGGGTGTTCTTCAGGAACGTATCACCTCTACCAAAACCGGTTCTATCACCTCCGTTCAGGCGGTATACGTACCTGCGGATGACTTGACTGACCCATCACCAGCCACCACCTTTGCGCACTTAGATGCAACCGTGGTACTGAGCCGTCAGATCGCGTCTCTGGGTATCTACCCGGCCGTTGACCCGCTGGACTCCACCAGCCGTCAGCTGGATCCACTGGTTGTGGGTCAGGAACACTACGACACCGCGCGTGGCGTACAGTCCCTGCTGCAGCGTTACCAGGAACTGAAAGACATCATCGCCATCCTGGGTATGGATGAGCTGTCTGAAGAAGACAAACTGGTGGTAGCACGTGCGCGTAAGATCCAGCGCTTCCTGTCCCAGCCGTTCTTCGTTGCGGAAGTATTCACCGGTTCTCCGGGTAAATACGTTTCCCTGAAAGACACCATCCGTGGCTTTAAAGGCATCATGGAAGGCGAATACGATCACCTGCCAGAGCAGGCGTTCTACATGGTTGGTTCCATCGAAGAAGCAGTGGAAAAAGCCAAAAAACTTTAACGCCTTAATCGGAGGGTGATATGGCAATGACTTACCACCTGGATGTCGTCAGCGCAGAGCAACAAATGTTCTCTGGTCTGGTCGAGAAAATCCAGGTAACGGGTAGTGAAGGTGAACTGGGTATTTTCCCGGGTCACGCACCGCTGCTCACCGCCATTAAGCCTGGTATGATCCGCATCGTTAAACAGTTCGGTCATGAAGAGTTTATCTATCTGTCCGGCGGCATTCTTGAAGTGCAGCCAGGCAGTGTGACCGTTCTGGCCGATACCGCTATTCGTGGCCAGGATCTCGACGAAGCACGAGCCCTGGAATCGAAGCGTAAGGCTGAAGAGCACATTAGCAGCTCTCATGGTGACGTGGATTACGCTCAGGCGTCTGCGGAGCTGGCCAAAGCGATCGCGAAACTGCGCGTTATCGAGTTGACCAAAAAAGCGATGTAACACCGGCTTGAAAAGCTCAAAAGCCAGTCTGTATACCAGGCTGGCTTTTTTTTTGTGCCTTAATTCATGATGAAAAAGATGTAGAATTTTAAGCATCAAACGTTTTTACTTCTCACTTAAATTACCGTCAGGATGCGTATGTCAAACAGTGCGATGAGCGTGGTGATCCTTGCCGCTGGCAAAGGTACCCGCATGTATTCCGATCTGCCTAAAGTGCTTCACCGTCTGGCAGGAAAGCCAATGGTGCAGCATGTCATTGATGCAGCGAATGAATTGGGGGCCCGCCAGGTCCATCTGGTTTATGGACACGGTGGCGATCTGCTTAAAAAGGCGCTGAGCGATGACGCGCTAAACTGGGTGCTCCAGGCTGAACAGCTGGGTACTGGCCATGCAATGCAGCAGGCCGCCCCTTTCTTTGCCGATGACGAAGACATCCTGATGCTCTACGGAGACGTCCCGCTGATCTCCGTCGAGACGCTGACTCGCCTGCGTGCAGCCAAACCGCAGGGCGGCATCGGTTTATTAACCGTCGTGCTGGATGACCCAACGGGCTATGGCCGTATCACGCGTGAGAACGGCCACGTAACGGGTATCGTTGAACACAAAGACGCCAGCGATGAACAGCGTCAGATTCAGGAGATCAACACCGGTATCCTGATTGCCAATGGCGCAGATATGAAGCGCTGGCTGTCGAAGCTCAATAACAACAACGCGCAGGGTGAGTACTACATCACCGATATCATTGCGATGGCGTACCACGAAGGGCGTGAAATTGCCGCCGTTCATCCGGCGCGCATCAGTGAAACGGACGGCGTGAATAACCGTCTGCAGCTTTCTCGTCTCGAGCGCATTTATCAGTCTGAGCAGGCCGAAAATCTGCTGCTGGCCGGCGTAATGCTGCGCGATCCAGCGCGTTTCGATCTGCGCGGGACCCTGTCGCACGGGCGAGATGTTGAGATTGATACTAACGTTATCCTTGAAGGTAACGTTCAGCTTGGCAACCGCGTCAAAATTGGCGCCGGCTGTGTTATCAAAAACAGCGTCATCGGTGACGACTGCGAAATTAGCCCGTACAGCGTGGTTGAAGATGCTCATCTGGACGCGGCGTGTACTATCGGTCCGTTTGCGCGTCTGCGTCCAGGTGCTGAGCTGCTGGAAGGCGCTCACGTAGGCAACTTCGTGGAAATGAAAAAAGCGCGTCTGGGTAAAGGCTCGAAAGCCGGTCATCTGACCTATCTGGGTGACGCAGAAATTGGCGACAACGTGAATATTGGTGCAGGAACCATTACCTGTAACTATGACGGTGCCAACAAGTTCAAAACCATTATCGGCGACGACGTGTTTGTGGGTTCTGACACGCAGCTGGTGGCGCCTGTCACCGTAGGTAACGGCGTGACCATTGCCGCCGGGACGACCGTGACGCGTGACGTGGCGGATAACGAGTTAGTGTTAAGCCGCGTGCCGCAGGTGCACAAGCAGGGCTGGAAACGCCCGGTGAAGAAGAAGTAACAACAAGGCGGGTGGCGCTACGCTTACCCGCCCTACGATTGAGTTGGCCTGATAAGGCGTAGCCGTCATCAGGCACACCCGGGTGAGGAGATAAATATATATCTCCCCCCACAAGCAGTACCCATAACTATAACCCCACTCTCTACAAGGCTCGGGGTGCCCGGAAAGGGCAAATACAGGTCAGCGACAACGCAGGCATCATGCCTAAATTCGGAATCTAAAATATGTGTGGAATTGTTGGCGCAGTTGCGCAGCGTGATATTGCTGAAATCCTTCTCGAAGGTTTACGTCGTCTGGAATACCGTGGTTACGACTCTGCCGGTCTGGCTGTCGTAGATGCAGAAGGTCATATGACCCGTCTGCGCCGTCTGGGTAAAGTGCAGATGCTGGCCCAGGCTGCGGAAGAACATCCGCTGCACGGCGGGACGGGTATTGCGCACACCCGCTGGGCGACGCACGGTGAACCATCCGAAGGTAACGCCCACCCGCATGTGTCTGAACACATCGTGGTCGTCCATAATGGCATTATCGAAAACCACGAACCCCTGCGCGAAGAACTGAAAGCGCGCGGTTATACCTTTGTCTCAGAAACCGACACCGAAGTGATTGCTCACCTGGTGCACTGGGAGCTGGCACAGGGCGGCACGCTCCGTGAAGCGGTACTGCGCGCTATTCCTCAGCTGCGCGGTGCGTACGGTACGGTAATCATGGATTCCCGCGACCCGTCCACGCTGCTGGCCGCGCGTTCCGGTAGCCCAATGGTAATCGGTCTGGGGATGGGGGAAAACTTCATCGCCTCCGATCAGCTGGCACTTCTGCCGGTGACCCGCCGCTTTATCTTCCTGGAAGAGGGAGATATCGCGGAAGTGACTCGCCGCAGCGTGACCGTCTTCGATACCAAAGGCGAGCAGGTTAAGCGTCAGGAGATTGAATCTAATTTGCAGTACGATGCGGGCGACAAAGGCGCGTACCGTCATTACATGCAGAAAGAGATTTACGAGCAGCCAAACGCGATCAAAAACACCCTGACCGGGCGCATTAGCCACGGCGAGGTGGATCTGAGCGAACTGGGTGCCAATGCCAATGAACTGCTCGGCAAGGTTGAGCATATTCAGATCGTCGCCTGTGGCACCTCCTACAACTCCGGTATGGTCTCTCGCTACTGGTTTGAATCCCTGGCGGGTGTGCCGTGCGACGTGGAAATCGCGTCTGAATTCCGCTATCGCAAATCCGCTGTGCGTCGCAACAGCCTGATGATCACCTTGTCTCAGTCCGGTGAAACGGCAGATACCCTGGCAGCGCTGCGTCTTTCTAAAGAGCTGGGTTACCTGGGCTCTCTGGCCATCTGTAACGTTCCAGGTTCTTCACTGGTGCGCGAGTCCGATCTGGCGCTGATGACCAAAGCGGGCACCGAAATTGGCGTCGCCTCTACTAAAGCGTTTACCACTCAGTTGACGGTTCTGCTGATGCTGGTGGCGAAGCTGGCGCGCCTGAAAGGCGAAGATGCTTCCGTTGAGCACGACATCGTTCACGGGCTGCAGGCGCTGCCGAGCCGTATTGAGCAGATGCTGTCTCAGGACAAACGCATTGAAGCGCTGGCGGAGGATTTCTCTGACAAACATCACGCCCTGTTCCTGGGCCGTGGCGATCAGTATCCGATCGCGCTGGAAGGCGCGCTGAAGCTGAAAGAGATCTCCTACATTCACGCTGAAGCTTATGCGGCAGGCGAGCTGAAACACGGCCCTCTGGCGCTGATTGATGCGGATATGCCGGTCATCGTTGTGGCACCAAACAACGAACTGCTGGAAAAACTGAAATCCAACATCGAAGAAGTGCGCGCCCGCGGCGGTGTCCTGTACGTCTTCGCTGATAAAGATGCCGGTTTTGCCAGCAGCGACAATATGCACATCATCGAAATGCCGCATGTCGAAGAGGTGATTGCACCGATCTTCTACACTGTTCCGCTGCAGCTGTTGGCTTATCACGTGGCGCTGATCAAAGGCACTGACGTTGACCAGCCGCGTAACCTGGCGAAATCGGTCACGGTTGAATAATTTTATATATTGAAGTGAAATAGCCCCATAAATCTATGATTGTGGGGCTATTTTTTGATCGGTAAATATAAATTTACTCTGAAAATATAATTCTGGAATAATAGAGATATATAAATCCTGGTAGAATTAATCCTGTTTTTTTAAATATAATATTATATTAAGACCTCACTTCATCCTGAACTATTCCATATTCGGCAGGCGAGAATAATAGAATAATATTTCTTCTTGTTATTTTTTATTTTAAAGAGTTTAATGCTCTTCGCTTGTATGCCCTGAAGCATTTATCAGGGAAATAGTATTTTGCAATGTATAATTCAGGATGGTGTTGTAATGAAAGGAAATACGTTAAAGAGCATTGTTGTGCTTTCCTCTTTATTTTTCGGTGCGCAGACACATGCGGCCAATGGCAATGGTACTGTCCATTTCACGGGCGAAATTATCGATAGTACCTGTGAGGTGTCTACCGGTACTAAAGACCAGACCGTTGATTTAGGCAAAGTGAATAAATCAACGTTTACCGGCGTGGGGTCAATGGCGTCGGTTCAGGCATTCCAGATCGATCTGCTGAACTGCCCGGATACCTACAAAAAAGCCAGCGCCCGTTTTGACGGCACCGAAGACGGTGACGGGTACCTGAAGCTGTCTTCTGGCGGGGCGAGTGGCGTTGCGATTGCAATTTATAACCGCGCCGATAACAGTCTGCTTAAGCTTTACAATCAGTCTACGCCTGCCACTATTTCCTCCGGCAAGGCGTCGTTACCATTTATGGCTCGCTATATCGCCACGTCTGCAACCGTAACGGCGGGCACTGCCAATGCGGATTCGGAATTTACCATTACATACAGTAATTAATTCCTTCAATCTCTTTCTGTAAAAAAATAATCAGGCCTGGTGAGGTTGGGTTTGTTGCGCCCTTTTATCGGAAATTATCCAGGCCTGTTACAGGATATAATATGCGCAGGCGTTTTATAATTTTATTTGTTGCTCTTCTTTTCTCATTCGCTACCGGGACGTCAAGTGCCGGGATTGTTATTGGTGGCACCCGCGTTATCTTCCCTGGAAATAAAGCAGATACCACCCTCTCTGTCTTAAATAGAGATACGGCACTGCCTTACCTTCTTCAGGCGTGGGTTGAGCCTTTTAACAATGCGGATAAGCACCAGCCGCCCTTTACGGTTATTCCTCCCGTCTCCCGGCTGGAGCCCGGCCAGGAGCGTGTCCTGCGTATCATTAAAACTCAGGGCGAATTACCGTCTGACAGGGAGTCCGTGTTTTGGCTGAATATTAAAAATATTCCCCCGTCGACAACTGAAGAAAGCAGCAAGCTGGAAATTGCCATCAAAACGCGCATTAAACTCTTCTGGCGTCCGGCGGGTGTTAAGGAAACGCCTGAAACAGCCGCTCTGAAAGTGAAATGGCAACGGCAGGGTAGCATGCTGGTGGTCACCAACCCGACGGCCATTCACGTCAATGTGATCGACGTGGTTATTGATGGCAAGCCGCTTGACCTGGCGATGATAATGCCGTTTGAGACACGTCGGCTGGCGCTGCCTGCTGGCGTGAGCAAAATGCTCACCTGGCACAGTATTAATGATTACGGCGCGATTAGCGACGCTATTCAGCAACCTCTTTAACCGCGGCGGGGTTGCTTGTATTGAAACGTTTTCACTCTTTGATTTTATCCCTGCTGTGGCTGGGAGGAAGCTATCCGCTTCTCGTCAGTGCCACACGACCACTCTTTAACGTGCGTCTGCTGGAGCTTGATCGGCCCATTGAGGTCGATATCAGCCAGTTCAATCGCCCGGATAACCTGCCTGAAGGAGAATATCAGGTTGATATCTATGTGAACGATCGATTCATTGCGCGCAGGGCGGTGCGTTTTTTCCGCCACGATCCGGAGAGTGCGTTGGCGCCTTGTTTTGTGGATGTAAAAAACACGCTGGCGATGTTTGGCCTGAAAGTGAACGCGATTAAAGCGCTGGATACGGTGAATGCTGAAGGTTGTGAACCGGTGCCTGTGCTGCCTGGCGCGAAATGGACGCTGGACAGCGAAAAGCTTGCGCTGAAGGCGTCGATCCCTCAGGTCTATCTGGACGCCACGGCGCGTGACGCCATTTCGCCCTCGCGCTGGGATCAGGGTATTGACGCTTTGATGCTGAACTACGATTTCTCCACGACCCAGACGCTGAAGTCAGACTATGACAGTGACGATCTCTACTACCTGAATTTACGCAGCGGGCTGAACATTGGCGGATGGCGTCTGCGTAACTATAGCGCCTTAAATGCGGTCAACAGCCGCGGTAACGTTCGTTCGCTGAGCACGTACTTACAGCATGATATTGCCAGCCTGCGCAGCCAGGCCATGGCGGGTGATACGTGGACCGCGAGCGATCTCTTCGACAGTTCACAGGTGCGCGGCGTGCGTCTGTACACCGACAGCGACATGCTCCCCGATAGCCAGAACGGTTTTGCGCCGGTGGTGCGCGGCGTGGCGAAAACCAACGCCGTGGTCACCATCCGCCAGAACGGCTACATGATTTATCAGTCGGCCGTGCCGCAGGGGCCGTTTGTGTTGACCGATCTCAACACCACCTCAAGCGGCGGAGATCTGGACGTCTCCATCAAAGAGGAAGACGGCAGCGAGCAGCATTTTGTTCAGCCTTACGCATCTCTGGCAATTTTGCGTCGGGAGGGGCAAACGGATGTGGACATCAGCATCGGCGAGCGTCGTGATAACGATCGGTTTATGCCAGAGGTGATGCAGGCACAGGTATTGCACGGAATGGCGTGGGGAATGACGCTGTATGGTGGCACGCAGCTGGCAGACGATTACCGCGCGTTTGCCGCCGGCATTGGTAAAGATCTCGGCAATATCGGCGCTATTTCGATGGATATCACCCATGCCCAATCGCACTTTACGGACGATGACGAGCAGGGGCAATCCTGGCGTTTTCTGTACTCAAAAACGTTCGACGTCAGCAATACCAGCCTGCGTATTGTAGGTTATCGCTATTCAACGGAAGGGTTTTACACCCTGGGCGAATGGGCATCGCGCACGGGCGATAGCGAGAACTTCTGGCATACGGGCAACCGCCGCAGCCGGGTAGAAGGCACCTGGACTCAACCGTTTTCCGAGGGGTACGGTAATGTCTATCTTACACTGAGCCGGGAGCAATTCTGGCGTACAGACGATGTGCAGCGCCTGATACAGATAGGCTACAGCAACAGCTGGAAGCAGGTCGTGTGGAACCTGTCGTGGAACTATACCGATACGGTGTCTGACAGCATGGGAGAGTGGCAACAAGAAGATGAAAGCGAGCATCTCGTTATGCTGTCGCTGTCTCTGCCGCTTTCGGCCTGGTTACCCAACAGCTACGTCAACTACAACTACGCCCACAGCAACCATGGCACACCTTCCCACCAGATTGGGTTGAACGGCAATCTGCTCGACGATAACAATCTGAGCTGGAACATACAGCAGTCCGTGTATGAAAACCGCGGCACCTCGGCGGGAAATGCGGGACTGGTCTGGGATGCGTCCTACGGCTCGCTAAAGACGAATTATGCCTGGAGCGACGAAAGCCAGAGCCTGAACTACGGCGTCAGCGGCGGCGTGTTGATCCACGACGAAGGCATCACCTTCTCGCAGGAGATGGGCGAAACGGTGGCGCTGATCAAAGCGCCTGGTGCGTCAGGGTTATCGGTAGATAACGCCAGCGGCGTTGCCACCGACTGGCGCGGCTACACCGTGAAGACGCAGCTTTCACCCTACGATGAGAACCGTATTGCGCTTCAGAATAAGGATTTTGTTTCAGGCAACGTTGAGCTGGAACGCAGCGTGCAAAACCTGGTGCCTACGCGTGGCGCGGTGGTGAAAGCCGAGTTTGTTACGCACATCGGCTATCGGGTGCTGTTTAGCGTTTCACTGGCGAACGGCAAGCCAGCACCGTTTGGTGCGGTGGGTACCGCTGCGCTTAATGTGGGAAGCGCAACGGGAATTGTCGGTGACAAAGGTGAACTCTATCTCGCCGGCATGCCCGAATCGGGGCAATTTTCGCTGACGCTCAGCAGCGGCAAGGCCTGTCTGGCTGATTATCACATCCATCAGAAACCTGATTCCGGGCTGGTGCAACTGCCTGTCATTTGTCGATAAAGGATAAGAATGAAACCCCAATTCTGGCTTTTTACTCTCTTTTTTGCCGCTTTTTTTTTACAGGCGGCGCCTACCGGATACTGCGTACCAGACAATGGCAAATACCATAACTATTTCACTGTCGCGGAACAATTAACGACGCTTGATAACCTGGTTGGCATGCAGCATATGATCGATATGAATAACTCTACGACTTCGTTTAAGGGAACGTGCTACTGCCAGACGGGGAAAAATGAAAGTTACGATCATGCTTACATCACCAGCGTGGTTAATCCAGCCCTGCAGCCCACCACTAGCAGAAACAATATCTCCTATTATTATCTCAATAAGTATCTTGATATCGGTTTGCAAATCTACATTCTTGGCGTTGGCTACACCACCGTTCCCTTCGATCACCTGCCAAATGACATTGGGGGAACGTACCGGTGTCATAATGGCGTGATCTTGACCCGCCATTTCCGGACAGCTTTTGTATCTTAAGTTAACGATGCCCGCTG
>NZ_JBMKIF010000038.1:0-32331 GCF_049238025.1 Enterobacter cloacae complex sp. IR5458
TCTCAGCTGCTGCCGGCTGCAAGTGTCATTCAGCAAATTTGATCGTATCGGCCAGCGTCACCAGCAGCGCTGTAAGCCCGTTTACAGCCCATCCGGGCGCGTCAGCTGCGCTGACCCACCACGGACCCGGAAATCACGCCCAGCGCGTCGCAGAGCGCCGCACAGGCCGCTCACCGGGACAGGGCTTATGTCTGGCCGTGGCGTGGCGGCGGGAACGGTGGAAAGGATGGCTTTGCAGGACGGGGGATTATTACGGCTAAAGCCGTAACGCTTTTTAAGTCCTCGCTTCGCTGCGGGGCTTCCGGCGCGTTGCGCCTCCCATGCGCTCCGCGCATCTTCTTAACTGCTGTAGCCAAATGAAATATATGTAATAAATGTATTTACTAATATTGACTTTGGGAGCAAAAAAGGCGATACTTATATTCATCGGGAGGCAATGCCGCCACCCGGTAACACAGCCCAAAGCGGCAATTAAATTCAAGGAGCAAAAAATGAAACTGACTCGCGAAGCAACCACCGCAGCAAACCCGGATTTACGCGGCCGCAAACATCATTTCATCATCGAGAGCGCCACGGCGGCAGAGCTGGAAGCGATGGACGAGATCCTGACGCTGGCAGGCTGGGAAAATGACAGCTGCCCTTGCTATGAGGACGGCTTTGGTTGTGGTTACTGGATCGACATTTCCGAAGTGGCTTGTTTCAAAGCGGCATACAAAGCAGCGAAAACGGGCCTGAAAGGCTATATGGCAGTTGAAGCGGAGAAGGCCGCAGCAGTGAGCGAAGCCACCGCAGAGCCAGCCCCGGAACACATCCCGGCGGCAAGCCTTGACGATTACACCGTGTACACCTTGCATGAACCTATTGAAGCGGAAGAAGGCAAGCCATACGCAGAGAAGCGCGTAACTCGCGCCTACGTTGCCCGCAGCATGACCCGCGCCCTGGCGAGCCAGGAGAAGCATACAGAGAAGTACAAAGCGCAGGATGTTATCTGGCTGGCGGAGCACAACGCAGACCACGCTTTTAGAATGGGCGTTTTAAGCCCGGAAGAGTTCACAGAGATCTATCGGATGGTACACGCAGAGAACGCGCAGCCCCTGCTTATTCTGGCGGCCCTGCGTGATGCCCTGCTAACCGGAGCGCCAGCACTTGCCGCCGTCCGTGCGGCATAAACTGCCCATCCTTCAACGCGCCTTCCGGGGCGCTTTTTGTTGGTAAAACTGAATGAAATAAATGTAATTATCGTATTTACTAATATTGACTTTTGGGGCGAGAAAAGCGATACTTATTTTATCGGGAGGCAATACCGCCGCCCGGTAACACAGCCCAAAGCGGCAACCCACGGAGTCCCAAATGAAACAACATATCGCTGCAATTATTCGCGAATACAACACCCCTACAGTAACCGTCGAAGTAGCCAATACAGACCGCTACGATAGCGAGCAAATCGAGATCCGCCACGTTGTTGATGGTCGCCTTGCCTGGCGAGCGTGGGACTATGAAACAGGTTTTGAAAATGACCTGCATCGCGAGCTGGCCTATTACCATATTCCGGCCTGATTGAGCATAAACACCCCGCCCGGTGAAAGCCGGGCAATACAGCCCAAAGCGGCACTTATCAGGAGTAAGCCTAATGACAAAAGTCACAACACCGTCCCAGCTGAAAGCAGAGCTGGAGAGCCAGAAAACCTACCTTCTCGAAGCCTGCCTGATGGCCTTCAATCAGTTACCTAACCAGCGTACAAAAGGCGCGTTCCCGTCAACATACGCGCTTGCAGCAAAGATTGATCACCTGTTGCAACAGGAAAAAAAATAAACCTTCCGACAACGACAAAGCCCGGTATTAACCGGGCTTTTCTGTATTGCACAATACACTAAATGTTAAGCGCGTTTGCGTCCTGCGCCAGCCAGCATTGGTATGTTTCCTTTTGAAACTCCCCGCCGCAGCCGCCACCGGCTTTTGATTTTCCGCAGTGCTGGCATGTACCCAGCGCGGCTTTTTCTTTCTCCCACTGTTGCCAGTTGCGGATCAGCAGCAGCTGGAAAAACTCATTTGGTGAATAGGGCTGTTTACCCATCCGGCGCACCTGCCGTAGTTCGTCCAGTTGCGCCGCTTCATCGTGCGTTAGCGTGACGGTCACGTTAACGCCTTCAGCGCGTAACCGTTCGCGGCGACGAGCTTGTCGCCGTCTGGCTAACATCCTTTCGCGTTCAGTTTTATCCATTTTTATCACCGTGACTGTCACGATTGAAAAGAAAGAAAAAGGCCGGATTTCCGGCCTTGCGTGTTACTTCAGGATCAGCAAGGTCAGCGCCGTCCCGATGGCCGCGCCGACGATGGAACAAACAGCCGTCATGATCACGACGCGGTTAACGATGGTGCTGGCGTTGTTGTGCTGGAGAGATTGCCAGCGCGTCAGAAAGTCTGACCGCGCCTTGTTTTCCTCCTTCATCGCCGCCTGTATATCTCTCAGGCTGCCGATGATTTCCGCTCTCGAATCGTCTGCCGTCAATTCAAGTGCGCTTTTGAGTTCGCCCAGCCGCTGAAGCATGTCGGCTTGTTCGGCCTTCATTAACTTCATGGCTTCTAAAATTTCCTTCGCGTCTCCCAAAAACCAGTCCATCAATACGTCTAATTTATCGGGCTGCTTATCCATGCTTAATCTCCGATTAACAGGGAGAATGTTTTATCCAGGTTGCTCTTAACCGGGATAGCCTGCTTCATGTAAGTATAACGACGCGCCATTTTGCGGCGTTCGTCTGCGTCAGCTGATGCTTTAGCGCGGGCTTTAAATTCTTCCGCATCTTCAGCGGTCAGCGTTTCAAAAGAAATTTTATGGTGTGCAAGATATTCGTACACCTCACTATTATAGATCGCAGAGTTTTTATTAATGCGGCCTACTTTAGTTTGTTTCACAAAGTCGAAAATCGGGCCGAAAACATTTTCAACATCATCACCCGGATTAACGCGGTTTGGAACAAAGATAATCTTTTTGTTATCCACGCCAGCCTTGCTTAACGTGTGCGCCGTTTTCATACTTTCTTTAATGGCTTTATCTTCCGGCGTTACCGGAATGAAATACATATCAAATTCATTTGCGCCGCCATCGAAGCGGGACATTGCCATTAAAAACGGTTCCACGTTTGACGCGCCAATATCAATAATCGCTGCATCTTCAAAAACCACATCTTCAATCAGACGGGAGAAATCATCACCTTTAAAACTGGTGACATTTTCAATCCCTAAGTCAGACGCTGATTGGTTAATGGTTTCGACCGCGAAAAATTTCGCATCTTTCAGGCGCGGGGCGAGAAGGTAAGTTGAAACTAAAGTTTTGCCAACGCTGCCACTGTAATTAATAACCGCTACTTTCATTGCACACCTCAATATTTTTTGATGAACTCATTAGGATCGAACTCGGCTCTTGCCTCGTCAAAAAATTCCTTTCCGATGATACCCGGTGACTGTTTCGTTTTGTCTCCCTCGGTCGCACTTTGTGTATTGTGCAATACATCTTTTTTCACCTGCTCAGACTTCGCGGGTTTTTCTGTATTGTGCAATACAGGTTTCTTCTGTTGCTCACTGGCTCCGGCTGATTTTGTATTGTGCAATACAGAATCAGGGGCGGCATGTTTCGCCCGGTTTTGCCTGGCCCGATACAGGGCAGTATCAAAACTCCGAACGTTCACATTCTCCAGGCCGAAGCGTTCAGATACCGCCTTGAAAACCTCCTCTCTGGAGACTCCCAGCGACAGCATTTCTTCTACTTCCGGCAACATCATCTGAATTGCTGCCCTGATGCTTTTGGGCTTCATAGTACCCTCATGTAGAATGATGTGTTTTTGATGTAATAGTGATGTATTTATGACGTATCAACTATCCCATGACGTAAGAGTGGTGTAATAGTGGTGTAATGTCAACCATGAATTGACGTAATTGTGGTGTATTTGTGGTGTATGGGTATTCATGCAAGCATGAATACCGGGATATTGAACGCTTTTTCACCAAAATACCCCTTAACCTCCGTAGATCGCCCCTACCAAACTGATTATTTTTTAGCCCTTAACCTGCTATACACCTAACGCAGTGCGATAAATCGCACTAACTAACTGATTTAAAGAATAAAACATTCAATATTTCGTATTTTGGGTATTAAAAAGGTATTAAAAAAATAGAATAAGAGTATGGTTTATATGGAAATGAAGGTATTACTTTGTTAATACTTACCTCATGCGGTTAAACTACCGCCAGATTGAACACGAAAAATCACCAGTTGAGGACATGATGCCGATCATCACATGCAAGGTAACGGACGAAGAAAAAGAGCTTATCGACAGGCTGGCCGGAACGAACAGATCGGACTATATGCGCCGTTGTTTGTTGGCCGGATCAGGTGGTCGGATAGGTGGATTGAGTCAGGTTACGGAACAGATAAACGAAGTAAATCGACGACTCGATATTCTGTTTGACCAGGTATCAGAGATAGACATGAGCGCGTTTTCCTCGGAGCTGAAAGGACTGGTCAAGCAGCTGTCACAACTCAAGTTGCCGCCTCCCGGTCAGATGATGCTGCACGAATCCCTGGCAATCGAGACGGTGATCCTGCTGCGTTCGATGGCGACTCCAGCCAATATGAAATCCGCCTGGGGAGAGCTGGAACGTAACGGTTACAAGGTATGGGAAAGTAAACAAGAGAGGACGGAATAATGACGGAACAAGAAAGAGGACTTATATTTTTATGCTCGCTGCTGGGACCGATACCCTTTGTGTGGTTTATTACGGCAAAGTTTGTATATGGTATCAATAGTGAAACGGCGCACTACCTTGTCCCCTATTTGCTAAAAAATACGTTCAACCTTTGGCCGTTATGGGTGTCGATTATAGCAGGTTCGGTTATAGGGTTGTGTGGATTCATTGGATTCATCATTTACGATAAGGGTAGGGTGTATAAAGGGCCACGATTTAAACGTGTACTCCGTGGGACTAAATTAGTCAGAGCTTCGTCTTTGGCCGAGAAAACAAAAGAACGCGGTCATAAGCAATTAACGGTTGCAGGTGTTCCTGTGCCTACTGAATATGAAACGCTTCATTTTTCAATTGGTGGGGCTACAGGTACTGGTAAATCGACAATCATTAAAGAGGCGATATATTCAAGTTTAAAAAGAGGGCGAGATAAGCGTGTTATCTTAGATCCTAATGGAGAGTATGTAGAAACTTTTTATCGTGAAAACGATATAATTCTTAACCCCTATGATAAACGCTCTCCTGGCTGGTCTATGTTTAATGAAATAAGAGATGAGTTTGACTACGATCTTTATGCAGTGTCTATCATTCAGGAAAGCAAGGAACGTTCTGCTGAAGAATGGTATCGGTATGGTCGCTTATTATATCGTGAAGTTTCAAAGAAATTACTCACACATAAAAGAAACCCTTCAATGGAAGAAGTGTTGTATTGGTGTAACGTTGCAGAATACGACAAAGTGAAGGATTTTGTTAAAGGCACACCCGCAGAATCTTTATTCATTAAAGGTGCTGAAAGAGCTACAGGGAGTGCCCGATTTGTTTTAGGTGATAAGTTGGCTTCCCATTTAAAAATGCCTGAAGGGAATTTCTCGCTGCGTGACTGGCTGGAGGATGATAAACCCGGCACGTTGTTTATTACCTGGCAAGAGCAGATGAAAAAGAGCCTCAATCCGCTGATCTCCTGCTGGCTGGATATTATGTTTTCTAGCCTGCTGGGTATGGGGAAACGCGATCAGCGCACGTTATTTTTTATCGACGAGTTGGAATCACTGGAATACCTGCCAAATCTACAGGACTTACTGACGAAGGGCCGTAAAAGCGGTGCGTCAGTATGGGCAGGCTACCAGACGTTTTCCCAGTTGGTTGAACGTTATGGCATCAATATAGCGGAAACGTTATTGGGTAGTATGCGATCAGGTATCGTCATGGGAAGCAGTCGATTAGGTAAAGCAACGCTTGAACATATGTCCCGCGCGTTGGGCGAAATAGAAGGAGAAATAGAGCGCAGACAGGGGAGCTTATTACAGTCTGGCCCAAATAATAGGCCGCGAATCGAAACTCGCACAGTCAGAGCAGTAACCCCCACTGAAATCTCAGAACTCAGGAATCTTACGGGCTATATCTATTTTCCTGGTGATCTACCTGTCGGCAAGTTCAAGACTAAACATGTGCAATACACGCGTAAGAACCCGGTTCCGGGAATCATCATGAGGTAGCGGCATGCTTGATATTACGACTATCACCCGTATCGATATTGCGTCAGTTGTAGGCTACTACGCTGATGCAAAAGACGATTACTACAGCAAAGACAGCAGTTTTACCGCGTGGCATGGTCAGGGCGCGGAAGCGCTGGGCCTTTCCGGCGAGGTCAGTTCTCAACGCTTCAAAGAGCTGCTTGTCGGGGAGATTGACCCTTTCACGCAGATGAAGCGCTCCAGCGGTGACGCGACGAAAGAACGGCTGGGATACGACCTCACATTTTCCGCGCCTAAAGGCGTATCGATGCAGGCGCTGATCCACGGCGATAAGGCAATTATCGCCGCCCACGAAAAAGCGGTTGCCGCTGCCGTCCAGGAAGCAGAAAAGCTGGCTCAGGCCCGCACGACCCACGCAGGGAAAACCATTACGCAGAATACCGGTAATCTGGTTGTTGCTTCCTTCCGGCATGAAACATCACGCGCCCTTGACCCGGAGCTGCATACCCACGCCTTTGTCATGAACATGACGCAGCGCGGGGATGGTCAGTGGAGGGCGCTTAAAAACGATGAACTGATGCGGGCCAAGATGCACCTGGGGGATGTCTATAAGCAGGAGTTGGCGCTGGAGCTGACAAAGGCCGGGTATGAGCTGCGCTATAACAACAAAAATAATACCTTTGATATGGCGCACTTTACGGATGAACAAATCCGTGGATTTTCGCGGCGTTCTGCTCAGATAGAAGAAGGGCTGGCGGCTATGGGGCTGACCCGCGAAACCGCAGACGCACAGACCAAAAGCCGGGTATCGATGGCGACCCGCGACAAAAAAACAGACGACTATTCGCGTGAAGATATTCATAAAGAGTGGGTTAATCGGGCTAATGAGCTGGGAATAGACTTCAATGATCTGTCCTGGGCGGGCAAAGGCAAGGACGGCCCGCAAACGTCAATGAATACCGTCCCTAACTTCACCAGCCCGGAGGTAAAAGCCGACCGGGCGATCCAGTTTGCGCTTAAATCCCTTTCAGAGCGCGATGCGTCTTTTGACCAGTCCCGATTGCTGGCCGTGGCAAATAAAAAGGCTATCGGCCAGGCATCAAAGCAGGATATTGAAGCGGCCTATTATCGCGCTGTGGCAAAGGGGGCCATTATCGAAGGTGAAGCGCGATACACCACCACGACTGACCAGAGAAGCAAAGACGCGCCACCGCTACCAGCCATGACCAAAGCGGAATGGCAGGCGCAGCTGACCGACAAAAAAGGGATGAACAACGGCCAGGCGAAGGCGTTAGTTGCTGAAGGTATCAAGTCTGGCCGCCTGAAAAAAACCAGCCATCGGGTAACGACCGTTGAAGGTATCCGGGTAGAAAAAGCGGTGCTGAATATAGAGGCTCGCGGTCGGGGCAAGGTGATCGCCGCGCTGACAAGCGAGCAAGTCACCGCGCAGCTGGTCGGTAAGACGCTGAAGGCCGAACAACAGAAAAGCGTCGTAGATATTTGCACCACGACAGATCGCTTTGTGGCGGCTCACGGCTTCGCCGGAACCGGGAAAAGCTATATGACCATGAGCGCGAAGGCCGTTCTGGAGTCTCAGGGCTTTCACGTCACCGCCCTGGCCCCCTACGGTACGCAGAAAAAATCCCTGGAAGATGAAGGTATGCCCGCCCGTACCGTTGCCGCTTTCGTGAAGGCAAAGGACAAAAAGATAGACGAGAAAAGCGTGGTCTTTATCGATGAAGCGGGCGTTATTCCGGCCAGACAGATGAAGGTGCTGATGGAAACCATCGAGAAGGCCGGGGCCAGAGCGGTATTCCTGGGCGACACCTCACAGACAAAAGCCGTAGAGGCGGGCAAGCCATTTGAACAGCTGATCAGCGCTGGAATGCAGACCAGCTACATGAAGGATATTCAGCGCCAGAAAAATGACGTGTTGCTTGAGGCGGTGAAGCTGGCCGCAGAGGGCCACATATCCGGCTCACTGGCCCGACTCAGCAATATTAGCGCAGAGAAGGACCAGGATAAGCGGCTGGAGGCTGTAGCGAATCGCTGGCTGTCATTCTCCCCGGAGCAGCGCGAAGGTACGCTGATTATTTCCGGTACAAACGAATCAAGGGTAATCCTCAATAGCCAGATTCGGGAGGCGTTGCAGCTGCAAGGAAAGGGCGTGGAGGTGAATTTTCTGGAGCGCGTTGACTCCACGCAGGCCGAACGTCGGGACAGTAAATACTACCAGGTAGGGCAAATTATTATCCCCGAAAAAGACTATAAAAACGGGCTTCAGCGGGGCGAATCTTACCGCGTACTGGATACAGGTCCGGGGAACCTTCTGACCGTGGCCGGGAGCGACGGCCAGAAAATCAGCTTCAGCCCGCGTACCCATAAAAATCTGTCTGTTTATACCAGCGTGGCCGCCGAGCTGGCCGTGGGTGACAAAGTGATGGTGACGCGTAACGATAAGACGCTGGATGTGGCGAACGGCGACCGCTTCACCGTGACCGGGGCCACCGAGAAAGGCACGTTTACGCTGACCAACGCGAAGGGCCGGGAAATCGAGCTGGACCAGAAGCAAGCCGCCTATCTTTCGTATGCCTACGCAACGACCGTCCATAAAGCACAGGGGCTTACCTGCGACCGGGTGTTGTTTAACATCGATACCCGTTCGCTGACGACTTCCAAAGACGTCTTTTACGTTGGGATCTCCCGCGCCCGTCATGAAGTCGAGATTTTCACCGACGATAAAGGCCGCTTGTTGAGCAGCGCCAGCCGCAACAGTCCTAAGACCACGGCCAGCGAAATAGACCGCTTTTTAGGGATGGAGGAACGTTACAAAGACGTAAACCGGAGCTATGGCCATGACGATGGCCAACAGGCAAAAAGCTATGGCCATGAAGCTGGCCAACAAACCGGAGAGAAGGAAAACACCATGAAAAATGCGACAGAAGCCGCCCATGATGGCCCCGATACTTCAGGTACTGAAAACACGTCTCAGGATTTGCGCCAGCGTGAGCAGGAGGAAGTCAACGCCGCTATCCGGTACGAGCAGAGGCAAGAAGCCACACCGGAAATGGAGGCGAACCCCTACCATGACTATGAGCGGTATGCTGACGAAGGCCCGGACTATGGCGACATGCAGGACTACAGCACATATGAAGAATATGAACGTGCGCGTGACGTGGAATTACCGCAGCATGAGCACGAAAATCATCAACATGACTACGACAAGGAGGGCTACGGCCTGTGATGTTCTGGAACCGAAATAAGAAAGAAAAAGCCGCTGCCGGCAATGAAAAAAATCGCTTCGATCACCTGCTTTCGGTGGCCGAAAAATTACCCGTTGAGGCGCTGCCTGATCTCATTCGCGCTATCGTGCGGCCAGTGCAGAGTGATTTCCTGCTGGCGGTAGCCGAGGAAGGGACTGATGCCCGCCCGGATATGACCCCGCAGGAGTTCTTCTTTGAGGGGCTTATCCAGGTGCAATCTTACGAGAAGATGAAAGAGGGCGAGCTGGACGGCGCAGATTATCCGTTGTCGCTGGCAAGTGACATGGTGTTGCCGTGGCCGTGGAGCCTGACACGCTATATCGATAACGTTTCGCACATTGGAACCCGTAAGGGCAGGCCGTGGAAGCAGGATAAAATCAACCACTATGTTGACCTGTGGTTGCCCTGGCGCATTGGCTTTGTGCGCGGCGGCAACCATTCCATAACGGCGGGTATTCTGGCCGGGGAAGGGACCGTGATACCGGAGCACGTTTACGATATGTCCTGGCTGTTTGAGCTGGTCCGAACGGACGGTAATCACTGGTTTGTTGACGGCCAGAAAGCTGAAGCGGTGAAGTCGGGGCGGTCAGCGGCTGTTTTCGAAATTGGCCGTTTACTTACTGAAGGAGCAAAAAATGGGTGAGCAAATTACTAACGCGGAGTGGGAAAAAATCTCACCGGATAATTTTGAAACAGCCTCTTTGTTGCGGGCTGTTGATGCTATCGATGATTTACGCGGGGATTTTAGTGATGGCGAGTATTCAGCACCGCCGCAAATCAGAACTGATTTACTCAGGCTCCATGAGATAGCAATGGCGGTAATTAACGAAGGTTCACGTAGCCGGGTTTCGGCATTATTCGAGCTGGCGAGCGACCTGGACGAACAAATATCCCATCTGGTAAATCGGCTGGATGAAGTACAGGACACGCTATCCCAGCTAATGGAACTGTATCCAGAAAGCCTTTACTACGATGATATTGAAGGTGATGAGGAATAGCGGAGGATCAAAGATCGTTGATCGATCCTCTGAAGATCCTGTACTCTCTTGCTCAGAAACGAAAAAACCACCCGGCAAGGTGGTTTCTTCGGGTGACGTAGAGCTAACGCTCTTATCACCTGGTAGCTGGTTCTAAAGGGGAACACAGTACCGAAAATTCAAATGTAGTGTAGCAGTCGTTATGGCTGCAATTCAAGACCCATTTCCCCTTTAGAGCCACGTTACCGCATAGGCTGTTACCTATGGCGGCGATTTGTCGCGCCTGACAAACTGGAAATCGTGTGTTTGTCATAGTCAGGCGTAACGGCAGCGGGAGACGGGGAGTCTGGTTAAAACCCGCAGCGTTGGAGCGAACTGTCTAAGTCGAGCCGAGAACCCTACAGCGTGAGCTATGAGAAAGCGCCACGTTGCCCGTATGGGCTAAAGGCGGTCAGGTTTCGGTAAACGATATGACAGGAACACAGGACGTAACCAGGGGGAGCGATGCCAACGAAAGGCGGCTGATCTCTAAGCTGTGTCGGGTTTCGCCTACTTCTGACTTGTAGCTTTTTTTTGAAGCTCGTCAGGAGGGGCGGAGCCTTTGGAAAAAGGCGACTTACGCCGCCTCTCATGCTGTTATCGTTCATAGATCGGTATTAGTAGCAGGACAACAACGGACATAGATTGAAGTCCTGTTATGGCAAAATGCATCCATCTATAAGAACTTGAGCGATCTTTCGTCTCGTAAACACCTCTTATCATTATCGGCTTTTGCATTAACATGATGATCAAAATACCGAGCATATTCGTAATGAAAGAGGTAAAAGCAGGTACACCTATGAACATTAATCCTCTGCGCGATAGCTCCGCAACTATTGCTACCACAGCAAGCAATTTCAGTGGCTGTACAGCATGTTTGAAAATATAGCGTTCAAATTTTTCTCTCATTTATAGTCCTCCCCACGATCCCAACGGTCCTTCCAGTGCTCAAGATAAGGTTTCGCCAGCTGGGGCATGTTCCAGATCACCACCGCGTTTTCCGAGTTTTTAGATTCTGCTGCTTTGGTGTAGTTGAAGCTGCCCGTCTGAACTGACCGTTCATCAATAATCATCACCTTGTCATGCTGGATAGGAAAGTCGCTATCCACCCGCAGCGGGATCTCGTTTTTCACAATGAATTTCATCGCTCGATGGCTTACGTCATTACGATTGCCGCGTTCGTCGATAACAATTTTCACATCAACACCGCGATTTTTAGCTTTGACCAGCGCCTGCATTATATCCATCGCGGTGAAGCTATAAGCCATCATTCTGATCGAGGATTGCGCGGAGTCGATAGCGCCAATTACCAGCGTTTGAGCGCTACCTTCAGGAGAAAACCCAACCTGTACCGATGGCGAATCGCCAGCCATCGAGGGCAGGGAGGAAAGGGCCAGAAGGCCCGTCAGGAATATGACTGCTCCTTTTCTCACTTTATCCCTCCATTCATGCACTCATATTTATATTCTGGCGAATAGTAGATTTCGCGAATCTTCCTTTTCGCCATGAAAACGACCACATCAATAGTGGAGTGCAGTAGGCGCATAATGTCAGAAATATCCAGCATACGGCCCACTTCGGTAGCTTTAACCATCAACCCTATACGGGTGAAGGCATCCATCGCCGAGTTAGCATGTGTGGAGGTTAAGCCGCCAGGGTGTCCGGTATTCAATGCCTGAAGGTAATCCCATGCAGCATCATCTCTCAGCTCTGTCATGAAGATACGATCTGGTGTCAGGCGCATACAGGCTTTAAGGCACTGCGTCGGCGTAGCCAGCCCTGGTTTATCTTTACCGCCATATTTCATATAAACGGCTTCTTCCAGGTGGGTAGCTTCAACCTCGTGAGCATCCTCCATGATTATCACGCGTTCCTGTGGGCTAATGGCTTTGAGCAGGGCGCGGGTGAGTACCGTTTTTCCTGATCCGGTTTCCCCCACAACGACAACGGTTCGTTTTTTCCGTACCGCAGTAAGCAAAAATTCTTCCCGGCGTTTAGCCCGGTATAACTCTTTCAGCAGGAGATCGTCGTCGTCCAGCTCGCGCTTATGGCTGTCAATTTCCCGGCAGAACTCAAAGATACCTTCCTTGCTTAACGTCGCCAGGTCTTTATCCAGCGCGATATTTTTGCGAAAAGCGATAGCGGCGGTGTTATCGATCACCGCAGGCGGTAAACAAATAATTCCCCTGGAGCCGTCCGGCAATACCACGTCATTAATCATCTGGCGCTTAACGTCATTGGCGCTGGTTAATGCTGCGGTCAGGTTGTCGATAAACGCGCCGGTAATGCTGTCGTTCTGGATAATTTTACGGCCTTCGAATGTGTCACAAACCACCTCGTTATAACGGTTGATACGGATTTCAAATACGCCCGGATCTTCGAAATACTCCCGCAGCGGCCCCAGCTGGTAATAAGCCGATGATTGATTCATGTAAGTTATCTCCTGCTACAAAGAACAGTGGGCCTTCCGGCCCACGTTGATTAGTTGTCTGCCAGTGAGTAAATATCACTGAAATCGAGGTCACGAACGACGTAGATACTGATTGCGTCGCCCTGCTGGTCATAGAGTGTTGGCGGGATGTTAATCGTGGCTCTCAGTGCTTCAGAGGCCAGTTCCTGCGAGTTATTCTGTGTATTACTAAACTGGATGTTATTGCCATTTTGGGCTGCGGCCACGCCAGCCTGAAGCGCGTCAGACAGAACGGAAATGAACACCGCACCTTCGAAGCGATCCCAAAAGTGGGAGTCAACCTGTCCGGGAACACCGGAACTACCGAGAGAGTTGGTCCCGGCGCTATCCAGATTAACGAATGTGCCATCCGGGTTTACCACTCGTTCCCACAGTACAAAGACGCGGGCCTGACCATTTTTGAGGCCACCGTTCATCTGGCCCGTAACAAATGCGCCTTTGTCGATCAGCTTCACCAACCCATCGAGGGAATACACATCACGCGTCACACGACAGGACACCATGCCGGGAACGGTCGTATCCAGCTCCGTAGACGTGCCACACGGTATCATCGTCCCTTTGGCAATGGTCATGCTCATATTCTGCATTACGCCCGCTCTGCTGCCTTTCAGTCGGGCAGGTGTAAGCTCTTTTGCTAACGCGCTGCTACCTTCGCTGCCTTCGTCGCTTTGCTGCTCTTTTTTGGCCGGAGTCTGGCTACCGCCCTGCTCGCCGGAAAGATCGCCACCAAGACGGCGTTGCATGGCGACTTCTTCCGGTGTCAGTTGCTTCTTCCCGTTGCTGGCCCGGCCCGCATTGCTATGACTGGCTTCATATTCCGCTCTGGCTTTATCCTGCATCGCCTTTTGATTAGCGTCAGGAGCCGCGGCCCCGCCAACGTTCGGGTTAGTGTTGAACTGGTAGTTAGGCAGACTGCTAACCCCATCGTTTTTATTACCGCTGTCAGCTTTGGCCGTGTCCGGCGCTTTGCGTGTGTGCGTGTAAATAGTGACACCAACGAAGCACATGGCGATGATAGCCAGGATAGCGATAAAGGCTTTTAGCCCTGGTGCGGTGCGGCGTTTCTGTGCGGGCATTCCCCCGCGTTCATCATCGAAGCTGTTGTTGTTATCCAGCTCGCTATCAATATCGACTTTACGGGCCATTAGTTATCCCCTCCTTTTTGCACCCTTCTTACATCCGGGGAGGCTGTGCCAGTGGAAATTGCGCCAGCTGATGGCACGTAGTTGATATTTCTAATACCAACAACCTTTGTCCAGCCAAGCCTTACACGCCATTCTTTCGCTACGTTCTGGCATTCCAGAATGTTGTTATGTTCACCAACCGGGCGACAGTTAGGGAGCGTCTCTTTGCCGCTGGACGATATGTAATAAACCTGCGGTAAGTCAGCGTTTTCCGGGAATTCAAAGCGCGTGAAACGGTAGTTATCCCAAACATGGATCGGCTGAATATCTGCCATTTCCGGCTCGTCGCTCATTTCGTACTGGTAGTTTTTAGGGCCAGCGAAAGCAGACTCCCGTAGCTTCTCCGTCAGGCGCTTTTTCTCAGCCGCGCTGGAGGCTTTTTTCTGCTCGTCAAACGGGTACTCATAGGTCAGCTGAAGCGTGGCCTGTTTCATTGACCACGGCGTTTTGATAAACGATTTTGTCTCTGTACCGTCAGCGTTCTTTGTTGTCGTGTCGCCGATATAGTGCAGCACGATGTTATAAGATCGCTTATCAGTAACGATGGTCAGGTTGGTATCACTCATTTCGCGCTTAGGTTTTACAAACATATGGTTGAGCTTATGGGAGAACGTCCAGCCATCAGAATCACCAAACGCGTGAGTGATGTATGTTTCATCCGGGGCAACAACGATATGTGTAAACAGGCCCACTACCGCATCAATTCGCACCACATCAACCGGGTTATAAACTACCGTTTTGATACGGTAGTCATACGGTGAACTTTTCGGCGCTTGAAGCGCCGCCGCGTTGAATGTGGCCCCGGCCAGCGCCATTGCGATCACTGCGGATAAGACTACTTTTTTCATAGTACAGTCCTCAGTTCGACTCAGGGTTAACGCGGTAACTGGTGACGCGGAAGCCGAGCGGGTTGATGTAGCGCTGCGAGGCGTTCATAGCCAGCGATTTGTACTCGTAGCCCAGGATGGCAATCCAGCGCTTCGGTGGATCGTCAAAGTTATTGCTACGAGAGCGGCGAACGGTCGTAAAGCGAATGGTCGCCACGCCATGCTCTCTATCGAGAATGGTTGAGTTGATACTTACTCGCGTCGTCTCGCTGTCACCCAGGACCTTATCAATCCCTTGCTTGCCCTTGAACCGGGAAAGGTAGGCTTCCGCCACGTTCGGCGTGGACATTAAACCTACTGCGTCATAGTCCACTTGCAGGGAATAAAAATCGTAGGATTCACGGTGGATAACGTATTGAGTAAGGAAATACTTATCAATTTCGTCGCCATAGGTGGCATCGTCACGCGTCAGCTTAACCTGTGATACCTCATGATTGCTGGGGTTCAGCGTCAACAGGAACGGCGGTATTGGCTGGCTATAGCGGTAATTCACAAAGGTAGCATTACCGATTGCGACGACAGCCACAACGGATGCGACCGCAGCGACTATCCACGCCGTGCGGCGTGAAGATAACACTTCGTTCATAACGTCCACTTCCAGCCCTTTACGGCTTTCGTTGAACTCTTTGATGGCCTCTTTGGTCAGCCCTTTCTTTTTCTCTCTCATAACAACCACCTTATCCCTGTGTATCTACTGGAAGCGTTTTATTGACTGGCACGGTGTGGCTCCAGTCCGGCTCCGGTGGTGGCTTGAAACTGCTGGAACATGCCCCTAACAACAACACCCCTAAAAGTACGATTGCGCGCATAGTTTCGACCTCATTTGTCCATTGCGTTCTATTATCTTATATCCGTGAAATTGCAATTTCAACGACTTTTGTTTATTTATGCAGCTTTTCCCCGGCTACCACGCGCCTTTCCTGTCAAACCTGAACCGCCAGCCCCTGCATTGCCGCTAGTGCTGGCACTTTGTCCACCGCCGCCGCCAGCTGCTGAAGGTCTTGCTGAAGGCTTCGCTCCACCAAAAATCCCATTAGAGGCAACATTACCCATCGTATTCATCGAGTGGCCCGCATGGCGGGCCGCAGAAGCTATATCAGCAGAAACACCGCTACCGAAATTCGACGCTACCGCTGGAACCTGGAACAACACATAGACGGAAACAATGGTGAGAATGACCAGTCCAATTGCTGTTGATAAGGCATCAAAGCCTTCGCTGCCGTTAAGACCGGAAATCATTTTTGTAAAGAGGCTCATTAACAACCCAAATACGAGAGCCAAAAGAACTATGACTAGGCTGTAATTAATAACGGTCCCCATCCACTTAGCAAATATGCCTTTTGTTGGATTCCACAGGAGACAGAATATAGCTATTGGCCCTAAACACAGGCTTATAGCCAGTAGCACTTTAGCCATAATTACAAAGGCAGAACCCAACCCACAAAGAACTACGGTCGCTGCTATTAGAATGAGTCCGATTACTGCGCTCATTATGCCATTAGCGCTAATGCCAGCCCCTTCGAACGCCGTTTGTATTGCCGTTATAGACTGGTCTACCCCAGTATCAATAATGGCTGCCATCCCTGTACTTGAGGTTTTATTTTGAGTAACCAATATTGAAGCAAAGTTATCAGGTAGGTTTAAAGCCAAATGTACAAGGTCGGTTTGATATAAACCGCCAGCCGTTGCAAAACTCAAAACAACGGCAGCTTTCATATATTGTGTAATTAAATCCCCAAGCGCCTCCCCGCCCCCTCCGGGGCTAAGAGCGGAATATGCACCTTGAGCCATAAACTTGATGGTCAAAAATATTGCAACCGTTGGTGTGACGGTTGCAATAATGGTTGTTACGTTGGTATCAACCATAATATTTATCAGATCATCAATTATGTCAAATATCTGTTGAACAGTATCAAATGCCATAACTACATCCTGAAATTTAGTTTAACTTCGGCACACTATGAGAGTTATCTTTCCCATGAACAAAAAGTTCAGTCTCTGCGTCTCTTGCATTTTTACAATCAGCATCCTGCAAGGATTCTGCATTCTTTTTGCATTCAACAAGCATTTGTTTTCGTTCTGTCTCATGCGACTTATACCAATCTTTGTCATGCTCAGGCTTACAACCAGCGAGAGCGGAAACACCGATAAAAACTAAAGCTACTTTTAAAGTCGTTTTCATATAATCACCTTATTTCAACGGAGCGGGGTTATGACCACCATCAGTACCATAAATAAAATTACCTACGGCGCGTTCTCTTTGAGCTTCATACAACTTATCTTGTGATTCCTGAAGCATACTCATAAGCTTCAGTTTCGCTTGCTCGCCCTGAATTGCGCCTTGCGCGGTTTGAATGCGGGCCTGAAGATCAGCCACTTCCTTTACATCTTTAGTTGTGGAAATCTGCTCTGTCAGTTCCTGCATGTCGCTTAATTCCTGCATTTGATTGTTATAGGCTTTTTCAGCTATAACTCGGTCATATGCTCCTTTCTCGGCCAACTTTTTATTTAGCGCTTTAATTGCATCAGAAGGGTTCATATCATCAATTTCAGAATTGAAATCACCAACCATGCTTTGAACATCACCAGTGACGGATGATGTTGAATTCATCGCATCGCTATAAACTTTCTTCCAGTCGTCAGGAAGATTTTTAGCGAGGGCACTTGTAGACGAACCCAACAAATTCCCAATATCAGTAGTTTTTGCCAGACTTTCATAAGTCGCCTTTTGGGTTGCCAGTTGTTGCTTTAACTGTTCTATTTGGTCAAGCATTTTAGCCACGCCAGTCGGATCGTAGACCACAACACCAGTACCCCCTATAGCAGAAGCCGTACCAATGGTTCCCGCGCCTAACAGCCCAGCCAGTGCAATAGCAATTAACTTCGCTTTCATAACATCATCCTCTAATTAATGACGACAAAGACGCCAATATTCTTCGATCCAGTTTTCGGGTTCTGGACCATATTTACCTATCAATTCCTCGGCCAACTCGGCATTTTGCGGCTCACCGGAAAGGATGCTGATAATGTTGTCCATTTCCATTTCATCGCGTTCTGGCGTATCGCTGTTATGAATCTTGAGATTGAACGTAGCAAGAGCTGACTGTGACCCCTGCTTAACGAGGAACTGGCGCGAATGCTCAGGAATTTTGAGCAACACATCAAACTCCGCATCGGTCAGGAAGGAGTAGTCCTTACGGCTGGCATCAGGATCGCGCAGGCAGATTTTTGATGGCGTTTGCGACATCACCGTTTTACCAATGCTGCTTGCGAGTGCGTCATTTGGCTCTTGCGTGGAAAACAAATAAATCGCATCTTTCTTACGGTCTGTTTTAATGCCGCGCTTTATTTCCAGCTTTAAAACAGGATCGTCAAGATAAGCATGAAATTCATCGAAGCACTGAATGACACGGCGCTTTCCGTCAATTGAATTACGGATTCGGTAAAGCAGATACATTAACAATGGCGTTCTGGCTGGGCTGGGAATCTCACCTTCAGCAGCAATGAACTCGGTCAGGTCGAAGCCGAATACATCATGAGCATCGAGATCTAACGCATCTTCATCATTATCAAAAAGCCAGCCATACTGGCCTTCATTGGTCCAGTCTTTGATAAGGTCTTTAAGGTATGGGTGATTGATGTATCCGTTAAGACGAGTAATATCGCGAGCTTCAGGAGGAACCAATGAATGCTCACCCATCACAGCATCTACTGCCTTATTGAGTTCCATCCCCATATCTTTATCTAACGGGCCGTTATTTGTAATTTCAGCACAGACACGCATAATATTTTTAGTGGTTGCAATATTACGCGGTGTGCCTTTCTGTTTGAGCGGTGAGAAGTTAGTTTTTACGCCCTGCTGTAAAACTTTATAGTAGCCGCCGACACTGCGGATAAACGGCTCCATTCCCCGGTCACGGTCATAGCAGAACATACGCGGATTAAACTTCATGCACTGGCATAACAGGAAATCCAGCAGCGTAGTTTTACCTTCACCAGATGTACCTGTAAGCAACATATGCCCCAGCGGTCGCTTCCCGATTGAGCGTTCTTCCAGTGGGGTGACGTGGAAGTTAAAATACAGCGGTGTACCGTTCGCGGTACGGAACATCGTCACAGCCGGACCCCACGGATTATTGTCCGGTTTGCCGCGCATAAAATTATGGTACGGGGAGAAATGGAAGAAATTCCATGAGTTGATCGGCGTTGGGCGTGGCGCCCATTTCTGATTACCCGGAATCTTCGCAAAGTAAGCCGCTTCAGAGGCCAGCCCTACGCCGCCCCCCACGAAGCCACACTGACTTAGCATGACTTTAGCTTTACGGGCCTTGCGCTGCACTGCTCGCTGATCGGTATCGAAAACGTGAATAGTGGCATGGTGATAGCCCATCACAATTTCTTTAGAAAGCAGCATATCCAGCGCTGTATTCAACTGTTCAAGCTGGGACTGGCTTCTGTCGCCAGTTTCCATCATGGACTTCTCCTGGCGCTCCAGAAGCGTTTTAGCTGAAGCCTCGGATATGCAAGAAAATGTTTGAGTCAGCAGATATTCAAAATCAGCTTCTTTCAGCAAATTAAACTGACCCGGTTCCGTGTTTTTTTCGTAATCACGGATTTCGATAGCCGTAGTATAAAAATTGCTGTCCAGTGTTCTGACCTGAACAATATCCCCCCATACAGAACTGACAACACGGTTTTCCATGATGTAAGAACCGATACGGTCACGGCAAACAGGAACAATGGACCATTCCAGATTGACCAGGAAATAAAGAAACTCCAGCGCTTTAGAATAAGCGTGAGCAGTCGGCGGGACGGTATCAGCGACGTTGAGCATTACCGGTTCGTCGAAAATATCTGCTTCGTCTACTTCAAGCAGCGACTGTTTTTCTTCAGCGTCAGTTAGCGCTATTTCCTCACCGTTTTTATCCCGGTAATAAATACCCAGGCGCTTGATGCCATAGCCCTTCATCCCCTCCATGATCTGCTCACAGACTTCTTCCATTCCGGTGAAGGCTTCAGCCTGCATTTGAGCCAGCTCGTCAGCTGACGGTCGCTCAAACTTAGCCAGGAACTTCTGCGTCTTATCGCCTATCTGGCGATAAAGCACCGTCAGGTACAGGTCATTAACCATCTGGTTAGACCCCGTTTGCAGGCGGCGGTTGTATTCATCCAGATAGCGCGGGAAGAATTGGGTAAACTCAGAGTCAGGATACTCTTTAGACTGGTGATGATACTCGTGTGACCAGACCTCTACGTGGTCAGTCCCGAAGGACTTAATCAACGTATTAAGATCATCGTTCCATGTAATCAGCTCACGGTCAGAGGCACAATCATGTGTCCGGCCATCGACTTTAAAGAATGCGAGCAAATCGCCATTACGCATCGAGATAATATAATCATCAAGGTGCTGGCTATGCTGCAAATACTTTTCATTAACGCTCGGCTCGTCTCTGAACGTTTTAGGTTTAAGCAATGCCACCATTTATTTCAGCTCCTTTTTCTTGTAATCCACAGGGGAATAACTTGAACCACTCCATTGTTTAAATGGCGTGTCGTGTGCATTACGAAACTTAGTCTGTAGCCATAATGAAAGGATGCGAAACATACGGTCGTCGTATTTAGTTAGCGCTGCTGCAATTGACCACAGAACCGCAAATACAAGGAGTGACCATAAATGTAACGTCATAAACAGCGTGGCCGAGATCATGAAGATAACCAGCGCCACTGTACGCGGAACGCCAGCAAGCCGGGGGACGCGTGTTGCACCTTTAAATAATGGCCGTTGTCCATTTTCAAACATAAAACCTCACTTAATGGGGGATGTACTCCCCCCCATTAATCAGCTGCCGATACCAGTCAGGGATACCAGATATGATGCGGAGCCAATGCCAACCATTGCGATTGCGAGACGGAACATAAAACCAGCGGAAATAAGATGGAACAGCCAAACGAGGAACGACACGATCACGCCGATGGTACAGGCGATAGGAATCCAGGTATCCAGCCATGACTTGATGTTGTTACCTGTACTGGCCCCGGTGTCTGCCCCGCCAGCTGCGAGGGCCAGTTCTGGCGCTGCGATACATAACAGCGCAACCAGCAGCGCAAACCCGTTATTTTTGAAAAAAGTAACCATATATACCTCTACCTTTCCTTTGTTGATTTCAATATCAATCGGCACTCGCCGACATTGCACTTATCCAGAAGAAACTCCGTTAGGAGTCTCAGGTCTGCCCATGTGCGAAGTTCGTGATCTTTATTCAACCGAATGGAGCAACGAACCTCACCCAAATTTTCGTCCTTTACGTCAAATATGGGGTACCACTGCTTTAGTGAAATCCTTTCAATTACAACCTCCTGTATTTTTCCGGCTTCGCATAAATCAATTATTTGAGACTGCAACAGGAGATAGATTTTTGTCATTCATAACCTCACTCCCTTTTTGCTCTGCTTTGGTCAGAAACGCGTCAGTGTTATCCTGCGAAAACACATCACCACCACTATCACTTTCACCCGTAAACGCATCGTGCTCACCCTCAAAGGTTGCGCCCTTCGCACTCACAGGCTGGCTCTCCGCTTCCTCGTTCTGCCCATCAGGTAGCAACGTAGGGATCTTTAAATCAGACTGTTTAGCCACGTTAATAACTTTCGTGACATACCCGTTTGAAATCCCCCGCACTTGTGACCCGGTGTTGTAGCAGGACAGCGCGTGTCTTAATGCTATCTGGCCGGGCGGGTTGGATTTCAGGGCCGTACTATAACAGTCTTTTAAAATGGTCTGACTGGCGCGGAGATTGATGCAGGGTTTAAATACCTGCTCAACCGTGATACCTAACGAACTCAAATTGTTAGAATTAATCATCGCAAGCCCCATATCGATGCTTTCATCTTTCTTGAGGTTTTTGATTAGCCGGTTGGCAACTTCTACCGCTTCAGCTTCGGTTTGCGGTTGACGTTTCAGGCTTGCGCCACGGTTAACGTTAATAAAATACGGGTTGTTCCCGGATTCATGGCCGACGATATAGGCCATTGTTAGCGGTGAAACGTCTGGTGCGCATCGGGCCGCAAGGCTGGCGATCGTATCCGAGGCAGAAGCCGCGTGAGCGACCCCCTGAAAAGAAAGGCCGGAGATACATACCGCTATCAAGCACCATGTTTTTTTCATTTTTGTATGTCCGTGTAATTGTAATTTTGACGACTTTTATTTATCATAAGGGCCAATAGAATCGTGTCAAGAGAAAAAGACGTTAAAGGGAAGAAACCTATGCTTGTTCCTTTGCAGTCGGAGAAGCGACCAAAAGGGACGCCTGTATACCGTGACCCGGAGAATCCATTTAACACCTGGAGCGGGTACGGAAAGCGCCCTGTCTGGTTACAGGAACGATTGAGTGATGGGTATCTTCTGGATGAAATGAAGCTGCCTGGTGCAGTGGTGGATCGGGATACCAAATCCCCTCGATACCGTGACCCGGCTAACCCGGATAATACGTGGACTGGCGTTGGCCGTCGTCCTAAGTGGTTAGTTGAGTTGCTGGAAAATGGTGTGGATTTGGACGATCTGAAGATTCGAGAAAGGGAGTGAACGATGGGCAATGTGATTGAGTTTAAGAGGCCGAAAGGCGAAAGAAACCAAAAAGACAAAATGCCTAAAAGGGGGATACTGCTGTGGTTCAAAAAGACTGCCCTGTCCCTCAAAAACAACCTCTTTACCTACTCTAAGTCATGTTGCTGTATTTGTTTGTTTTTTGTAAGCGCTGCGTCAAGAAAGCTATTGAAGTTGATCGCAACACTATCAATCGTGCTGTTTCTTGTCGAGTGGTTTATGGGCCGTTTGGGAGCGCCAGAGTTTTATAACCTGTTGTTCCTAATGGGATTGCTGTTGGTTATCAATGTGATTTCAACAAGCTGTATCAAATGGATAAGAGGGAACGTATGAGTAAGCTAAGAACCGTTGCAAAAATATTATTGATGTACTGCATCTTCAGTAGCGCCAGCGCCTTTGCGGAGGGAAATACTAAGGGTGATCCGTGTCTCGCGTTCACCTGTATGGCCGGAAAGTTACAAGGTAACGAGGCAACATCCGGGTGATCTTGACCCGCCATCTCCGGACAGCTTTTGTATCTTAAGTTAACGATGTCCGCTGCCGCCGATATTCCCTCGGGGAGTGATATCCCAGCGCGCTGTGCGGGTGGTTTTCATTGTAATGTGTGAACGCTGCTGCAAGGTTTCGCAGGGCTGTTCTCACATCTGGTTTTGGCATGAACGCGATATAGTCTTCCTTCATCGTCTTCACGAACCGTTCGGCCATGCCATTGCTCTGCGGGCTGCTCACCGCTGTTGTACACGGCTCCAGATTCAGCTCTCTGGCGAACCTCCGCGTTTCATGCGCGGTATATGCTGAACCGTTATCCGTCAGCCATTGAACCGGTGTGGTCGGCAGCCCGTCGCCGAAGCGCTTTTCCACCGACCTCAGCATCACATCCTGCACCGTCGAACTGTCGTAGCCTCCTGTGCTCGCTGCCCAGTCTATGGCTTCTCTGTCGCAGCAGTCCAGCGCGAACGTGACCCGCAGCTTCTCACCGTTGTCGCAGCCGAACTCGAAGCCATCTGAACACCAGCGCATATCGCTTTCTGCCACCGCGATTTTGCCCTTATGTTCACGCTTCGACCGCTCTGGTTTGTCATGCAGTAACAGCAGATTATGCTCGCTCATAAGCCGGTAAAGCCGTTTGGCGTTCACGGGGGGCAGTCCCTCTGTACGACGTTGCGTACGCAGGATGCCCCACACACGGCGATAGCCGTAACTGGGCATATCGCTGATGATATCGAGGATCTCTGACAGTATTTCAGCGTCTGCTTCGTCATCACGCCGGTTACAGCGCCTGTCCTGCCAGTCGGCAGAACGGTTAATTCGCAGTGACAGCTGCGCACGCGACACGCCCATGGTGCGGCTGACCAGGGCTATTCCCCGTCCTTTGGCAACAAGGGCGCGTGCGCTATCCATTTTCGCGACTGAGCGTACTCCACGGCTTCTTTCAGGATCTCAACTTCCATCGTCTTCTTGCCCAGCAGGCGCTGAAGCTCCCGGACCTGCTTCAGAGCAGCAGTAAGCTCAGAAGCTGGAACAACTTCTTCCCCGGCCGCAACGGCGGTGAGGCTGCCTTCCTGATATTGCTTCTTCCACTTAAACAGCAGGCTGGGCTGGATGCCATGCAGGCGGGCGACATGGGAGACATTCATGCCCGGCTCCATCGTCTGCTGGATAATGGCGATCTTCTCCTGAGGAGTTTTACGTTTACGGACTTCTTGCCCTAACAGGATCCCGGTCATCTCAAAATTGGCGTTAGTGTTAGACATATATTCAAGCCTATCTCTTATCTGGAGATACAGCTACTGTCTGGAGTTTCAGGGGGCTACATCAGAGGCAACATCCGGGCCTGACTGTGTAATGGGCCGCCAGAGCTTTTTTGAGATACGAATTTACACCCCCTACTACAACCCCGGCGCGACAGCTGCGGCTCGTAAAGTATTTCTAAGCAGCTGCCCTATGACCACTATTTCAGAAAACAAAAACACACTGGAGCTGATTATTCAGCGATACGGACGTTCATTTCAGGAGTAACACATGAAGAAACTAATCCCAGCTATTATTGCCGCCGCCCTACTCTCCGGGTGCGCCACTCAGAACGACGCAGTAGCGCTCTCAAACCGAATCAGCGATCAGCAGAAGCAAATCAACGCGCTTTCCGTTCGTCTCCAGTCTGCCGAGCATCGCTTGAGTCAGCAGGAGTCAGCTTTTCGCTCAGAACAAACGCAGAACAGCAGCTACTGCTACCTGAACGGTGTTAAGTACTCTCAGGGATCGGTGTTCGCTGGCCGTATCTGTGATGGTAGTTCCGGCAGTGCCGCCTGGCGTCTTTACTCCCACCGCTAATAAGCAAGGCTTCCGGGCTTGCCCCGGAAGCGCTTCCTCCAGACATGGATATTGAGCTGCACAATCCATGTTTATCACAACAATCATATTGTTAAAGAGCATAAAAAAGTCGCCATGAAGGCGACTTAAACGAGCTGGAATCGTGCATATTTTATTTTTGTAAGTGCCCTGGTGCTGTATTCAGGGTGAATTTTTGCACTATATAGGCACTATCTGCAACCACTTTAATCTATCTGACAGCCACATACACTGCTTGCACCTGTAACTGTGTGGAAACGGATGTAATGGCCGAACCCTATTTAAAAAATCGCCGACGCTTCACCTCGTCCCTTGATAATCAGCTTGTTCCATTGTTTGACGCTTTAGCGGCCAAAACGCGGATACCTAAAAGCCGCCTGCTCGATGAAGCTATAGAGGATTTGCTGGTCAAACACGGCGTTCCTGGTAAACAGGTCGATAGCCAGAATTAACTTTTGCTCACCCGCGTAACCGTCCTTTCCGATACGCCAGCGAGTCTGGCCGTCTCGCTGATAGATTTCCCCTGATGCCGCAAAGAACGGATCAGGTCATGCTTATTCTGGTCGGGCATCCGGCCACGATAAACCCCCTTCTCTTTGGCTTTCCTTACGCCTTCCTGCTGGCGACGGCGGCGATCTGTATAGTCTTTTCGGGCGATGGCCGCGAGCATATCAAGCATCATGCTATTGATGGCCGTCAGCATACTCCGTGTAAATTCATCGCTACCGTGGGGCATTAACGCCGCGTAGCTGGTTGGCAGGTCCAGACTGATAATCGCCAGATTCTTTTCCTGCATCATTCGCTTCAGCTGCTGCCAGCCTTCATCATCCAGGCGTGAAAGGCGGTCTACCTGCTCAATCAGGATAAGATCGCCCTTCTCAGCATCATTTAGCAGGCGCATAAGCTCAGGGCGTTGCAGGGACGCGCCAGACGCATTCTCAACGTACCATCCGGCTACCCGGTGGTTATGCTCAAGTGCAAAGGCTTTAAGCCGCTGCTGGGCGCGTGACGCATCCTGATCGTGTGCAGAAGCCCGGAGGTATCCAAATATGTACATGACCGCCTCTTATGTCATTAGGGTTATGTCACTATAACCTATGTCATTAGAGTTATGCCATTAAGGCGCGAGGGGAAGGATTCAGAGGGTGACAGAAGGGTATACTCATAAGACATAGCTGATAGTTGCTATCTACCAGCTATGCGTGACAGTCACGATATAAAATTAGACATAGTTTTGGATCTTGAACTGACGGATAAATTCACGCGATTTGAAATACTTTCCACGCGGTAGCTTTTCACCAACCGAGCGTTTATCTGCCCATGCTTCAAATGCTGGACATGCGCCTTTTAAAACTGATGGTAGATAAATCCGTGTTGCAACATTTCTCATTACTGTACGCAGAGACAAAGTAGCATCCTCAGTATTAAAGCTATCATCAATACTGATAACTCTTTCTGACACGTCCTCGATTTTGATTTTTGAGGTATCGATGGTCATTCCGTCTTTGACCTTCCCCACAACACAAATATTTCTATTCTGCTGGCGTTCTGTCATAGCTTCCTCCTGTTGAAATTAACACTACCGTACAGTCAATAATGCACAAAGTAAATAATAGTCACCTTTTTTTTTACTGGTAATTACTAAATCACCGTGCTAGTGTTTTCTCAGCGTTACATTACTACGGAAAATGACAATGGCAGAGGACAGAAAACAGCTAACCAAACGGCAACAAAAAGCCATTGATACAGCGGCACTAATCCGGCAGGAACCGCCGCAGGGTGATGATATGGCGTTCACCCACTCTATTCTGTGCCAGGTCGGTTTGCCTCGCTCTAAAGTGGAAGGCCGCGAGTTTATGCGCCGCTCTGGTGATGCCTGGCTTGTGGTGCAGGCCGGATGGCTTGATGAAGGTAATGGTCCGGTAGAGCAGCCTCTACCCTATGGGGCTATGCCGCGACTCACGTTCGCCTGGATTTCATCGTATGCACTGCGCAACAAAACGCGGGAAATCGCCATCGGCCACAGTGCCAGCGAATTTCTTCGCCTTATGGGAATGGAACTTCAGGGGGCAAGGCACAGAACCTTGCGTATACAGATGCAGGCGCTGGCAGCATGTCGCTTACAGCTGGGCTTCAAAGGCCGTACCTATAACGGCCAGCCCGTTGAACAGTTTGATGCCTGGCTCAAAGATGGAGACACAAAGCAGCTCACGTTATGGCCGGGGACACTCACTCTGTCAGAGGGCTATTATAACGGCCTGATTGAGAGCGCCGTTCCGCTCGACAACAGGGCGTTGCATGTGCTGAAAGGCTCCGCTCTGGCACTCGATATATACGCATGGCTTGCTCACCGTCTCCACCGCATCGAGGGCCGCCCGGTCATGCTGTACTGGATGAAGCTGCGGGAGCAGTTCGCCCAGGAGTACAGCGGGAAGAATGCCGACAAGGATTTTAAACGGGCATTCATGCCAGCGCTGAAACAGGTGCTTTCAGTGTATCCGGCGGCAAAGGTTGATCAGGTCAAAGGTGGCCTGCTGCTGTACAGTTCTCCTCCCCCTATACCGTACAAATCGTGAAGAAAAGGCCCATTCCGGGCCTTTTTCTTTTGTGGATAACCCTGTTCATTCAGCAAGTTATCCAAGATAAATCCCCCCCCCTAAACCGAGATATATTACCCCCCCCTAGCAAGATAAATTGCCCCCCTAACCGAGATAAATCCCCCCCCCTAAACCTGTAAGGTGATCCTGTATGTTTTTCCTTTAATTTCTACCTGTACATATATCCTGTAATTAACAAAGCCTATCTGTGAGTAAGGCGCGTCCGGTGTATGACTTAGCAACAGTGGAAATTACGCTTCCTCGACCTGACAGACTCGCCGCGCTGCGGCTCCCTAATCAGGTCTTGCGGCGAGCGTTGCGGACTCTCTTTTAAAAGCGATAACTTTCGCTATAATCCAGAGCTATCAGCATTTCCTTCGCTGATTCACCCGGAGGCCAGTTGCTGCCGCGACGGCCTCCCCCTCTCCTTCTCATTAGTTCAATAGAGTAAAATCATTATTTACTAACATTGACCGTTAGCTGTGGCCGCTATATCATGGGCTTAATCGTTATCAATCAGGAATGACTATGGCCCGCAAACAGACTCGCAGCATGACGCAGGAAGAATGGGATCGCCTCTTACCCGCAATGCAGACGTTTACCCACTTATCGACCGAAATCGGCCATTCTGTTTTGGTTAAAGGGGAAAGCAATAAAGATGTGGCCGAACGTGTTGGACGGACCAAGCAGAACGTGGGTTCCACGGTCAAACGTATTTGGGATCTGTACCAGTCTGTAGCCGTCGATTTTGAGGGCGAGAAGCTACGCAAAGTTGACGTTTGGCTACCCGAAAAGATGGCCCTGAAGGTGCTGAAGGAAGCCGAAAAATACGCCATCAACCAGAACAAAACTGAATAGCCCTAATAAGAAACAATAGTAAATATTTACTTTACTTAGATTGACTGCAACCCTTCAAATTGCGATAATTATTTCTCCGGGAAGCCCACAGCTTCCCATTATCAGGAGGATAAATTATGGCTTCACGCGGTGTTAACAAAGTAATTCTCGTTGGCAATTTAGGCCAGGACCCCGAAATGCGCTATATGCCTAATGGCGGTGCGGTCGCTAACCTGCGCCTTGCCACATCTGAATCATGGCGAGATAAAGCCACTGGTGAGCAGAAAGAAGTCACGGAATGGCATACGGTGGTTATCTTTGGCAAGCTGGCCGAGATTGCAGGCGAATACCTCCGCAAAGGTTCGCAGGTGTACATTGAAGGCCAGCTGCGTACCCGCAAATGGCAGGATAAGGACCAGCAAGATCGCTACTCAACGGAAGTTGTGGTTAGCATGAACGGCGTTATGCAGATGCTGGGCGGTCGCCAGGGTGGCGGCGCTCCCGCTGGTCAGGGTGGACAGCAACAGTTTAGCGGAGGTGGTGCGCCAGCTGCTGCACCGGGAACGCAAGGGCAGCAACCACAACAGGGCGCGATGCCGGACTTTGAAGATGATATTCCATTCGCCCCGGTTACACTCCCCTTCCCTAACCATGCGATCCATGCGCTGTAATGAAAATAAAGCCCCGTCAGGGGCTTTTCTTATGAGGGCTGAAGTTCGGCCTTCTCGCAATGCTCCCCGCCGCAGAACACGACCAGCCCCGGCTTACCCCACAGATTCACATGACACACAGGGCAGGTGTATTTTGCGCGGTTGGACTTGTTTACCGGGGTTTCTGGCGGCGGCGAAACAAACTTCATTGCCTCGATGATTTCATTATCCAGTTCGCCAGGTTCGTCGGTGTAGTCGTCGTCCGGCGGGTATTCCCTATCATCATTTTCATCATCGATGTAACCTTTTCCGCTGGGTGACTGCGGCGCTCCCGGTTTCGGCTGGAACGGAGGAAAGCGGTCCATCCAGGACAGCTGAAAATTGCGCGTTAACAGTTCATCACACGCCCGGTCAAAAGCGCCGCCGGTGATGATGTAGTGCGCCATACTTTGCCCAACTTTCCGTCCCCCTGGTTGCCCTGTATCTGAAGGCATTAGCCCAATGCGTTCCATCATCGCGGACCATTCTTTATTGTGATAGCCACGTCTCCCGGCCTTGCCAAAATGATACTGCCACTGGTGAACCATTTCATGCACCAGAGATGATAACGTTGCCTTGATTGTTCGGATGGAAAAAAACACTGGATTCATCGCTATTTCATCGACCATTTGCCCGCTCTCGCGGCCAACAAAACGCTGAAACGAGCAATAGCCGTAAGTACGCTTTTCGCGTTGCAGGGTGATCAGGCATGGCGGCAGCTCGTTATTAAAAAGCCGTTCATCAAAAAAATCGTAGGCGTGCTGGAGTTCTTCGTAGGTTTCGGGTGTTGGCAATGTCATGTGGCCTTCCTTCTGTATTGCGCAATACAGAAAATATACTTCCGGCAGAGAGTAAAGTCTAACAAAATTTGTATTTACTAATATTGACTTTGTGGGTGAAAAGAGCGATACTAATTTCATCGGGAGGCAATACCGCCCCCGTTAACACAGCCCAAAGCGGCAACCCCGGAGTAAACATTATGGCTAATACCGTCACCGCAAAAATCTATGGCCCCGCTCAGAAAATGCGTTTCCTTCCTTACGCGTTCGCAGAATTTTATCTTCAGGCAGAGAACTACGTTTGCAGCTTTATGAAAAAATACGCAGTTGGCTATGATGGCGGCTGCTGGGAGTACATCACCTATGAAAATGGCGCGTGTGCGTTCATCGCGCCGGATGGCTACCAGCTTACGCTCCCTAACTATTTTGATGAACCTGTTAGCGCGAAAGAAGCCGGGATTATCGTTGCGCTGTATGCCTACAGCCATTTTTGCTGCGTGGCGTTTGAGCGTGGCTGGCAGCGCGTGAATGAGACGATGGCCGAACGCTATCACACGCTGCGGGACTTTACCGAAACGCTCCCGCCGGAGTCACAGAGCCGTATTTTTCGGGCAATAGATTAACCAGGAGCGGCGGGCATTTGCCCGCCTTACTCGTTCAGGAAGAAATGCTGATGGTTGCGACAGATGAAGTCTGGTTTCGGTATCTCGACTATTCGGGCCAAACAAAGGCGGTCCGGGTGGCATCCGTGCGGTTCTGGCCGGACATTCAGGAAACGATATTCCCCCTTCTCCAGGTGCCGGAAGGCAAGCGCCGCGTTGTACGCTGCCGCTGCGGGATTAATGACTGGAATGAGGATGGCCGCTGGCTGGGTGAATACTGCTGCGCCAGCTGCGGGCAATACATACAGGTATTTGAGAAAAAGGACTGACATATGGCTTTCGACTTCAAAAAAGAGGATGCGGCCAAGTATGGCCGCGAGGTTTACCGGGCGTTTCGTAGTAAGGGCAATCACCGCTGGGATACGTGCGTTTTCGTGAATGAATCCGGGGCTTACTCTGCCGTTTTCCGGCACTCGTTCCGCAAAAAGGTTATCGAGGATGGCAAAGAGATCCGGCGCAACGTCATTGATGATGAAATCGTGGTGGCCGCGCCGGATGCGGGCAGCTTTACCAGGGCAAAATTCCCACAACTGGCCGACGCGAAAGAGCTGAAGCAATCAGGCTTTTTCGCCCGCTTACGGTTTGTTGCTGAAGCATCTGCTTATCGTGAAGCATGGCCGGGGCATGATGGCGGCGTGGTGCTGATATGGGAAGGGAAAGCCTATGGCTGGAAAAATTGCCTGCGCGATGCGCACCATGAACGGCCTGGCGCGATAGCGATCGACACTAACGGACACGTCTTTATCGCGGAAGGTGGAAATGAGTATGATGGTGCGAAATGTTGGGTAGCTATGACTGGCGATATTACCGAAGGAGATAATGGTGATAAAAGTTAATGGGGTAGCGTTGCTGGCGATTCTGTTTATTTCGGCCACTGCGATGGCGGGGATTAAAAGCCCTATAAAGGTGGTAAGCCTGATTGATTTTAGAGGGGATAATCAAGAGCTGATGGTTCGTGATACTGAAAGCCAATGTGATTACCATGTGGCTGTCACAAAGAGCGAAAAAAACATTGAATGGCTCGGTGTTACACTGCCCCAGTCTCGCTGGGAGTTTGTAGTAGACAGAAGAAAATGTGGTGACATCATTGAGCGAGTAAATATGCAGATTGTCCCTGACACGAAGATTAAGACACTGCCTATAGAGGCTGGTTCTGTTTATTATATCTATCCAGATTGGGACGCCTTTTCACAGAAGTGAAATACTCAAAGTCTGGTAGTGGTTGAAATAGAATGAGAAGGACGACATATGGAACAGCCAACAGATATGTTTAGTATGTACCTGAAATTTATCCCCGTAATTCTGGCTGTGATTTTCTGGATATACTGCTTGAGTAGTAAATATTCATTGAGCAGGATGGAAACGATGCGGCAGCTGAAGCGGTGGTATGATTTACCTCGCGCCTCTGCAACAGAAAACAAGGAAGAAACGCTAAATAATATGATAGCGGCAGAACAGAAAAGAGCAGCATTATCCTTTAGAACTGCAATTGTATTTACCGCAATTGCTATATTCTGGTTGGTTTATATTTAAGGCGGCAATGGATATGAAGATTAAAGTGGAAGTTAACGGTCTGGTGTATGACAGCAGCAATCCAAAGTGTAAGTGCATCCTGTCTAACAGCCAGCGTAAATTGTATGCCTTCCTCCTGGTTCTCGATGGCGATATGACGAGGCGCTATTGGGGCGAGTACGATCACGATGCCCCGGAGGACTCGATAGGTAATGACTCCAACTTATTGATAGTGTTTTATGTTCAGATAATGCCCGATGACTTTAT
>NZ_JBMKIF010000039.1:0-31375 GCF_049238025.1 Enterobacter cloacae complex sp. IR5458
GCACAAACTGGACTGAGTTCCCTTCCTCCGGTGATCTACTATTCGGAACAGCTATTTAGAGTTAAATCAACGATTTAATTCATTTTTCTATGCAGGATCTTTGAAAAAAGCAGTAGAAAAACGGAGAAGTACATGACCTTTAGTTTAGCTCAAACAGCTAGTGCAGAAACCACACTAAAAGCACCTGCTGAAGCAGATCAGAACCTGCGGGATATCACTGAACTGGCGTGTTATATCTGTGATGCACCAGTGGCTATGGTGACGCGAACCGATGACACAAAGCTGAATCTAATTGCAAAAGTTGGTATTTCGCGTACCTCTGTATTAATTAAAGAGTCCTTTTGCGTGTATGCAATGGAAACACCTGATGCGGTAATGGTGGTCCCTGACGCTACTTTAGATCACAGATTCAGTACCAATGCTATGGTGATTTCAGGACCTGGCTACCGATTTTATGCTGGCTCGCCGCTGATTGATCCCGAAGGTGCAGTGATTGGTACTATTTGTGTCTATGATCATGTTCCTAAGCAGCTGAACCAGCGGCAGATAAGCTCTTTGCAGGCTCTGTCCAGACAAGTGATCGCCATACTGGAGCTGAAAAAAGTCGGCGAACAATTACATAATACCAGCATGACGGATGCGCTGACAGGGGTGAACAACAGAAGAGCTTTTGACCTCAAGTTTGAAGCTGAATTTGCTCGCTGGCAAAGAACAGGACAATCTTTTGTACTGGCATTGATTGATATTGATCACTTTAAGAGTTTTAACGACAGCTATGGTCATGCCGCAGGAGATGAGGCACTGAGTCAAGTCGCGGCTCTGTTTCAGCGCCATAGCAGGAACTATGACTTTTTCGCCCGTTATGGTGGTGAAGAGTTTGTGCTGATCCTGCCAGGCACAGACACAGCGTCCGCAAATAAAACACTGGAAAAGTTAAGGCTGGTAGTGGCTAACCATGAGTGGTTATTACGACAATTAACGGTCAGCATAGGTTTGGCCAGCGCTGATTTATTTGACGACAAAAAGCAGTTGCTCGAAGTCGCCGATCAGATGTTATACAAAGCTAAAACCCAAGGCCGCAATCAAACCAGTGTGTTCGCCACACTGTAAGAGATCTGTTCATGCTGCGCTGATCTCAAGACCTCATAAAAACTGAGGTCTTGCTTCGGTCGATAAGCTGGTCTGATATTGGCATTATTTATTCCTTTCAAATACATGGGTAATGCGACTTACACAGATTTTTTATGCTCTCTTGGACTCCATGTGAAGGAGATCGTCACATTCTTTACATATAGAAAATAGAGTTCTTTAGCCAGCTGCAATTTCAGATTAACCGATTCGGTAAGCTTTCTGCATTTCCGGAGACAACTTTTTTAGCCAGCTTGAGAGACTGAAGCCTTTTCTATCGGTACTATTTAATTTAGTAAAATACAGATGTTCATCCCAGCGAGGACCGAAATCTACTTCTGCAAGACTTACAAGCTGTTTGTTTCTGCGAAGACGATGCTTTTGATGGTAATCTTCGGCGGGCCAAAAATAACCATTTTGTTCTCCGGCCTCAATCACCTCGGGAGATTTCTCCTTTCCAATCGCTTGAATCAGTTCTTCAGCTACTTGTTTTTGCTCCAGATCAAAAACAAAAAGTATCTGGCGATACTGGCCCTGCTTTCTACCATGAACAGACCATGATTCAAAACTTCCAAGAAGTTCCCTGTAGCTGATTTGGTCTTTATCGTAGATCACTCTGACGACTTCGGCGTGTCCGTTGATGTTGCGGTAACTCGGATCCAGAGTTGATGCTCCAGCGTAGCCAACACGTGTTTGCACTACTCCCTGCGTCCCTCCAAAATTAGAATCCGGTCCCCAAAAGCAACCCATGCCGAAAACCGTTTGACTAAGCTTCCCGATTTTCAATGCTTCTTCGATTGCTTCAGGGGTTGCAAATTCATAGCTTTCAACACCGTCTTCTTTATTCATTTTTAGATCCGACATATTTTTCACCTAACTTTCAAAAATTGAAGCCACTCCCATTCCTCACGCCGTGCAAACGACGATAAGACCACGTTTTCCAACACCAGCTTGATGAAGTATCTTTGCTAAAACTCCGCAGCATGTTTCTTGGTAACACAACTGCGGAAAATTGCTGTAATCATTGATCTTACTGCTTATTAAGTTATTAATAATTCTAAAAAACTCATTATTTCATTGAAGCTTCCAACCACCTGTCAAGGTCCTTGAACTTGGGGTTTCTCAGCTTCTTTGTCCCAACCACTATTGTCGGGAAATTCAGCTTTCCGTTCGAATAGAGGGAGCACAGTTCATCAGCAGCCGCGTCGTCTTCATGAACATCCAAAAAAACAAACTGGCTCCCTTTTTCTTGCAAGTACGAATGGTAAATCTTGGTTTTATGGCAGTCTTTATGACCGAACAGCTTAATCAACACGAACGGCTCCTTTTTTCAAAAGGTTCACTTTCATAAACCCCCTCGATTTAAAAATTATTCTACAAACTTCAATGACTCCGAGTTAATACAGAATCGGACCCCTGATGGCTCAGGACCGTCTGGAAAAGCGTGCCCCAGATGGGCTTCGCACACATTGCATAGCACTTCGATTCTGCGCCCGAAGGTCGTATCCAGTTCATATTGAATTACGTTGTCTGCGACTGGCTCAGAAAAACTCGGCCATCCCGTTCCCGAATCGAACTTTAGGTTCGAGTCAAAGAGTTCGGTGTCGCAGCCCACACAGGCGTACCTTCCAGCTTCATAAAATGAACAGAGTTCTCCGGTGTGCGCGCGTTCGGTGCCTTTCATCCGCATGACCCGAAATTGCGCTGGCGTCAGAATTTCTTTCCACTCTTCCTCGCTCTTTTCTACTTTTTTGGGAGGCGCGGGAGTGCCGTTATCCAGGTAGTTGTAAATGCTTTTCCAATTGAACATATATTTGCTCCTTTATTTTAGGGTTCACTCTTTAGCTATCAATCCACGAGAAGAAGTCTGTAGCACTACCAATGAATTCTCCATCCACAAAAACTTGCGGTACAGTTTGGAGATTTGTTCTTTCCTTCAACTCCAGGTAAGTCTTCGGATCGTCGTCTACGCGAATTTGTTTGAAATCGACCTTTTCAGCAGTTAGGTAATTCTTCACGCGTGCGCAAAATGGACAATGGTCTTTCGTATAAATAACAACATTCTTAAGTGCTTTCATTTTTTCCTCGTTCATTTGGTTCATGATTTAGTCTCTTTCAAAATGGCAAGAGTATCCGCTGGGATTCCTCTGCAAATAGTTTTGGTGATATGCCTCAGCGTCGTAGAATTCTTTTTCCAGGGTGACGGTCGTGACCACTTCATTCTCGAAGCGACCGATCTCATTGACCTCATCAATCACGTTTTCGATAATCGCTTTCTGTGCATCGTCACGATAGAACGCTGCCGAGCGATACGAAGTGCCAACATCATTTCCTTGGCGATTCTTCGTAGTCGGATCATGGATTTTGAAAAAGTAATGTAGAATCTCTTCGAGAGATATTTCGTCTTGGTCGTATTCCACGCGAACCGCTTCGGCGTGCCCCGTTTTCCCTGTTATAATATCGGCGTAGGTAGGATCATCAAAATCTCCGCCAGAGTAGCCCACCTTCGTTGACGTCACACCGTCCAGACTCCTAAGGAGGTCTTCGAGACCCCAAAAACACCCTCCGGCAACGATCACATAATCTAGTTTCATAAAGCCTCCTTAGTTTTCATCCACTTACTGATTAGACTGACTTTACAGCATGTAAAATAGATATAATATGTTCAATAGTTCGTATAACATGACCTATTGGACAGTTTACGTAGGAGCTACATATGGATGTTCTCAGTGAAATTTTAGATAAGGTAGAGCTTACTAGCAGCTACTGGTATAGAACCTCATTTGCGGGAGACTGGGGCATCAGCCTCCCGCAGGAAGAGAATCTAGCGAGATTTCACATCGTGACTCATGGCGAGTTTTGGTATGAGGTGCCAAAACTTAAACTTAAAGCATTGGCGGAGCAGGGCGATATTTTGATCTTTTTCAAAGGGATGGAGCACACCATGGCCAGTGCACCAAAAATCAAGGCCGAGCCTGCGGTCGAATTTAGAGCTAAAGCCAACCTCACCGAAGCTCAAGTTTTGGAATACGGTGATCAGAGCAAGCTCAAAGCCAACGTCGTTTGCGGACATTTTTGTTTTAATGGCGGACCCGATCATCCATTCTTAAATTCGCTGCCAAATGTCGTGCATATCAAGAGTGCTGATAACTCCCACTCGCCTTGGCTTGCCATGCTTTTAAGTATTATAGAGCAGGAAGCAAAATCAGGGCTTCCTGGAAGCAACACGTTAGTCAGAAAGCTGACCGAAATTATCTTCGTGCAAGCGTTAAGAATCCACATGTACAAATCCAATAAAAATGCTGGATTCTTCAAACTGATCGAAAATCCGCAACTCAGCAAAACCTTGGAAGCTATTCATCATAGTCTCGATAAAAAATGGGGTCTTGACGATCTCGCCGGGATTGCGGGGATGTCGCGTACGAACTACAGCGTCAAATTTAAGGAGCTGTCAGGCATGACACCTCTTGATTATTTAACCTATTGTCGGCTTGAAAAAGCAAAGCAGCTGCTTAAAGAATCCGGTAAGTCTGTTCCCGAAGTGAGTGAAGCCATTGGGTATCCGGCACATGAACACTTTCAAAAGTTGTTTAAGAAAAAAATTGGCAAAACTCCTAGCGCGTACAGAAAAGAAAATTCTGAAAAGGTGTAAAAATGAATATCTATAACTCTCCTGTTACCAAAATAGCTTTCTGGGTCATAGTCATTGGTGGTGCGGCTTGCCTGCTTATCCCTTTGTTTGCACCTCTTCTTCCGCTGCAATATTTGAAAGGTTATGGCGAAATAGGAGATGTTCTTGGAGGTATTTCAAGCCCATTTGTACAAATTCTGGGTTCAGTGCTTCTCTTTCTGGTGTTAAAAGCTCAGATTGACGCTAATGGCATCCTCCATCAGCAAATCGAAAAGGAATATACGAAGGAGCAACTGAGGCACGAGTTGAATCAGCTTCACGGGTAATGGTGCCAACTTACTGATTTAGTGTATGATGGTGTTTTTGAGGTGCTCCAGTGGCTTCTGTTTCTATCAGCTGTCCCTCCTGTTCAGCTACTGAAGGCGTGGTGCGTAACGGTAAAAGTACTGCCGGACATCAGCGCTATCTCTGCTCTCACTGCCGTAAAACATGGCAGCTACAGTTCACTTACACCGCTTCTCAACCCGGTACGCATCAGAAAATCATTGATATGGCCATGAATGGCGTCGGATGTCGCGCCAGTGCACGCATTATGGGCGTTGGCCTCAACACGATTTTACGACACTTAAAAAACTCAGGCCGCAGTCGGTAAACTCACGCATACAACTTCTGGGCCTGCTGTCGGCCTTTGAGGTCGTGGTATGGATGACGGATGGCTGGCCGCTGTATGAATCACGCCTGAAGGGAGAACTGCACGTTATCAGCAAGCGATATACGCAGCGCATTGAGCGGCATAACCTGAATCTGAGGCAGCATCTGGCAAGGCTGGGCAGGAAGTCACTGTCGTTCTCAAAATCGGTGGAGCTGCATGACAAAGTCATCGGGCATTATCTGAACATAAAACACTATCAGTAAGTTGGAGTCATTACCCAGGACCCTGAAAGATCTTGATCGTGCCGCGCTATTACTGGCACGGGCATGCACGTTATTACTTGATGAGAACACCGATGAAGCAGCTCTGCGGCAGGCTATTTTTCGCCGCATACCAAAGGACAAACTGGCTGAATCCGTCGGCAAGGTAAATGAGCTGGCGCGCCCGCAAGATACTCAGTTTCAGGATGAAATGGTGGAACAATATGGACGGGTGAAGCGTTTCCTGTCCGCGATGTTGCGTGACTTACACTTTCAGGCCGCCCCGGCCGGGGAGCTCACGTTGTCAGCAATCCATTATCTGGCCGAACTGAGTGGCTCAAAAAAGCGAATTCTCGACGATGCACCAGAGCAAATCATTTCCGGCCCATGGAAACGTCTGGTCTACGACAGAGATGGTAGGATTCTACGAGCGGGTTACTCGCTGTGTCTTCTCGAGCGCCTTCAAGATTCTTTGCGCCGTCGTGATCTCTGGCTGGAGAACAGTGATCGGTGGGGGGACCCGCGTCAAAAATTGCTTCAGGGAGCTGAATGGCAGGCACAACGCATCCCGGTATGTCGGGCGCTGGGTCATCCATCAGACGGAACTAAAGCAGCAGAACAACTGGCTACGCGGCTTGATGACACATGGAAATCAGTGGCTTCACGTTTTGCCTGCAACGCAGCGGTCAGCATAAGCAATGAAGGTAAGCATCCCTCACTGACGATTAGCAGTCTGGATAAACTGGATGAGCCACCGGCACTGATACAATTGAATCGTCGGGTAAGAGAATTGATCCCTCCGGTTGATCTGACGGAGCTGTTGCTTGAAATAGATGCCCGAACCGGTTTTACCCGCGAATTCAGCCACGTCAGTGAATCAGGTGCTCGGGCGCAGGATCTCCAGGTCAGTCTGTGCGCAACACTGCTGGCAGAAGCATGCAATATAGGGCATGAACCCCTGATAAAGCATAATATTCCCGCGCTTACTCGCCATCGTCTGAGCTGGGTTAAACAAAATTATCTCAGGGCAGAAACGCTGGTCACCGCTAATGCACGGCTGGTTGATTTTCAGTCCACGCTGCCGCTCGCGGGGTACTGGGGAGGTGGTGAGGTTGCCTCCGCAGATGGTATGCGTTTTGTCACACCGGTTAAAACGGTTAATTCCGGACCAAATCGTAAATACTTTGGTTCAGGACGCGGTATCACCTGGTACAACTTCGTCTCCGATCAATACTCCGGTTTCCATGGCATTGTAGTTCCCGGGACGCTTCGTGATTCCATCTTTGTACTGGAAGGGCTTCTGGAGCAGCAGACCGGGCTGAATCCGGTAGAAATTATGACGGACACGGCAGGATCCAGCGATATCATTTTTGGCCTGTTCTGGTTACTGGGCTACCAGTTTTCCCCTCGTCTGGCCGATGCAGGCGGGGCGATATTCTGGCGGGCAGATAAAACGGCACATTATGGTGCCCTGAATGAGCTGGCCCGGGGATGTGTTGAACTGTCAAAAATAGAATCCCAATGGGATGAAATGATGCGAATGGCGGGCTCACTGAAGCTTGGGACCATCCATGCATCAGAGCTTATTCGTTCACTGTTGAGAAGTAGCCGACCATCTGGTCTGGCTCAGGCGATTATGGAAGTGGGCCGGGTCAACAAGACGTTGTATCTTCTCAACTATATCGATGATGAGGATTACCGGCGTCGGATCCTCACTCAGCTCAACCGGGGAGAAGGACGCCATGCAGTGGCTCGAGCCATTTGCTACGGACAACGTGGTGAGATTAGAAAACGCTACCGTGAAGGGCAGGAAGATCAACTCGGTGCTCTGGGTCTGGTGACCAATGCGGTTGTGCTGTGGAATACACTTTACATGCAGGAGGCGTTGTCACATCTTCGCAAATCGGGGGAAACACCTGAAGAGGAGCATCTGGCAAGATTATCGCCGCTGATACATGGCCATATAAATATGCTGGGACATTATACGTTTTCGTTACCGGAAGATATTCTGAAGGGCGAGTTAAGACCATTAAATTTGAATACAAACAATGAATTAACCTCTTAGCGTGGTTTTTTACATCATTGGACCTCGAACCCCGCATTAACCAAAGCGCGCTGTTTTTGGCAATCTTCAGCATCGATAACTCCGCGCTGCCAATCAGCGTCAGCGCCAGCCGACGTTTGACCAGCAAGGCCAGCAAACTAGCCCAGATCAAGCCTTCCGCTATCGCTTTTTGTCGTGTCGCGAACGCCTTCAACCGGTTATGTGATTTCAGCTCTTTGAACAACAGTTCGATCTGCCAACGGCAACGATACAATGCCATCACCTTCTCGGCTGGCCATCGCTCACGCGGAAGATTGGTCATCCATATACAGAACCGTTTTTCCTCTGCAAACCAACGTCTTATGAGTCGATATTTATACTTTCCCGAACTCACATCCAGATCCAGAACCTCGGCTCTGCAGCTTCTCCGATCGATATCCTTGAGCTTTTTTCCGAGTAACTTGGGCATTTCCCTGCCGTCCTGTCGGTAAGCTGCCTGTACTTTGGGATTGAGATTTTGACTCCCTCTGACCAGATAGCTTCCTTTGGCTTTGGTCACATCAGCAAAGTACTCGCGGCTGATGTAACCGGCATCCGCCAATAACAGTTTGTTATTTAACGAATTTTCGGCCGGAAGATGCTTGCGCTCCGATTCGGTATCCGCCGTGATACTCATCGATATCGGCGACTGGTCCAGCAAGGACATGGTCATATGACACTCTACCGCAGCGGGGCTGTGCTTATTGAATCGGCCCGGGAAATGTTCTGCCAATTGCGGATGTAACGCGAATGACGACCCGTCCTGCAGCAGTACCTGCTCAAAGCCTGCCAGTCCGTGGGCGTCCGGTAGACACTCCTTGAGGCGTAAGGCGATGGCTCGTTCAACCAGTGCGCGCATGAACAAGGGAAAACCCTGCTTGCGTAACTGGTTGTGAAAGGGTTTATACGCTATTTGGTCAGTATCATGGAGCTGCAACGCATTGAAATGGCGATGCAAACCAGCAATACCATCCACCTTGTCGCAACCAAGCCCTGAGAGCAGAGCCGGGAGTAGTCTCGCAGGCTGGATATCCCGGAGTCGCTGACAAAAACCGGTAAATTTACCGATCCGGTTGAGTTCAGAAGAGCTAAGAAGTTGCTTGAGGTACTGGGTTGCATTTATAATAGTCATGGCTTCGGGCGTGTCGGTTTTTTTTTGCGATTAAATCAGATCACAAACGAAGCCTTTTTTCTATCTATTTCAATTGGTTGTAGCTAAAGATCCTGTACATGACAGGTCACTGCAGCGGCCAAACTGTTGCCACATCTCAGTTCAGGAGGAAACGCAATGACTCAGGAAAGGATCCAGACCCGCTACCCACTCGGCGGCCCCTTCGCCACCCAGGCTGAGCTGGAGCAGGCCATCACCCAGGCCATAACGACCCACAGACAAGATTTCTTCCCTCTGCTGGAACGGCTGGTGGACGTGGGGGACACCCGGGTCAACCTCAGTCAGGAGAACCCGCTGCGGGTGCTCAGCATCGAACTCGCTGACGGCCGTGAAGGAGTGGCCCATATCAACTACGAGTCCAACTTCGCCGAGAGCTGCCTGATTATCAACGAATACGACCAGCACCAGACCAGCCTGGCCTTTCGCCTCGACGGGGATGCACTTATCTTCGACGTCGAACTGCCGATCGCGTGGAATTTCAATAACTGAAGATTCAGCGGTGTAATGCCGCCTGGTTGCTACACCCGGTCAGCCAGCTCCCCTCACCCTAACCCTCTCCCAAAGGGAGAGGGGATCAGCCCGTGCCAACCTCCAGCCGTGGTAGTCACTCCATACTCTGCTGTTATTTCAGGCGCCTGTAATCTTCCCCATATGGCTGTCATCTGAATAGCAATATCCAGCATATAGCCACCATAACCCTCACTCATGTACAGGATCTTTAGCGGCAACCAATTGAAATAGATATAAAAAAGGCTTCGTTTGTGATCTGATTTTATCGCCAAACAAAATCAACACGCGCGAAGCCTATGACTATTATCAACGCTAATTACTATCTGGAGCAACTCTTGGCTCCCGCCGCACTCGAGCGCATTGCTCGGCTCTGCAAGTTTTGTCTGCGTCAGCGTGCCATTACCCCAGCCATGCTCGTACCTGCACTGCTGCGGGCCATGGGAGGCGACCAGGTCAATGACATTGCCGGTTTACACCGCCATTTCAATGCCTTGCAACTGGTAAACACCCATCAGGTTTCTTACAAACCGTTTCACAATCAGCTGCGCAAAGAGAGCTTTGCCCTGTTTATGAAAGCCCTGGTCGAGCGGGCCATCGCCTTGCGTATCGACCATCAACTCAAAGCAGCCTCCCTCGGCGCGTTCAAGCAGGTGTTACTGCACGATGGCACCTCCTTTGCGGTGCATCGGCGCCTTGCTGCTGATTTTCCCGGCCGGTTCAAGACCATCAGTCCGGCAGCTATCGAGTGCCATATGACCATGTCACTGTCGGAGCAGAGCCCGTTGTGCATGAGTGTGTCTGCCGATACCGCAGGGGAACGGCAATTTCTGCCTGAAGCCCACACGCTGACCAACTGCCTGCTGCTGGCTGACGCAGGTTACATTGACAGGGCTTGGTTTGAGCAGGTGAACGACGCTGGCGGATTTTATCTGGTGCGCGGCACGAAAAGCCTGAACCCCAAGATAATCCAAGCCTGGCGCGGTGATGGACGGGAAGTACCCAAGCTGGCGGGACTATCTCTGAGAGAGGCCGGACGGCGACGCTGTCGGGCCGAGGTACTGGATATGGTGGTGAAGTCCGGCCAGGTCGAGTACCGGTTGATCCGGCGCTGGTTTGCTGAGGAAAAGCGGTTCTGTCTGTGGATGACGAACCTACCGCGAGCAGCATGGTCAGCAGAGCAGGTGATGAGCCTGTATCGCTGCCGTTGGCAGGTGGAGTTGTTATTTAAAGAGTGGAAATCGCACAACCGGCTCAAGGGGTTTGTGACGGGCGAGAAAGCGATTGCCGAGGGGTTGGTGTGGACGAGCCTGCTGTCGCTGGTGATGAAGAGACGGGTCGCGCAGAGTGTGATGAGTGGGGCGCTATCGATGCTGAAAGCGTCGAAGAACAGTGCGACGTGGTGGCTACCGCTATTGGAAGCAGTGGCCCATAGGGCGCTGACAGAAATAAGGGAAAGATTGGAATGGGCTGCCGATTATTTGGCCAAGAACGCCTGCCGAACCAAGCAGAGAAAGTCGATACAGAACAGGACCTTGGAAGGCGTTTTAAATGGACTCGCCGCTTAAGGTCCTGTACATGAACCGGCGATTACGTCTGGCGGCAGAGCCGCAGACTGGAAGACGGGAAGTTTCGGCCCTTACGGATGCCCGGAAAACCTTAGCGTACGATTTTTTCCGAATTCTGCGGGCTCCCCTATTAGCGTAGAGAAAAGTGTTGGACCATTTTGAGTCGTGGTTATGCGTGAAGACTATAGCGTCAGTCCAGTATGATTTCCCAATACCCTGTAGCTATAGTTTCGATAGCTTCGAATCGGCATTGCAGGCGTATCCCCGTCAGCGGATTTCGAGCGGACGCCGTCGCTTGCCAACGTTGGTGTGAGACCGGCGGGCGAGATCGCCCCTGCCAACGCGACCGCTGAGAGGTCGACTCCTCAACCGCTTGGGCGCTTATCGCCTCCATCCGGATGCTCACCCGCCGAACAGCAATAAACCGCTATTTTCGATAAACTTCTGAATCCGGCTCCGAGGTATGGAAACTATGTCGTACCGCTATTGGATATGTTGCGCGCATACCTTCATAGTCTGACACGCGAAATCTTTAAATCCTGAGTATATTTCGGAAGAAATTTCGATCTGATCGATAAGACTTCAGGATACAGCAAGCTGGAGACACCGATGAAAGCCGTTGGTTACAAGGTTCCGGGACCCATCGCCGAGGACGCCTCTCTGGTCGACATTGATCTGCCTCGGCCTGTCGCTGAAGGAGGCGATATCCTGGTTGAGGTGAAGGCTGTCTCGGTCAACCCGGTCGACTACAAAATCCGCAGCAGCACGCCGCCCGCTGATGGCGATTGGAAAGTGCTGGGATGGGATGCGGCCGGGATCGTGCAAGAGGTCGGCCCCGACGTGACGCAGTTCGCGGTAGGCGACGAGGTCTATTATGCCGGATCGCTCATAAGGCCTGGCACCAATGCGGAGTTCCATCTCGTCGACGCCCGGATCGTCGGTCGTAAACCCGCGTCGCTCGACTGGGCGGAAGCGGCGGCGCTGCCACTCACGACGTTGACGGCCTGGGAAGCCATGTTCGATCGCCTGGACGTGACGAAGCCCGTTCCCGGGGCGGCGGCGATCCTCATCATCGGTGGTGCGGGTGGGGTCGGGTCGATCGCCATCCAGATCGCTCGACAGCGCACGGATCTCATCGTCATCTCCACCGCCTCTCGGCCGGAAACCCAGGAGTGGGTTAAAGGGCTTGGGGCTCATCATGTCATCGACCACTCTCGGCCGCTCGCGCCACAGATTGCCGAGCTCAACATCGGCGCTCCCGCTTTCGTGTTCTCGACCACGCATACCGAGCAGCATGCATCCGACATCGCCGAACTGATCGCCCCGCAAGGACGGTTCGGATTCATCGACGATCCCAAGGCGCTCGACGTCATGCTGTTCAAGCGCAAGGCAGTGTCGATCCACCACGAGCTGATGTTCACACGGTCGCTCTACGGCACGCCCGACATGGATGAGCAGGGCAAGATCCTCAATTCGCTGGCGGTGCTGGTGGACGACGGCAAAATTCGCACGACGCTAACCGAAAAATTGTCGCCAATTAATGCCGCCAATCTGAAGACGGTGCACGCACTGATCGAAAGTGGCGCGGCAAGAGGCAAGATTGTCCTCGAAGGCTTCTGATGACTGCCACCGCCGAACGTCTTTTCTAACCTCAAGAACGCCGGACGGATTACGCCACGGCGAAGGAAATTTCATGACGAAATCCATTGCCACCGCCTCGATCAACCGCGAAACCGCCGTCGCCCTCATCGACGCGGCGATCGCCGCGGCACGTACAATCGGCATCCCGGCTGCGGTCGCCGTCGTCGACGCCACCGGTAACCTGCGCGCGTTCGAGCGCACTGATGACGCGCCGTTTCTCACCGTCGATGTTGCCATCGACAAGGCTTGGAGTTCCGCCTCGTTTGGGTACCCCACCCATGTCTGGAACGACTATGTTTCGAACGATCCAAAAGTGGCGCCGCTGGCCTATCGCCCCCGGATGGTCGCTGTCGGCGGAGGCTATCCGATCCTGGAAGACGGGAAGTTGATCGGCGGGATCGGCATCTCCGGAGGCAACTATCAGCAGGATCAGGATGCGTGCGTCGAGGCACTCACGAAAATCGGGTTCGAGCTGCCAGCCTGACGACTTTAAGGCCATCGCCAGCGGCGGTGGCCTGCAGATGCGACCTTATGAAAGACTTTAAGATGGAAGCGTTCGTCGTCTTCACCCGCGAAGAAACCACCGATCCGGAAGAACTCGCAACCTATTCTGCAGGCGTCGGCCCATCGTTCGATGGCCACGACGTAACCTTTCTCGCCGCTTATGGCGCGATGGAGCATTTGGAGGGGCCGCCCGTCGAAGGGGCCGTAATTTTGCGGTTCCCGACGATGCAGGCCGCCCGTGATTGGTATCATAGCCCCGCCTACCAAACCATCGCTGCGCACCGTTTTGCCGGTTCCCGCTATCGCGCCTTTGTCATTGAGGGGCGGCGGTGACACACCGACGGAAGAACGGCGGGGCTGGCCACGAGGTATCGGTCGGCGAACTCGCATCCTACAACCTGTAGGGGATCAAGGCGGTGAGGTTCGCGTGCCATCGCCACACGCGACCACTCATCGGACTTCTGCATCGGAATTGGAGGATCAGATGAGCGTCGACGAACGACAAGCCCCCGAGCTGCGGGTGCAGAGATGGATTGGCGCGGATGGAGAAAGCATCGCGCCGCTCAAGCTGTCGGATCTCGGCACCGGCCCGAAAGTCCTCTTCGCCTTCCAGCACTGGTGCCGTGGCTGCCATTTGCATGGATTTCCGACGCTACAAAGGTTGCATGGTGCATTGAGCGCCAAGGGCGTGGGCTTCGCGGTGATCCAGACCGTCTTCGAAGGAGCGGATGAGAACACCTTCGAGAAGCTGCGCGTGAACCAGCTCAAGTATGCGCTTCCTGTCGCGTTCGGTCAGGACGAGCCACCTGCCGGCGCGACGCTTCCCACCTTCATGGAGGACTACCGCACGCGGGGAACGCCCTGGTTCTCCGTGATGGACGCTGGCGGCCGCATCGTATTCTCGGACTTCCATCTCGACGCCGATCAGCTCGTGAAGGGACTGGAGCTGGTGTAACCGATGCGGCGCTGGGTCATCCTGATTGCCACCCATCTCGCGATGCTCGCCATGGGCTTCGCGGGCGGTGTCTACACGCTGCCGATCCTGACCGCCCCCCAGGCCCCGGACGCGGCGGCCTTGCGGACCATCTCAGCCGAGACGCTCTACGCAGGGCGTCTGGCCCGCGATCTCAAAGGCAGCGACCTGCTTCACTGGGGGGAAGGCGAGATCCGGGTCTCGCGCGACCGTATCGCCCATATCGGGCGCCTCGCCCCTGGTCCCGACTACAAGCTCTACCTCGCACCACGTTTCGTCGACACGAAGGAGGCCTTTCTCCTAATCAAGGACAGATCAGTCCGCGTGGGCGATGTGAAGACGTTCAACGGCTTCATCGTCGAGGTGCCTGCCGGCATCGATGTCCGTGACTACAACACGGTCGTCATCTGGTGCGAAGCATTCGACCAGTTCATCAGTGCGGCAGAGTATCAACCCTCAAGTCAGGCCCGAGAACGAGCCCGGCGATGGATACCATGAGGTCGGCGGGCAAGCGCGGCCTCGTTCTCGCGCCGGTGGCGGCGCTGCTGCTGAGCGTCGCCGCTCTGCTGCTGGGCAATGGCCTGCTGAGCACGCTCCTGATCGTGAGAGCCGGCCATAAGGGGTTCTCGACCGGCGCGATCAGCGCGATGATGTCCTTCTATTTCGCGGGTTTCACGATCGGCGCGCTCGTGTTGCCACCGATCATCGTCTCCGTGGGACATGTCAGAACCTTCGCCGGCTTCGCGGCCATTGCCTCGATGACCGCCCTTCTCCATGTGGCGTTCGTGGAGCCGATCGCCTGGATGCCGCTTCGCCTGATTACCGGCTTCGCCTACGCGGGCATGATCCTCGCAACGGAGAGTTGGCTCAACGCCCACGCATTGCCATCCACACGCGGGCAGCTCCTGTCGATATTCGGAGTTGTCTCTATGGGCTCATGGGCAATCGGGCAGGCGTTACTCAACATCGCACCGCCCGCCGACGTGACATTGTTCCTCATCGTGTCGCTGCTGATATCAGCGGCGGTGGTTCCGATCACCTTGCTGCCCAGTCATCCGCCGGCCCAGGTGGAACAGGAATGGGTCGCGTTCAGGGACCTCGTCCTCGTATCACCTCTCGCTGCGGCTGGCGCTTTCCTGGCCGGCCTGGCTATCGGTGGTTTCTGGGGCATGGGCGCGAACTTCGCCCAGAGCATCGGCCTCGATGTGGGCGGTATCTCCGCCTTCATGGCTGCGGTTCTTGGTGGAACGCTCGCCTTCCATTGGCCACTCGGTTGGCTTTCGGATCGAGTGCCCCGGAATCTTGTCATCGCCGGTGCGGCGCTGGCGTCCGCAGCGTCTGCCATCGGCGTAGCGTTGGCGGTGGAAGCGCCTCTGCCGCTGCTCCTTGCGGCAGGTGCGCTGTTCGGCGGCTTTGGCATCCCGATTTATTCGTTGTGTCTCGCCGTCGCAAACGACGATCTTCCGGCCGGTCGGCTACTCGGCACCGCGCGCGGGCTTCTGTTGCTCAACGGGATCGGGACAGCCGCTGGCCCCCTAATAGGAGCAGCTGCAATGAATATCGTCGGCCCTGGCGGCCTGTTCCTTTATGCGGCGGCGTTGCTCACGCTCCTGGCAGTGCTGGCCATCGCCCGCAGGCAGCCGAGGCGCACCAACCAGGCCAAGGCGGCCCCCCGTTCTCCGAGCACGCCGATGATAACCGGATCTCTCGATACGATGATATGCATGGAGAAGCGGGCGCAGGGCGTGCGGGATTAGCGCGGCACGGCGCCTGCACGAACCGCGGGGTCAGGCGATGATAGCTGTTACGCGAATTTCGATACGCATGGTTGGAAGCCCCAGCGCTTCGATTCCCAACTGCGTCCAGATTGGAGCGCGGTCGGGCATGTAGTGGCGATACAGCTTGGCCATTGTTTCGTTGATCACGGGAGGGAATCCACCGACGTGATAGGAATTGACGTGGACCACATGCGGCCAGCGTGCTCCGGCGGTCGCGAGCGTCCGTTCCACGTTCTTGAACGCCTGCTCGATCTCTTCCTCAATCGACTCCGGAATGACGAGATCGTCGTTCCATCCGCCCTGTCCGGAGATCTCCACGCGGTCACCAATGCGCATTGCCTGAGAATAATGAAGCGCGTCATGCAGGCGCGTCCCGTATCCGGGGGTGATGAAGAATGAAGGTGTTGTCATGAGTTTGCCTTTGATGAGCCAGGTCAACGCGGCTGCAAGTGACCGTATGCATGCAGAAAGAGATGCAGGGCGTTCGGCACTAGCGCGCCGGCTGCGGTGGAGGGCTTTATTCCACGTCTTCTACGGTGAGGTCCCGGCCGTTGAACTGCACGGTCTCCCCGGCTCGGGCACCCTCGATCGCTTCGAAGATCGGCGCCATCGTGGAAATGCCCATGAGCTCACGCCCCTGACAGGTAAACTTGCTCGTTGACACCGCGATCACAAAGTGGCGGCCGGACAGCTTGACGACAGCGCCTTCGTTGACGGCCAACTTGGGGCCGAAATCGATCGTCCTGAGCTTTTCGAGTTTATTGGCGTAGTCATGGAGCGTGTCATCGAGCGCTTCAGCGAAGTCGCTCGCGACCTCGGCCTGAGCTAGTTCGTCGTTTTCGATCGGTTCGCTCCGATCGAGCCGAGCGGTAGAGACATAGTCCAGGTAGTTTTCGCGAGCGCTGTGCAACGCTGCTGTCTCCAGCAAGAGCATAGTTTCTCGTATGTGGTCCTTGTTCCAGTCCATAATCACCTCCTAATTTTCGATGTTCTTAAAGTTCAGCCTGCAGATGTGTGGGCCAGGAAGGCCAGCCTTTCCGGCTAAGCGACACCGCTATTCGTCGCTGATGACGTCTTCGCCCTGGTATGGAACCCTGATCAGCCGAGGATCTCGAATGATGCTCGTGACGAGCCAGACATATTCCTGCTCGGCGGTATCGAAGCCGAGGATGCTGAAGGATTGGCCGAAAGGGCATGGCGGGAAGTCTGGAAAGCCCTCGCGCAGAACGTAACGCTCGGGATCGCTGTGAAACTCGCTCTTGTAGACTTTCCGTAGTCCGTGCTTGCTCGGCGCGTCCTGGTCACCTGCCGGTGCTGTTTCCCGATGCGCCACAAGGCGCTCGGACAAGTCGCGGGGGCAGATTTCGTGGAACACGTCGAAGGCGTCGATCAACAGGCCTTTATGCTCTGTCGCCGGATCGGTGATCGCGTAGATGTTGGAGGCATCTTCGCCGTCGTCCCCGCTCTCGAGGCGCAACGCCGCATCGACGCGAATGCTGCATGCATCGAGGGTTGACCCTAGTTCGAGATCGACGAGATTGCCGTCCTTGACGCGGTATTCGCGGTCATAGCCTTTGGCGATGAATGACTGGACTGCTTCTAGAACGTCGGTCACCTGGGAGGTCATGGAAGCACCTTCATCTTGAACTGGATTGGACACGCTCGCGCACAAAGCGCGCTGTGACTCGGCGGACGGAGAAGCTCGCGAAGTGCGTTACTCATAGCCACTTGGCCTTCTTGAAGCGCATGAATAGGAGAAGGCAGAACACCGCTATCACTCCGAGCACGACGAAGTAGCCATATGGCGTGTCCAGTTCCGGCATGTGCTTGAAGTTCATGCCATATATTCCGGCGATCGCCGTCGGGACCGCCAAGATCGCCGCCCAGGCCGCGAGCTGGCGAGTGACCACACCGATCCTTTGCGCTTCCAGAAGGCTGCTGGCCTCGAAGACCGTGGACAGGATAAGCAGGAGGCCGTCGACCATGGACTGCACGCGGTGGACATGGTCCGCGACGTCGTGGAAATATGGTGTCATTTCGGCGCTGATGCAGGGAAAGTGGCCGCGAACGAGCTTTCGCACCAGCTCGGCCATAGCCCCGAGCGTGCGCTGGAACCGCGTGAGTTCGGACCTTAGTTCGAAGATTCGCGCCACCTCTTCTGGCCCGAGGAAATCGTGCAGCGACCGTCGCTCCATCGCCAGGACGTCGTCCTCGATCATTTCGAAGATGGGCAGATACTGGTCGACCACTCGGTGCAAGATCGCGTGCAGCACATAGTCGACACCCTTGCCGAACTGCGTCGGCGATGCCTCGAGTTGCTCCCGAAGTTTGCCCAGCGCTCCGGCATTGCCGTGCCGCACGGTGATAAGGTGATTGTGACCGGTGAAGATCGCCATCTTGCCGTAGCTGATCCGGTCGCCGACCAGCTCGGCGGTCTGGGCGACGACGTACAACTCATCGTTGTAGACCTCGAGCTTGGGCGGGCACAGCGGGTGCATGGCGTTGTCGATCGCCAAAGGATGGAGGTTATACGTCGTCTGGATCGCGCTGAGTTCGTCTGCGGTGGGCTCGCTAAGCGCGATCCAGCAGAAGCCCGAGCGATTCTCGTTTAGTTCGACGTGCTCATCGAGCCTGATTTCACGGACTCGCTTACCTTCGTTGTAATAATATGCGGCGATAATGGTCATGCAGGCCTCGCAGGAATTCGCAGGCCACGCTGTACAGCCGGTCGCGCCAGCCCGCGTTCGAGCCATGCCTGCACGTTCGAATAGCTGCTTAGGCCGAGGATGTCGCCCGCTGCGTAGAATTCGACCAGCGCATTCACCCAGCCAAACGTCGCAATGTCCGCGATCGAGTAATCATCGACAATCCATTCGCGGCCCTCCAGCCGGTGATCCAGGACCCCGAGAAGACGCCTGGATTCATCAACAAAGCGCTGCCGAGGTCGCTTGTCCTCATAGTCCTTGCCGGCAAATCGCAGGAAAAAGCCTAGCTGTCCGAAGGTCGGCCCAACGCCCGACACCTGAAAGAACACCCAGGCCAGAGTCTCGTACCGCTGGGCGGGTGTTGTTGAGATGAGCTGCCCCGTCTTGTCGGCCAGATAGATGAGGATCGCACCGGTTTCCCATATGCCAATGGGCTGGCCGTCAGGGCCAGCCGGATCGATGATCGCGGGTATGCGGCCGTTGGGATTCAACGACACGAACGCTGGATCCTTCGACTCGTTGTTCGAGATGTCGACGAAGTGGGGCTCATACGGCAGGCCAGTCTCCTCCAGCATCATCGAGACCTTGACGCCGTTGGGCGTGGGGGCCGCGTATAGTTGCAAGCGATCCGGATAAGATGCTGGCCAGCGCTGCGTGATGGGAAAGGAGGAGAGGTCTGTCATATCTGGATCCTGGCACTGCGACGGCGGCTGAATGGAATGATCTGCTTCAAGGCCGGGTTCGACGACCGCGTCGATTGACGCGGTCGTCGGAGGTTGCGAACCGGATCGGCGCGGCACTAACGGCAGCGAAGCCTATTCCGCTGCAGCCCCGGCCGCAGGGCTCACATCGCCGGCCTCATGCCGCTTTGGAAGAACCCAGTCGGGACGGACGAAGTGGCAGGTGTAGCCGCCCGGCCGCTTCTCCAGATAATCCTGGTGATCGGGCTCGGCCTCCCAGAACTCGCCGACCGGCTGGACCTCGGTCACCACTTTGCCATCCCACAGCCCCGAGGCATCCACATCGGCGATCGTATCCTCGGCGACGCGCTTCTGCTCCTCGTCGACATAATAGATGCCCGACCGGTAGGAGAGCCCACGATCATTGCCCTGGCGGTTCAGCGTCGTCGGATCGTGGATCTGGAAGAAGAATTCCAGGATGTGCCGGTAGCTCGTCACTGTCGGGTCGAAGACAATCTCGATCCCCTCGGCATGCGTGCCGTGATTACGATACGTGGCGTTCGGAATATCGCCGCCCGTGTAACCCACACGGGTCGAGATGATGCCGGGCCGCTTGCGGATCAGATCCTGCATGCCCCAGAAACATCCTCCTGCGAGAACAGCGCGCTGATGCATGTTAAGCCTCCTCTACTTGATCGAGATATTCACCGTATCCCTCGGACTCCATCTCGTCGCGCGGGATGAAGCGAAGGGACGCAGAGTTGATGCAGTAGCGCAGACCGCCGCGGTCGGAAGGACCGTCCGGGAAAACGTGGCCCAGATGGCTGTCGGCGTGTACCGACCTGACCTCCGTCCGGACCATGCCGTGTGCACTGTCCCGCACCTCGTTCACGTTTGCCGGAACGATCGGCTTGGTGAAGCTGGGCCAGCCAGTACCCGAATCGAACTTGTCCGTTGAAGCGAACTTGTCCGTTGAAGCGAACAGCGGCTCTCCCGACACTATGTCGACGTAGATGCCAGGCTCCTTGTTGTCGTTGTGCTCACCCGTGAAGGGCCTTTCGGTCCCCGAATCCTGGGTAATCCGGCGTTGCTCGGGGGTCAGGCGGTCAACTGCTGCCTGTGACTTCTCAAACTTCATGATAGTCTCCAATAATTAATCTAGAGAGCTCGACACACTGTCATTTATCTTTGCAGTCATTGCGCCGACTATAGCAGTGCGCCCCAGATTTATCCAATACGCTGCGCGTATAGTTTCCATAGCGCCGAAGCTCTTCACGTCGTGATTCAGTTCCACTCATACCGGGCTGCCAGCTGCGCGATGTTCCGTATCTCGACCGTTGCCGTGGAGCCGGATACTGTCGCGATCACGACTTCGCGCTCCAAGACAAATCCGTCGATCGGCCGAGTGACGAGGCCTTGCACGGTCGGCGATCGTTCCGGAAGAATGCATATGGCGTGGCCGTCAGCGACGACCCGTTGCACCCAGTCCTCGCGATCTGATCGAAAGCGAGGTCGCATGAGCAAGTCCCGTCGCGCGAAGTGATCGAGGATCCGATCGCGAAACTCGCATTTCAGGCGATCGACGAAAGGAAACTCGAGCAGGTCTTCGCCGCGCACGATCTCGTTGGCAGCCAAGGGATGGTTTGCAGAACAGCCGAGCACGAAGCGCTCCCGAAATAGAGGATGCACATCCAGCTTGCGTTCCGGTCTTGTTTCACGCGGCATGATGCACGCGTGGTATTTTCCTGAAAGCACCTCCGATGTGTCCTCGTTCGACTGGAGCGAGTGCAGCTTGATTTCGATGGATGGCATCTCCGCCAATGCGCTCTCGAAGAATGCCGTAAATTCCTTTGGTCCGACGGTGGGCGCGACGGCGACATCCAGCACGCGGTGCCCCCCCATCGCCCAGTGCTCCGAGTGATTGCGAACGCTCTTCATCGCGACCACCATGCGCCGGAATTCTGCCTCGACGTCATGGCCAAGGCCAGTCAGGCGGCTGTTCTTCCCGTCGCGATAGATCAGCGGCCCGCCAAGCTCATCTTCCAAGCGGCGGATCGCGCGGGTCAGACTTGGCTGTGACACACCGCTCAAGCGAGCGGCCGCTGTGAAATTCAGCGTCTCGGCCAAGTTGATGAAATAGCTGACTTGATTGAGTTCCATAGTCCTTTGGCCCACGCGCCTGACTGATACCTCTTCCGTGAGACCGCCTTTGGAAAGCAGGTCGCAGAAGTATGCTTGGCGCATATAATCATGGTATAGGGGCTTGTCTATATGCGCCAGACATATAAATGATAGCCTGAGATGACGATTACCGGTTGGCGGTGCGCTCCGCTCAGCTCCGTCGAAGGTTCTGAGAGCGCAACCGCCAAGCCGCGTGCTGGAGGTTTGATGGACATGGCAGGAAGATCATTTACGTTTGTCAGTGGGGCTGGCTCTCCGCTGTCCGGGCACCTCGAACCGCCGGAAGGGACGCCGCGGGGCTGGGCGATCTTCGCCCACTGCTTCACGTGCGGGAAAGACAGTCGCGCCGCTGTTCACATCTCGCGCGCGCTGTCGCGTGCGGGCATCGGGGTCTTGAGGTTCGATTTCGCCGGGACCGGGATCGGCGGTGGGACGGGAGAACCTGTGAACTTCGCGTCGGACGTCGAGGACCTTCGGGCCGCCGCAAATGCGATGGCGGCGGCGGGCATGTCACCGTCCCTCCTCGTCGGGCACAGCCTGGGTGGCACCGCTGCGATCGTAGCCGCCGCCGACATGCCTGATATTGCGGCGGTAGCGACGATTGGTGCGCCGGCCGACCTTCAGCATATCTTGCGCCTCTTCGGACCGAATGATCTGGACACCATCGCGAGCGAGGGCGAGGCCTCGGTGGAGATTGCCGGTAGGCCCTTCCTCATTCGCCGAGGGTTCCTTGAGGCGGTTGAGGGGATCGACGTCGAGAAGGCCATTGCCTCCCTGCGACGGCCGGTGCTGGTCATGCACTCTCCGCTGGATCAGGTGGTCGGCATCGACCACGCGTCGCGCATCTTCGTCGCGTCCAGGCACCCTAAAAGCTTCATCTCGCTCGACAACGCGGATCACCTTCTCACCGACGTCGCGGACGCGAACTACGCCGCGGCCATGGTGGCGGTTTGGGCGAGCCGCTTTCTCCCACCACTCAGCGCGGATCTTCCGCAGGTCGAGGTTGCGGAGGGCGTCGTCTCCACCGAAACTCTTGCAGGGACGTTCCAGCTCAAGGTCCGCAGCGGCGAGCACACTCTGTTCGCCGACGAGCCAGCATCGGTCGGTGGCCTCGGGACCGGACTATCTCCCTACGAACTCGTATCTGCCGGCCTCGCAGCCTGCACGGTGATGACGATGCGTCTCTATGCGAACCGCAAGGGCTTTCCGCTCGAACGGGCGAGCACGACCGTGCAGCACGAGAAGGTGCCGGACATGATGCCACCCGACCGGTTCACCCGCACCATTGTCCTCGATGGGCCGCTGAGTGATGATCAGCGCGCTCGGATCCTCGCGATCGCTGATCGGTGTCCCGTCGATCTGAGTCTCATCCGGGGTTCGGACGTGCAGACCGAGCTCTTGAGCGCCAGTCAGGCTGCGGATCCCGCGAGGCTGGCTTGACCGTGGCGCACACGGAGGAGGGCGAACGGACTGTGAGCCAATCGCCTACCGGCAATAGGGCGGCCGCGACAGAGCGAGCAATTCTCGCAGGCGGCTGCTTCTGGGGCATGGAGGATTTGCTGCGCCGAGCCAGGGGAGTCATTTCGACGCGTGTCGGTTACACAGGCGGAGAAATGCCTGATCCGACCTACGCGAGACATTACGGCCATGCGGAAGCAGTGGAAGTGACCTTCGACCCTTCCGTTCTCGCCTATCGCTCGCTCTTGGAACTCTTCTTCCAGATACATGACCCCACGACCTACGAGCAACAAGGCAGCGATGTCGGTCCGAGCTATCGATCGGCGATTTTCTACACCACCGAAGTGCAGAAGGAAGTCGCCCTCACAACCATCGCGGAAATCGAGGCATCAGGAAGCTGGCCAGGCCCGGTCGTGTCGGAGATCAACCCAGAAGAACCCTTTTGGGAGGCGGAGCCAGAGCACCAAGAATACCTGGTGCGCTATCCTGGGGGCTATAGCTGCCACTTCGTGCGCCCGACCTGGCGGTTGGACCGCTCAGACGAACGCCCAGCTGTAATACTTGACAGAAAGAGTTGATGATGACCGAAACCGTGACTAATCAGGCCGCCTGGCAGAAAGCGCCGGGGCAGCCACTGAGGATCGGTGTCACCGCTCTGCCGCATCTGGCGGCGAACGAGATATTGATCCGCAACGCGGCCATCGCGATCAACCCACTCGACTGGATTCTGCAGGACGTCGCGCTTTTGCCATGGCTCGACTATCCCGCGATTCTCGGCAGCGACGTCTCCGGTGAGGTCGCGGCGGTCGGTGGCGCGGTCGAGCGGTTCAAGGTCGGCGATCGAGTCATCGGACAGGCGGTCGGGACAACCGTAAATCAACCTGCGCAGGGTGCGTTCCAGCACCACACGATCGTGCTGGACCACATGGCGGCGCCGATCCCCAACAACATTGCCTTCGCTGATGCGGCAGTCCTCCCGCTTGGCCTTGGCACCGCCGCAAGCGGGCTCTACGGACGGACACAGTTGGCTCTCGCGCCACCGTTACACTCGCCGACCGCGCGTCCAGAGGTCGTTCTGGTCTGGGGTGGATCGTCGAGCGTTGGCTGCAACGCCATCCAGCTCGCGGTGGCGTCGGGCTACAGGTGCGTCGCCACCGCTTCGGCGCGCAACGTCGGCCTGTTGAAGGAGCTGGGTGCAAGCGAGGTTCTTGACCACTCGAGTCCAGCCATCGTGGAAGACGTGATTGAGGCAATGCGCGGGCGCAGTCTCGCTGGAACGCTTCACGCGACCGGTCACATGAAAGACTGTTTTGCCGTAGTTGCGAGATGCGAGGGCTCGCGCCGGGTGGCAGCGACGCTGGCCCCGCCCGACGAGCGTTCATTTGGAGTCGAGGCGACGCACATCTCCGGGACGAGCCTCAAGGATGACGAGGTTGGTCCAATGATCTACCGCGAATTCCTGCCGCAGGCTCTCGCGGCGCGCACGTTCGTCCCCGCCCCTCCGGCGAAGATCGTGGGCCAGGGCCTTGAAATGCTCCAGGCTGCCTTGGAAGCCCTGAAGGCGGGTGTATCCGCAGCGAAAATCGTCGTTACCCTGCCTTGAGTGACCAGCCAGGCGGTTTTTCGCGTTCGCAGTCTGAGGTGGCCCGCACTTTGCCGATTGGGAAGCTCTACCGGGAAAACGCGTTTGGGACGCGCGCTGCGCTCCTGCCGGAGCATGCGTTCCCGAAACCTGTTCCCGACTGCTTTTCCCCGAAACTACCTATCGGACATAGAGAAATGGGAATGCAGCGAGTGGTTTGAACGGCCGCTTCCGAAACCGCGTTCCGATCAATTGAGCGGCTAAAAGTGGGGCGATCACCGACATATTAGAATGAGACCGCCATGCCCGATCGGCCGGCTTGACGCGTAGCCAAAAGAATGCGGCTGATGGTAGGCTCGCTGACATTATGAAGCCCCGCCATCTGAGCAGCGTTGAGCTGCCGCAATTGCGAGTCTCCTACGCGTCGTCGTTCTTCTCGCGGTCCACACCTCGCTCATGCAATTCGGCATCGACGGGGCAGTTCGTGCAGCCCTCGTAGCAGCACAAGCGGCAGATGCGGTATGACTGCTCGAGGTTTTCCAAGCGATTTCGGAGAACGCGTTCAGCGATGTCCGATAAGGTTTTCAGTTCGTCTGGATTAAGGATCGATAGCCCTTCGGCAATCACTTGATCGCGCGAGGCCAGGACCTCGTCGCTCGCGACCTTGCCAGTTGGAGTAAGATAGAGGGATCGCGCGCGCCCGTCTGTCGAATGCTCCCTACGCTCGATCAATCCCTCGCTTACCAATCTATCCACCAGGCGAACAGTTCCAGCATGTGAAAGGCCCACCCCGATCGCAAGCATACGGATCGAGAGCCCGGGCTTGTGCGCGAGCAACGCCAGCGCTGAGGCGGCGGGTCCAGCTTCCGGCGCCCGCGATGAACTAGCGCGAACGATGTCGTCGCTGATCATGAGTGCGAACGCCCCGAAAATGTTTCGATCTCGAGGTCCATCCATTGCCACATCTATATGTGCGCGGAGCATAGACAGCAAGCCATACCGTGGTCCTCTTCCTCCGCGCGGCTTGTGGAAAATGTCCTGTTTTAGAAGGGTTTCGGAGGATTTCGACTGATCGAGCGCGCCGAAAAAAACGGGTCCGGCTCGTTAAGGCCGCGGAACCGTTGATACCTGGCGGCTATAGGGCAAGCCTTTTCGCTCGGAATCGCCGTAGGTCGCGCCCGAGAATCACTCCGCGTCAGCGCTGTCATCCAGGCCGCGCAGGTGCAGATCAGCGAGACCTAGCTTGCCCCCGGCGTCGCACTTCCATCGTGTCACCGCGCGCGATCACGATTGTATCAATCCCATTGAGGAACAGTCCGTGCTCCACGACGTCGGGGATTGCGGCGAAACGGGCGAAGACCGCGTCGCCATGCAGCTGAGCGCCTCCGGGCTCGATATCGCGACGGAGCATCCATGCCCCGCGGAGGTTCTGCAGGATTTGCACGCCCGCCGTCACGAGAGGACCACAGTCACGAGAGCACAAGCGCCCCTCTGTGGCGGACCGAAGCACGCAGCAGCACGAGGGACGCCGCTAGCAGAACTGCGTCCTTCAGTAGAAACTGCCCTGGTGCAGCCGAAATCGCAGGAAAGCCGCCGGCAGTCTGCTCCGCGACACCTGGAGTGGTGATGAAAAAGGTCAGCGTGATCAGATAGGTCGCTGCTGACATTAGTGCGCCTAGCGCAGAGAAGAGTGGACGAAATGCACCAAGGATCAGAACGAGACCGGTCGATAACTCGATAACGCCGATGAAATAGCTTTGCCCCTGCGTCCCGAACATGCCGAGCCAATTCATGATCGGGCTGTGTTCGATAAACGGGGCGATACCATAGGCCTCGTACGCTGTGAACTTCATCGCGCCGAACCACAGAAATACGATCACGAGAGCCCATCTAAGCAGGCCAAGATCCCTCCGACCGTGCTCGGGGACAAGAAATTCATAACGGTCGAAAATGCTCATCTAAAATTCCTCAACAGTGGTCCCGTGGGAACGTCACGAACGTCGTCTACGTGCTTCGGGCAGGCGTTGCAGTATATGCGCGACGCATATACTAATAAGCGAGATATGTCGAGCGGCTGGCTCGCGCTTCGCTGCCTCACTCGATCAATCGCACCGTCCCGGCATGAGAAAGCCCGATCGAGGTAGCCAAAACGCTGATCGGCAGTCCGGGCTCCATGCTGAGTAACACCATCACGGCGGTCCCCGGGCCGCTTGGTGAAAACGAGGCCGAGACACTGGCGATGCTGTCTGCAACGGCCAACGCGAGTGCACCTAAATGGTACTTGGCAACCTCAGGCTCCATACCGCAAGAATATATGCTTCGCGCATAGACTTCAAGCGTGTGAAAATGTATGACCGCCGCATGCATCTATGACAGATTCGGACATGGTCATGCTCATTGAGGGGCTCAGCTCGGATTCCACATCTGAGATCAACGGACGTGCTCGTTCCCCAGGCGCTAGCGGGGGTGGGCTCGATGAAAGTGGACGTGCATGGGTGCCGCTCACCGGGCGCAGGCGGTTCGCCGATGAGACCGCCGGTATGATAGGACGGGTCTCATGCCCGACCTGACTCTTGATCTCCGATACCTGAAGTACGCCGTTCAGGTCGCCGAGGCCGGCAGCTTCCGCCGAGCGGCGGAGCGCCTATCGATATCGCAATCCACCGTCAGCCGACGTGTGCAGCTGTTGTCATTTTCAGAAGACGACTGCACCAGACAACGCGGTTTGAAGGCTGTTGTGCAGTCGTCTATTGAACGAACAGTATCAGGAGTCCGCTGCACGAATGATGACCTCAAGCCGGTTCTGGTCGCGCTGGCGACCGATCAGCCCCTGGATGTGCGATACCGCGACCACGATCTTTCCGGCGATTGGGCGGGCTACCGCGAATGCCACATCAAGCCCGACCTGCTGCTGATCTACCGCAAGTCCGACGCCGACACCCTGCGACTGGCGCGGCTTGGCTCCCATAGCGAGCTGTTCGGCTGATGCCAGTCGCCTTGTCCGCCAAACGATCATTAGGCGGCCAAACCGGACGCCTGTCCGAAAACATCTTGCGCAACGGGATGACGGACAATAAGATAGGCGGACGGTATAACGGACAAATGGGCGGAAATGGCACTCATCGGCTATGCGCGGGTATCGACGGCGGAACAGGACACCGCCTTGCAGACGGATGCGCTGCGCAATGCAGGCTGCGAACGGGTTTTCGAGGACACGGCATCCGGGGCCAAGGCAGACCGGCCCGGCTTGGCCGATGCGCTGGCTTATCTGCGCGATGGCGATGTGCTGGTCGTCTGGCGGCTGGATCGGCTTGGCCGCTCCCTGCCGCACCTGATTGAGACGGTCGGCAAGCTGGAAGCACGGGGCGTCGGCTTCCGCTCGTTGACTGAAAACATCGACACCACCACGCCGGGCGGACGGCTCATCTTCCATGTGTTCGGTGCGCTGGGCCAGTTCGAGCGCGACCTGATCCGCGAGCGCACCAAGGCCGGGTTGACCGCTGCCGCCGCACGCGGGCGCAAAGGCGGACGCAAGCCGGTTGTCACTGCCGACAAGTTGCAACGAGCGCGGGAGCTTGTCGCCAACGGCTTGAATGTCCGCGAGGCCGCCGCACGCCTCAAGGTAGGAAAAACCGCTCTCTACGCTGCCTTGCAGGCGGCCAGTTCTGGCAGTGCAGCCGACTCCTGATATTTCGTGCAGTCGCCTTCTGAAAACGACAGCGCGGCACGGGAATCAAGGCATTGCGATTCTCGAAAATAGTTCTTGAAATTCTATTCTTGATTGCATATCATCTCAACGAGTTTCGATAAGAAAGGATGCGCATGCGACCGTCTGTTGTGCTTGACATGAAGCGAAGCGCAGTGCGTGAAGCGGTAGGCCGCTTTCGCGCCGCGAACCCGCGCGTCTTCGGCTCGGTGCTGCATGGCACCGACCGGGATGGCAGCGACCTCGACCTGTTGGTCGATGCGCTGCCCGGTGCCACGTTGTTGGACTTGGGCGATTTGGAAGAAGAACTGAAATCGCTGCTCGGCGTTGACGTCGATCTGCTGACTCCCGGCGACCTGCCGCCGAAGTTCCGGGCCAAGGTGCTCGCGGAGGCGCAACCGATATGAGCGAGAACCGCCTGCCCGATTACCTCGACCACATTCAGCAGGCCGCAACCGATGCGCGCAGCTTCGTGGAAGGGATGGCCAAGGACGACTTCTTGGCCGACAAGCGCACCCAGCAGGCCGTCATCATGAGCCTGATCGTCATCGGCGAGGCGGCCACAAAGGTGATGGATGGCTACGTCGAGTTCACCCAGGCGCATGCCGACGTGCCGTGGCGCAGCATGCGCAATATGCGTAATCGCATGGCTCACGGCTATTTCGACATCAACCTCGATGTGGTGTGGGAGACGGTACAGGAATGGCTGCCGGCGTTGCTCCAGCAATTGCCCGCCGTGCGTCAGGATGCCGACGATGAAGACCGTAACGACAACTGTGAAAGAGGGATCTCCGATGACTGTTGAATCGAGAATATTTTCTGTAGCCGAGTATGTTCAGCCGTCCGAAGGCGAGCCTATTCGTTCCGTTGTGCTTGAAACCCGAGACTCAATTATCGTGGTTTGGCATGTCCATCCCGGGCAGGAAATTGCGGCTCACATTCATCCTCACGGCCAAGACACGTGGACTGTTTTGTCGGGAATGGCTGATTACTTTCAGGGCAATGGGATTGTTCGTGCCCTCAGGGAAGGTGAGATAGCCGTGGCAAGACCGGGCCAAGTGCACGGGGCGCGAAATACAGGTACCGAGCCATTTGTGTTAGTCTCGGTTGTGGCATCAGCCAATGCCGGTTTCGTATTGGCTGAGCGATAGAGCCCAATCTCTGGAGTTGGTCCAATGAGCGGTCGGGGAGATAGGTAACAGACATGCAGCGGACACGGCTGCTAAACCAGGTCGCAAACCTCCTTGCGTCGCAGCGTGCCGCAAGCGACGCGATCAATCGAATGGGGTCGGCATGAGACTGAACACCATCCAGTTCCCGACCGCGTAGCCGCCTGTCCTGCCGATCAGGTCTTGACCATCGACGCCTGGGATCAGTCCTGAATGTTCTTGGAGACCACTACGTTATGAGCCGCAGCCGCCGCAAAACACCCATCGTCGGGCACACGACCTGCGGCAGCGAGCGCGAGGACAAGAAGCTCTGGCATCAGCGCTGGCGCACCCGTGAGCGCACGGCGCTGACCAGCGCGTCGCCCGAAGCCCTGAGCGCCCATCTGCCCCTGCTGGAAAACCAGGCCAGCAGCGTCTGGTCGATGGGCAAGGATGGCCGCTCCTACTGGCCCGTCAAGCGCCAGGCCGCCACGGCGGATCGCATCGCCAATCACAAGGGACGCAACCCGCAAGAACGCGCCTCCCTGAAAAAGCGCCTGCTGCGCAAGTGGATGAGCAAATGAAGCTCTCCTTCCATCAGCACATTGCGCTGTTCTGGATGATCGGTGCTCCGGGCGTCTTCGCGCCCGTGATCGAGAACGCCAAGCGGCCCGATGCCGGCGCCGTCATGGCGTGGGGTGTCGCGATCGTGGCGGTGATGATCCTCTTCACCCCTTTGCTGCTGCGCTGTCCACCATTCCGGCGCTGGTATGGCCGGACGGATGCGCTGTCGGAGCGGCAGCGCCAGGCGCTTGCCGAGCGCGGCCTGCGCCGCTACTACCAGACCGCTTTCGATGACGGCTACGTGCCCCGCGTGATGCCCTACGTGTGGCGCATCATCTGGACGGTCGGCGGGTTGATGGCTGTGACCGCCGTACTGCCTACCAACACCGGACGGCCAGCCTTCGATGCCTTGGTGGTCTTCTCGACCTGGTATCCGATAGGCGTGATGCTGCTGGTTTTCGCGTCGAGGCCCCTTGGCCGGTTGATTCGCCAAAGAGCACAGGAGCGGCGGAAATGAGCACGTCAACCATCGAGGCGCTGGCCAGCGCCTGGGCAAGGATTGCCGAGGAAGCGGAATTCCCCGCTGACTACGAGGGGACTGCCACACCACAAGCGCATCGGGCTAGCGAAGCTATTCAGGAGCAGATTCGGGAGCGCATCGTCGCCACCAACGACATGCGGCTGTTCAGCCTGCTGCACCTGCTGAGTCAGGCGTCGCTGCGCATGGAGCAAGCGCTGTGGCCGGAGGATTACGAGCGGATGACGCGCGAGGTTGAGGAAGCCCTGCGGCAAGCCACCGACGCCAACGCCAGATCGTACACCCACGAAGAAGTGATGCAGGCGATGCAGGAACGCATCGACCGGGCGCGAGACAAGCCATGTTGATTGGCTATGCGCGCGTCTCGACGCAGGATCAGAACCTGGAGCTGCAACGCGAAGCCTTGAGCAAGGCCGGATGTAAAAAGGTCTTCGAGGACAAGGTGAGTGGCACGCGGGCAGACCGGCCTGGCTTGGCCAAGACGCTCGAAATGCTGCGCGAAGGCGATACTTTGGTCGTCTGGAAGCTCGACCGGCTGGGCCGGTCGGTCAAGCAACTGGTCGATCTGGTCGGCGATCTGCACAAGCACGGTGTCCAGTTCAGGAGCCTCACCGACTCCATCGACACCGGCACACCATCCGGGCGGTTCTTCTTCCACGTCATGGCGAGCCTTGCCGAAATGGAGCGCGAGCTGACCGTCGAGCGCACCCGCGCCGGGCTGGAAGTCGCCAAGCAGCTCGGCCGCAAAGGCGGCCGCAAGCCGAAGATGACCGACAGCAAGATCGAGTCGGCCAAGAAGCTGCTGGCCAGCGGGGTGCCGCCCAAGGACGTGGCCAAGAACCTCGGCGTGTCCATTCCGACGCTGTACCGCTGGGTGCCAGCCTCCACGCACGCTTAGCGTGCTTTATTTAATGAGA
>NZ_JBMKIF010000040.1:0-31275 GCF_049238025.1 Enterobacter cloacae complex sp. IR5458
GAATGAAGATTCCGACGTTACTAACTGAGTGTTGTATCTAATCGTGGGGGCAGGTCAGCGCTACTCCTCTTCATTTCCCCCCTCTTCATACGCGCCATACGGCTTCGCAGGGAGAACGATGTAAGTTCCTTCAAAAACCGCGCCCGGGGTTTCATCGCCAAACAGCTCAACCTGCATCTGTACACGCGCTTTGCGGCCACGCGCCAGACGATCAAGGTCGCCGCCCAGTGCGCCAAGGTCAGCCACCGCGCTCGGTTTGCCGCTGATTGGCGCGCTGTAACGAATATGGGCATCGGCCAGAATGATGGTGCCGCCAAGATGGCGCTCGCGCAGCATCAGCCAGATCAGCCCCCAGCCGGTGAGAGTTGCCAGAGAAAACAGGCTGCCAGCAAACAGGGTGTGGTGAGGGTTCTGGTTGCCGATTTCCGGCATGGTGGTAATGAATTTTTGCCCGGTGTACTGCTGGATGCGCACGCCCATCTTTTCACTCAGAGGGATATGTTCATACCAGGCTTGCTGTAACTGACCGCACCAGTCTGCGCGATGCAGAATGTCGTCCAGAGTGGCAATGGGTTTGATCATCAAAAAATGACGAATCGGCGTGGTTTGCGGGGCGGTGATTTCCCCCTGATTCACAAAACCGAGTTTGGCAAAAAACTCCACGGCATCTTCGCGGGCGCTACAGGTGACGCGCTTAACGCCTTCCTGGCGGGCGACGGACTCCAGGGTCATTGCCATTAGCGTCCCCAGCCCTTTGTCCTGTACGGAAGGGTGAACCGCCATAAAGCGAATAGATGCTTCGTTATCGGCATTGATATACAGACGCCCGACGGCGACGAGATTGCCCTCCTCGTCCATCACCATCTGGTGATGGGCCATTGCGTCCCAGGCGTCGCGCTCAGAGCCTTTCGGTTGATGTAATGGCTTGCGCAGCATTTCCCAGCGGAACTGGTAATAGGCTTCTAACTCTTCTTCCGTTTGCGGTACTCGAAGGTGATACATAGCTGTACTCTCTCTTGTTACCCGCGGCCACGCCGCCAGTTGGCTCATACCTGGAGCCAGAATGTGACGGGGCCATCGTTCACCAGCGATACCTGCATATCTGCAGCGAATCGTCCGGTTTGCGTATGCATTTCCTGCTGGCGACAACGCTCAACAAAGTATTCGTAAAGTGCTTCTGCACGATCCGGCGCGGCGCCTTTCGAGAAACTCGGGCGCATGCCGCGCTCGGTATCCGCTGCCAGCGTAAACTGAGACACCACCAGGACGCTGCCGCCCGCCTGCTGGACGTTCAGGTTCATCTTGCCTTCCGCATCGCTGAAAATGCGGTAACCCAGCACCCGCTCGCATAAGCGGTTAGCTTTTTGTTCGTCATCATCCTTTTCGACACCTAACAACACCAAAAGTCCTGGGCCAATTTCACCCGTCACCTCTCCCTCCACGGTGACGCTGGCACGGGTTACGCGCTGTATCAATGCAATCATGGTTGGTCTGCTTCTTGTTGTTTTTCAGCTGCTGCTACTTTTTTAAGTTCGCGGTATACGCCGAGAGTGACAGTTATTTCGGCACCAAGCAAGACGATACACCAGGTCCAGTAGACCCAGACAAACAAAATGGGGATCACCGCCAGCACGCCGTAAATCAGCTGATAGGACGGAAACATGGTGATGTAGAGAGCGAACCCTTTTTTACCCAGCTCAAAAAGCACGGCCGCCACCAGCGCCCCCACTACCGCATCGCGGTTTGGTACGCGCGTGGTCGGTACGACGCTATAGAGCAGCCAGAACGAGAGCCATGACAGGATCAGCGGAAAGATGCGAAGCACATTATCAATAACGCCGTTTAAATCACTCGCCCAGCGCAATGACAGAAGGTAAGAGCTGATGGCAAGGCTCGCCCCGGCCAGCAGCGGGCCGAGCGTGAGGATCATCCAGTACACGGCAAAAGAGTAGACTTTTGGCCGCGCTTTTTTACTCCGCCAGATTGTGTTCAGTGCACTATCAATGGCATACATCAGCAGCAGCGCAGTGACAATCAGCCCGCACGCCCCCACCGCCGTCATCTTGTTGGAGTTGGCAACGAACTGCTCGATGTAGTTCTGGATAACATCCCCGGTGGCAGGAATGAAATTCGCAAACACGAAATGGCGAAGCTGCAGGCTGACGTCCGCAAACATCGGAAAGGCGGAAAATAGCGCAAAGATCACCGCCACCAGCGGCACTAATGAGAGCAACGACACGTACGCGAGGTTTCCCGCCAGCGTGGTCATGTTGTCCTCATCAATGCGGTGCCAGAGCAGTTTTAGCCAGGCTCTCAGCGGGCGCGTATGATGCGTGGCTTTTTGATGAACGGTTTTTAACATAACTGCTTCGCAAAGTAGTTGGGTATCGTCTCTTTTCCGGTCACCAGAATTGACGTGATACCTAACTGGTTAGCTCCCTCTATATTATCGGCATTGTCGTCGAAAAAGACGGCATCGGCGGCAGTGAAACCTTCTGCCTGCAAAACGGCCTGATATATCCGCGCTTCGGGCTTGCGCATACCCATCTCCTGCGAGAGATAGATTTTATCTGCCGCTGCCTTAACTTCAGGGTATTCTTCAGGCCAGAACGTGGTGTGCAGGCGGTTAGTATTCGACAGGACAACCACTCGGTGCCCCTGCTCGCGCAGTTTGTGCATGATGTCGATCACTTCCGGACGGATCGCGACAAATACCGCCTGCCAGCCGTGCGAAAACTGCTCATAGCTTAACGACAGCCCCATATCCTGGCAGAAACGCTCTGCGAATTCTTCGTCACTCATTTCACCGCGTTCATGCTGATGAAAGGTTTCGCCCATCGCGAAATTCTGCTTTAACGTCGCCAGCGGAACACGGCTAAAGTCGCTCCATGCGCCCAGCACGCGATTAAAATCGATATCGACGATTACATTTCCTAAATCAAAGATATAAAGCATGTTTATCTCCTGCTCGCCGTGGAAAAATAACTGTAGCGGGAAAGAGAAGGTTTGGCTATGTGCGAGATCCAGCTTAAAGAAAGGAATGGCCCGAAGAGAGATATCGGGCCATAAAAAGGTCAGCCAGCCTGCTGTTCTTCTCCTGAACTGACTTCAACTACTTCCACTTTGCTGGATATGAGGAGATTTTGCAGCGCCGAGCCGGGAAGCTCATCCGTGAATAGCGCCGTGGCCTGCGCCACGTTGCCAATTTCTACGGCGGCGGAAGCGCTGTACTTCGTATGATCGGCTGCCAGTAAAATATGGCGCGAGTGAGCCATCATGGTTTTCACCACGCTGGCTTCATTGACGTCAAACTCCATCATCGCACCGTCGTGCTCAATCGCCCCTACGCTGGTCACGAGATAGTCCGCCCGGAAGCCGGATACAAACGCCGTCGCCGCCGGGCCGATAATGCCGCCGTTATGCGGGCGCAGCGTGCCGCCGGGGACCATCACTTCAAAGCGCGGGTTTTTATAGAGAATGTGCGCCACCCGCAGGCTGTTGGTGATAATACGCAAATGGTTGTGATTGAGCAGCGCCCGGGCAACATGCTCCACCGTCGTCCCGATGGTGATAAAGATGGTCGAGCCATCGGGAATGTAGTCCGCAATCGCCTCGGCAATCGCCCGCTTCTCTTCGGTGAGCGAAACTTCACGCTGCTCGAATGCCGTGTTCACCACGCTGGACGCCCTGCCCGCACCGCCATGATGACGCGTTATGAGTCCCTGCTCGCTGAGCTTACGGATATCCCGTCGTACCGTTTGTGTGGACACATCCAGCAGCTGCGCCAGTTCATCAATATTCATATAGCCGCGATCGGCAATCAGCGTCAGCAGCTGATCGTGACGCGGGTTGCCGGTCAGTTCGGTAAGACTCATGGGCTGTCCTCTGAAAACCATCACGCCCCGCATTTTATACAAAAAGTGACAAAAAAGAGCGGGTTTGATCACAGTCGGGTATACCCGCACGCCCGCCGGGCCTGGTGCATTTCAGGGCGGCGACGGCGCTGGCAAAACGCACGGCGTCAGCGGCGGACGCTTGCTGCGCCAGACTGACCGCCAGCGCACCGTGGAAAACGTCGCCCGCCCCCGTGGTATCAACCACCTCGACCTCAAAGCCAGGCTGATGACATAACCTGCCGCTTTCCAGCCAGAAGCAACCGTCTCGCCCCTGCGTAACGTACACATGTCCATTTGTGAGTATTTGTGCTTTTTTCAGCGCGTCTTCAGCTTCATCCAGCTGCGTTAAACGCCGCAGTCCCGGCGCGGAGAAGGCGGCATGATCGCTTAGGGCGATCAGTTCCGCGATGTCCTGCGGAGTGACATCCGCATCAAGTAAGGTGGGTACGCCCTGCTGGCGAGCACGGATAAACGCCTGTTTTGCCCCGTCATGCCAGCGCACGTCTGCTAATACGATATCCCATTGTGAGAAGTCGACGTCTTGCAGCCAGTCAGCCTCAGCGGGAAGATCGGGGCTGGGGTAGTTCGCAATCACGCGCTCCCCGCTGGCGTCCACCAGCACTGCGGATTGTGACGATCGGGCCCCTTTAAACACGCGCGTGTAGCGGGTATTCACCCCCAGGGATTCCAGCTCCGCGAGCAGGCGTCTTCCGGTCTCGTCGTCACCCACGCGGCCAATAAAGTCCACCTCAGCCCCCAGTTTCGCTGCCGCCACCGCCGCAGTTGCCGCCGGGCCACCGCCCACTTCCGTATAATCTTTTGCGACATATTTCCCACCTTCCCTTGGTAAATCATCGAGATACCAGATGCGATCCAGCACGGTAATGCCGACACAAACGATGCGAGTCATGGTGATTCCTTGTGCGATTTCTGATGCTGCCATTTTAATTTCATCAAATGTTTAAAAAGTGACCCCTGTCAATTTTTTGACTATAAATTACAAATACGATCAAAAACAGACAACACAAACGCGCAAAAATTGACACGATGTGACAGGAGAAAGGCATGTCAGCAATCGCATTTATCGGTTTAGGGCAGATGGGCGCGCCAATGGCGAAGAATCTGCTGAAACAAGGTCACCGGCTTCAGGTCTTTGATGTGAACCCGCAGGCCGTTCAGACGCTGGTGGAGAGCGGCGCACAGGCAGTGGCGACGCCAGCGCAGGCCGCTGCGGATGCCGAATTCGTCATTACCATGCTGCCCAACGGCGACCTGGTGCGCAGCGTACTGTTCGGCGAGCACGGCGTTTGCGAAGGGTTATCCCACGACGCGCTGGTGATCGATATGTCCACCATTCATCCACTGCAAACTGACGCGCTGATCCGTGACATGGCGGAGCGCGGCTTCAGCCTGATGGACGTCCCCGTCGGACGAACGTCTGACCATGCCATCGCCGGTACGTTACTTCTGCTGGCAGGCGGCACGGCGCAGCAGGTTGAGCGCGCCACGCCGGTATTAATGGCGATGGGCAATGAGCTGATCAACGCTGGCGGGCCGGGCATGGGCATCCGCGTGAAGCTTATCAATAACTACATGAGCATCGCCCTGAACGCGCTTTCAGCAGAGGCGGCCGTACTGTGCGAAGCGCTCGGCCTCTCCTTCGACGTGGCGCTCAAGGTCATGAGCGGCACGCCGGCAGGCAAAGGCCACTTCACAACCTCATGGCCGAACAAGGTGCTGAAAGGGGATCTTTCACCCGCCTTCATGATCGACCTTGCGCATAAAGATCTGGGGATCGCCCTGGACGTGGCCAACCAGCTCCACGTTCCCATGCCGCTCGGCGCGGCTTCCCGTGAAGTTTACAACCAGGCTCGCGCCGCCGGGCGCGGGCGCGAAGACTGGACGGCCATTCTTGAACAGGTTCGCGCATCTGCCGGGCTGAAAAAATCACACTGATACGAAAAGGACTGAGGAATGACGATGTACACCCTGAAAGATATCACCCGACCTTCCGGCGGTTTTGCCATGCTGGCCGTGGACCAGCGCGAAGCGATGCGCCTGATGTTTGCTGCGGCAGGCGCGCCGGTGCCGGTAACCGACCAGCACCTCACGGATTTTAAGGTTAACGCGGCCAAAATCCTGTCGCCGTATGCCTCCGCTATTCTGGTTGACCAGCAGTTCTGCTATCGCCAGATCGTCGAGCAGCAGGCCGTCGCCAAAAGCTGCGCGATGATTGTGGCAGCGGACGAGTTTATACCGGGCAACGGTATTCCGGTCGATAGCGTGGTGATCGACAAGAACATCGACGCGCAGGCAGTAAAACGCGATGGCGGCAAGGCGCTGAAGCTGCTGGTGCTGTGGCGCAGCGATGAAGATCCGCAGCAACGTCTGGAGATGGTGAAGGCGTTCAATACGCTGTGCCATAGCAACGGACTGCTTAGCATTATCGAACCGGTGGTGCGTCCGCCGCGTCGCGGTGCCGCGTTCAACCGCGAGCAGGCGATTATCGACGCCGCCAGAGAGCTGGGCGATAGCGGTGCCGACCTCTACAAAGTGGAGATGCCGCTGTTCGGTAAAGGTACGCAGCAGGAACTGCTGGCCGCCTCGCAAAAGCTGAACGCGGAAATCAATATGCCGTGGGTGATCCTCTCTTCCGGCGTGGATGACAAGCTCTTCCCGCGCGCGGTGCAGGTTGCCATGCAGGCGGGGGCTTCAGGCTTTTTAGCCGGTCGCGCCGTGTGGTCCTCCGTGGTGGGGCTGCCGGATACTGAAATGATGCTGCGCGATGTCTCTGTGCCAAAACTGCAGCGTTTGGGTGAGATCGTCGACGAAATGATGGCTCGCCGCTAAGAAAGGACCCGAACATGAAATGGTTTAACACCCTGAGCCATAACCGCTGGCTCGAACAAGAGACCGACCGTATTTTCGATTTCGGTAAAAACGCCGCCGTGCCGACCGGCTTTGGCTGGCTGGGCAATAACGGCCAGGTGCGAAGCGATATGGGCACGCATCTGTGGATCACCGCCCGCATGCTTCACGTGTATGCGGTGGCCGCCAATATGGGGCGTCCCGGGGCGTATGCCCTGGTTGAGCACGGTATTAATGCCCTCAACGGCCCGCTGCGCGACAAACAGCACGGCGGCTGGTACGCCTGTGTGAACGATGAAGGCGTGATCGACGCCTCCAAGCAGGGCTATCAGCATTTCTTCGTGCTGCTGGGCGCGGCGAGCGCCGTGACCACCGGCCATCCGCAGGCGCGCAAACTGCTGGACGATGCGATTGAGGTGATCGAGCGCTATTTCTGGAGCGAGGAAGAACAAATGTGCCTCGAATCCTGGGACGAGGCCTTTAGCAAAACCGAGGATTATCGCGGCGGCAACGCCAACATGCATGCCGTTGAAGCGTTCCTGATCGTCTATGACGTCACGCACGACCGCAAGTGGCTCGACCGCGCCCTGCGTATCGCCTCGGTGATTATTCACGACGTGGCGCGCAAAGGTGAGTACCGCGTTAATGAGCATTTCGACACCGACTGGAACCCGATCCGCGATTACAACATCGACAATCCTGCCCACCGTTTCCGCGCCTACGGCGGCACGCCGGGCCACTGGATCGAGTGGGGCCGTCTGATGTTGCACCTGCGCGCCGCGCTGGAAGCCCGTTTTGAAACCCCGCCGGAGTGGCTGCTGGAAGATGCGAAAGGACTGTTCCATGCCACCATCCGCGACGCCTGGGCACCGGACGGGGCCGATGGTTTCGTCTACTCCGTAGGCTGGGATGGTAAGCCTATTGTCCGTGAACGCGTGCGCTGGCCTATCGTCGAGGCGATGGGCACGGCTTACGCACTCTACACCGTAACCGGCGAAGCACAGTACGAAGCCTGGTATCAGAAGTGGTGGGATTACTGCATTAAGTACCTGATGGATTACGAGAACGGTTCCTGGTGGCAGGAGCTGGATACCCATAACGAAGTGACAACCAAAGTCTGGGACGGCAAGCAGGATATTTACCATCTGCTGCACTGCCTGGTGATCCCACGTTTGCCGCTGGCACCGGGCTTAGCCCCGGCAACGGCCGCCGGTTTGCTGGACTGCCTGGCCAAATAATAAAAGACGGAGTTTTTATGCGTACCCTACACAATATTGACCTGAAAAATAACGAAAGGGGTTTCACCCTGCACTGGGAAAACCGCCTGATTTTGTCCCATACCGCGGATGCGCCCTGCCTGTGGATCGGTGCAGGCGTCGCCGATATTGAGATGTTTCGCGGCAATTTCAGCATCAAGGACAAACTGAACGAAAAGATCGCGCTGACGGACGCAACCGTCACGCAGCAAAGCGCGGGCTGGGCGATCCGCTTTACCCGTGGCGATGCGGTCAGCGCGACGCTGCTGGTGGGCGTGGATGGCGAAGGCCGCCTGGAGATGAAGCTTAAAAACGATGCCACCCGCCATAACCGCATCTGGCTGCGGCTGGCGGCTCAGCCAGAAGATCACATTTACGGCTGCGGCGAGCAGTTCTCTTATTTCGATCTGCGCGGCAAGCCGTTCCCGCTGTGGACCAGCGAACAGGGTGTGGGCCGTAACAAGCAAACCTACGTGACCTGGCAGGCCGACTGCAAAGAGAACGCAGGCGGCGATTACTACTGGACCTTCTTCCCACAGCCTACCTTCGTGAACACCCAGAAGTACTACTGCCACGTGGACAACAGCTGCTACATGAATTTTGACTTCAGCGCGCCGGACTTCCACGAACTGGCGTTCTGGGAAGATACCGCCACGTTGCGCTTCGACTGTGCGGAAACCTACGTCGGCCTGCTGGAAAAACTCACCGGACTGCTGGGGCGTCAGCCTGAACTGCCGGACTGGGTTTACGACGGCGTGACGCTGGGTATTCAGGGCGGCACCGAGGTCTGTCAGCAGAAGCTCGACGTCATGCGCAAAGGGGGCGTGAAGGTGAACGGTATCTGGGCGCAGGACTGGTCCGGCATTCGCATGACCTCCTTCGGCAAACGCGTGATGTGGAACTGGAAGTGGAACAGCGAGCTGTACCCACAGCTTGACGAGCGTATTCCACAATGGAAACAGGAAGGCGTGCAGTTCCTCTCCTACATCAACCCGTACGTCGCCAGCGATAAAGATCTCTGCGAAGAAGCAGCGAAACGCGGCTATCTGACTAAAAATGCCGACGGCAAGGACTACCACGTCGAGTTTGGCGAGTTCTATGCGGGCGTCATCGACCTGACCAATCCTGAAGCCTACGACTGGTACAAAGAGGTCATCAAAAAGAACCTGATCGAACTGGGTTGCGGCGGCTGGATGGCCGATTTCGGGGAATATCTGCCGACTGACACGTTCCTGCACAACGGCGTTAGCGCAGAGATCATGCACAACGCGTGGCCAGCCCTGTGGGCCAAATGTAACTACGAGGCGCTGGAGGAGACCGGCAAACTTGGCGAGATCCTGTTCTTTATGCGCGCAGGCTACACCGGCAGCCAGAAGCACTCGGTGATGATGTGGGCGGGAGATCAGAACGTCGACTGGAGCCTGGACGACGGTCTGGCATCCGTGGTGCCTGCGGCGCTGTCTCTGGCGATGACCGGGCACGGCCTGCACCACAGCGACATCGGCGGCTATACCACCCTGTTCGAGATGAAGCGCAGTAAAGAGTTGCTGCTGCGCTGGTGCGATTTTAACGCCTTCACGCCGATGATGCGCACCCACGAAGGTAACCGTCCTGGCGATAACTGGCAGTTCGACGGCGATGCGGAAACCATCGCGCACTTCGCGCGCATGACCACCGTTTTCACCACCCTGAAGCCGTATATCAAAGCCGCCGTCGCGCAGAACGCGAAAAGCGGCCTGCCGGTGATGCGCCCGCTGTTCCTGCACTACGAGGACGACGCACGCGCCTACACGCTGAAATACCAGTATCTGTTTGGCCGCGATCTGCTGGTGGCGCCCGTTCACGAAGAGGGGCGCACGGACTGGACGCTCTATCTGCCGCAGGACAACTGGGTGAATGCGTGGACCGGGGAATGCTGCCAGGGCGGTGACGTGACCGTTGATGCCCCACTCGGCAAGCCACCGGTCTTCTATCGCCAGCACAGTGAATGGGCAGATCTGTTTAGCACCTTACGTCATATCTGATAAGGCTCGCCCGCAGGGAAACCTGCGGGCAGACGGAGAACAATAATGAGTCAACATACTTCTGATCCGGCAACCCTGCGCCTGCCGTTTAAAGAGAAACTCGCCTACGGGATGGGCGATCTCGGCTCTAACATCCTGCTGGATATCGGCACGCTGTATCTGCTGAAGTTTTACACCGACGTGCTGGGGCTGCCGGGCACCTACGGCGGGATCATCTTCCTGATTGCGAAGTTCTTTACCGCCTTCACCGATATGGGCACCGGGATCATGCTCGACTCCCGGCGCAAGATTGGCCCGAAAGGGAAATTCCGCCCGTTCGTGCTGTACGCCGCCTTCCCGGTGACGCTGCTGGCGATTGCCAACTTCGTGGGCACGCCGTTTGAGGTGACCGGTAAAACGGTGATGGCAACCGTGCTGTTTATGCTGTACGGCCTGTTCTTCAGCATGATGAACTGTTCTTACGGCGCGATGGTGCCCGCCGTTACCAAAAACCCGGACGAGCGCGCCTCGCTGGCCGCATGGCGTCAGGGCGGTGCCACGCTCGGCCTGCTGCTCTGTACCGTGGGCTTTGTCCCGGTGATGAACCTGATTGAGGGCAACGATCAGCTAGGCTATATCTTTGCCGCCACCCTCTTCTCGCTGTTCGGGCTGTTCTTTATGTGGTGGTGCTATAAGGGCGTGACCGAGCGTTACGTCGAGATGCAGCCTGCCAATCCGGCGCAAAAGCCGGGGCTGTTACAGTCTTTTCGCGCCATCGCCGGGAACCGTCCGCTGTTTATCCTGTGCATTGCTAACCTGTGCACGCTGGGTGCCTTTAACGTCAAGCTCGCCATCCAGGTCTACTACACGCAGTACGTGCTGAACGACCCGATTCTGCTGTCGTATATGGGTTTCTTCAGCATGGGCTGTATTTTTATCGGCGTCTTTATGATGCCCGGCGCGGTGCGGCGCTTCGGTAAGAAAAAGGTCTACATCAGCGGGCTGATGATTTGGGTGGCGGGCGATCTGCTCAACTACTTCTTCGGCGGCGGCTCGGTGAGCTTTGTGGCGTTCTCCTGCCTCGCGTTCTTCGGTTCCGCGTTTGTGAACAGCCTGAACTGGGCGCTGGTCTCCGACACCGTGGAGTACGGCGAGTGGCGCACCGGCGTGCGCTCCGAGGGAACGGTCTATACCGGCTTTACCTTCTTCCGCAAGGTATCTCAGGCGCTGGCGGGCTTCTTCCCGGGGATCATGCTCACGCAGATCGGCTATGTGCCCAACGTAGTGCAATCCACCGGTACGGTTGAAGGGCTGCGGCAGCTGATATTTATCTATCCAAGCCTGCTGGCGGTCATCACCATCGTGGCGATGGGCTGCTTCTACAACCTCAACGAGAAGATGTATGTGCGCATCGTCGAAGAGATCGAACTGCGCAAGCGTACGGCATAAATGACGTGATAGAGCGCCCTGCGGGGCGCTCTGAGGATCGACCATGAGAGATAATACTGATCCGTTAACCCTGAAATTGAGCCTGCGTGAGAAGTGCGCCTACGGGATGGGCGATTTTGGCTCGAACCTGATGCTGTGTATTGGCACGCTGTATTTGCTGAAGTTTTACACCGATGAACTGGGCATGCCCGCGTTCTATGGCGGCATTATTTTCCTGGTGGCGAAATTCTTCACCGCGTTTACCGACATGCTGACCGGCGTGCTGCTGGACTCCCGGCGGAATATCGGTAAGAAGGGAAAATTCCGGCCGTTCATTCTCTACGCCTCCGTCCCGGTGGCGCTGGTCGCGACGGCGCAGTTTATGGCCAACGACTTTAGCCTGACGGTGAAAACGGCGCTCGCCACGGTGCTCTTTATGCTGTTTGGCCTGTGCTACAGCCTGATGAATTGCTCCTACGGCGCGATGGTTCCGGCCATAACCAAAAACCCGAACGAGCGTGCGCAGCTGGCCGCCTGGCGTCAGGGCGGCGCGACGGTGGGGCTGTTGCTCTGCACCGTGGGCTTTATGCCCATTCAGGCACTGTTCGTCCACCAGCCCTCACTCGGTTATCTGGTGGCCGCGCTGGTGTTTGTGACGGGAGGCCTGTTCTGCATGTGGTGGTGCTACAGCGGTGTGAAAGAGCGCTACGTGGAGCTCACGCCCGATCACCATAAGCCCGGCATCCTGAAATCGTTCTGCGCGATTTTCCGCAACCCGCCGCTGCTGGTGCTGTGCATCGCCAACCTGTGTACCCTCGCCGCGTTTAACATCAAGCTGGCGATTCAGGTCTATTACACCCAGTACGTGCTGAACGATCTTCATCTGCTATCGTGGATGGGTTTTTTCAGCATGGGCTGCATTCTGATTGGCGTGTTTCTGGTGCCCGGCGCGGTGAAGCGCTTTGGCAAGAAGCCGGTGTATCTGGGTGGGCTGGCACTGTGGGCAGTGGGTGACGTGCTGAACTTCTTCTGGGGGACCAGCTCCCTGCTGTTTGTGCTGTTTTCCTGCATGGCCTTCTTCGGCACGGCGTTTGTGAACAGCCTGAACTGGGCGCTGGTGCCGGATACCGTCGACTATGGCGAATGGAAAACCGGCATCCGCGCCGAAGGGTCGGTTTACACCGGTTATACCTTCTCGCGCAAAATATCCGCCGCCCTCGCTGGCTTCCTGCCCGGCATCATGCTGACCCAGATTGGCTACGTTCCCCATGCCGTTCAAAGCGCGGGCACGCTGCTGGGATTGCGTCAGCTTATTTTCCTCTGGCCATGCGGTCTGGCAATCGTCGCCGCTGTGACCATGGGGCTGTTTTATAAACTCAACGAAGCGCGCTTCGCCTTTATTATCGAGGAGATTGGAAAACGGAAAAAACAATCAGCGAATACCCCTGAGATAACCACCAACAATAAAGCGTCAGCAGTCACTTTATAACAATAAATCCGGCCAATATGTCCTTCCTGTTAATCAGGAGGGAGGCCTTTCTGTACCTGATACATGGACAAATTATGAAAAGAATCATCACTGTACTGATCGTGTCGTCTGTGTCCTGCCCGGTATTTGCCGGGGCCTATGTCGAAACCCGCGAAGCTTACAATACGGCCTCTGAACTGCACGAGGTGATCCTGCGTGCGGGATATAACTTTGATATGGGCGCAGGGCTGATGTTCACCAATGCCTGTAACGTGGGGAAATGGGATGAGCTGAAGCACAGCTATAACGAAATAGAGGGATGGTATCCGCTCTTTAAACCCACCGACAAACTCACCTTCCAGCCCGGCGGATTGATTAATGACAGCAGCGCCGGTTCGGGTGGTGCCGTCTATCTGGACACCAACTATAAATTCATCGACTGGTTTAACCTGACCTTCCGCTATCGCTATAACCATAACAATTACGATACGCCGGACTATAACGGTCAGATGGATAAGAACGACACGCACGAGTTTGCCAACTACTGGAATTTCAAAGTAACGGATGCGTTTTTCTACACGTTTGAACCGCACTTTTTCCAGCGGGTGAATGATTATCACAGCAAAAATGGCAAAGACCATCACTGGGAAATCACCAATAAATTCAGCTATAAGATCGACAGAAACTGGCTGCCGTACCTCGAACTTCAGTGGCTGGACAGATGGAATGATTACAACCGCGAGCAGTACCGAATTCGCCTGGGGTTACGGTACTCGTTCTAACAAAAAAGCCGCTGATTTCTCAGCGGCTTTTTTACTACGGATTGACCGTATTAGTCTTCTTTCGCACCGCGCATAGCACGTTTACGATCGTTCTCGGTCAGGTGACGTTTACGGATACGAATTGACTGTGGAGTCACTTCGACCAGTTCGTCATCATCGATGAATTCCAGAGCCTGCTCCAGAGTCATCTTGATCGGTGGAACCAGAACCGTTGCTTCGTCAGTACCGGACGCACGCATGTTGGTCAGTTTCTTACCGGTCAGGCAGTTTACGGTCAGGTCGTTAGAACGACTGTGAATACCGATGATCTGGCCTTCGTAAACTTCTGCACCGTGACCCAGGAACAGCTTACCGCGATCCTGCAGACCGAACAGCGCGAACGCAACCGCTTTACCCTGACCGTTGGAGATCAGCACGCCGTTGTTACGCTGGCCCACTTCGCCCGGACGCACGTCGTCGTAGTGGCTGAAGGTGGAGTACAGCAGACCGGTACCGGAGGTCATGGTCATGAACTCAGAACGGAAGCCGATCAGGCCACGGCTTGGGATCACGTAGTCGAGACGTACGCGGCCTTTGCCATCTGGATTCATGTTTTTCAGGTCGCCTTTACGCTCGCCCAGTGCCTGCATAACAGAACCCTGGTGCTGCTCTTCAACGTCCAGCGTTACGTTCTCAAACGGCTCTTGTTTACGGCCGTCGATTTCGCGGAAGATAACTTTCGGACGGGAAACCGCCATCTCGAAACCTTCACGACGCATGTTTTCGATCAGGACTGACAGGTGCAGCTCACCACGACCCGAAACGCGGAATGCATCAGCGTCTTCAGTTTCTTCAACGCGCAGCGCAACGTTGTGCACCAGCTCTTTGTTCAGGCGGTCAAGGATCTGACGAGAGGTAACGAATTTACCTTCTTTACCACAGAACGGAGAGGTGTTGACGTTGAAGAACATGGATACGGTTGGTTCATCAACGGACAGAGCAGGCAGCGCTTCGACGTTCTGCGGATCGCAGATGGTGTCGGAGATGTTCAGCTCGCCCAGACCGGTGATCGCGATGATGTCACCCGCTTCCGCGATGTCGCTCTCGATACGCTCAAGACCCAGGTGAGTCAGAACTTTACCGACTTTACCGTTACGGGTTTTGCCTTCGCTATCGATAATAGTGACCTGCTGGTTAGGCTTCACTTTACCGCGCTTGATACGACCAATGCCGATGACGCCAACATAGTTGTTGTAGTCGAGCTGGGAGATCTGCATCTGCAGGGTGCCGTCCAGGTCAACGTTTGGCGCAGGAACACGGTCAACAATCGCCTGATACAGCGGGGTCATGTCTTCAGCCATGTCTTCATGGTCCAGACCAGCGATACCGTTCAGCGCAGACGCGTAAACGATAGGGAAGTCCAGCTGCTCGTCGGTCGCGTCGAGGTTAACGAACAGGTCGAAGACCTGGTCAACAACCCAGTCAGGACGCGCGCCAGGACGGTCAACTTTGTTGATAACAACGATTGGCTTCAGACCATGGGCGAAAGCTTTTTTGGTCACGAAGCGCGTCTGTGGCATTGGGCCATCCATTGCGTCAACGACCAGCAGAACGGAGTCTACCATGGACATTACACGTTCAACTTCACCACCGAAGTCGGCGTGCCCTGGGGTATCAACGATGTTGATACGGTAGTCATTCCATTTAATCGCGGTGTTTTTCGCGAGGATGGTAATCCCACGCTCTTTCTCCAAATCGTTGGAGTCCATCACGCGTTCTTGGGTTTCGGCACGCGCATCAAACGTACCGGATTGCTGCAGCAGCTTGTCAACCAGGGTAGTTTTACCATGGTCTACGTGCGCGATGATGGCGATGTTACGCAAATTTTCGATCACAACTTTGCCTCAGGCATTTAGAAATAGCGCGTTATTGTACACGGATTAATCGCACTACAAAACAGGATCACAAACATCCCCCGCAAACAAGTATTGCAGAGATGCTTTGTGATCGCTTTCACGGAGCGGTAAAAGGGCACTTTAACGTAAATTGCACCAATATGGTGCTCAATGTTCACATTGAAGCACTATACTGGTGCAACAAATCCATTGTGGTGCAGCCCTTTTGCACTATGGTGCGCATGATAACGCCTTTTTGGGGTGTTTTAAAAGTTGGCACAGATTTCGCTTTATAAAAATACATGGCACACGGCCAGTACAAACAGAAATTGAAGACCTCGTTACCACGACGACAATGACCAATCTGGAGAGTTAAGTATGTCCGCTGAACACGTTTTGACGATGCTGAACGAACATGAAGTGAAGTTTGTTGATCTGCGCTTCACTGATACCAAAGGTAAAGAACAGCACGTCACAATCCCTGCTCATCAGGTGAACGCCGAATTCTTTGAAGAAGGCAAAATGTTTGACGGCTCCTCCATTGGTGGCTGGAAAGGCATTAACGAATCCGACATGGTTCTGATGCCAGATGCGACCACCGCGGTCATTGATCCGTTCTTCGAAGAACCAACCCTGATCATCCGTTGCGACATCCTCGAGCCAGGCACGCTGCAGGGCTACGACCGCGACCCACGTTCTATCGCTAAACGCGCTGAAGAGTACCTGCGTTCTACCGGCATCGCGGACACCGTGCTGTTCGGGCCAGAGCCAGAGTTCTTCCTGTTCGATGACATCCGTTTCGGTGCCTCTATTTCTGGCTCCCACGTAGCAATCGACGACATCGAAGGTGCATGGAACTCCTCCACCAAATACGAAGGTGGTAACAAAGGTCACCGTCCAGGCGTGAAAGGCGGTTACTTCCCGGTTCCACCGGTCGACTCTGCACAGGACATCCGTTCCACCATGTGTCTGGTGATGGAAGAAATGGGCCTGGTGGTTGAAGCTCACCACCACGAAGTCGCGACTGCGGGTCAGAACGAAGTGGCTACCCGCTTCAACACCATGACCAAAAAAGCGGACGAAATTCAGATCTACAAATACGTTGTGCATAACGTTGCGCACCGTTTCGGTAAAACCGCGACCTTCATGCCAAAACCGATGTTTGGCGATAACGGTTCCGGTATGCACTGCCACATGTCTCTGTCCAAGAACGGCACCAACCTGTTCTCTGGCGACAAATATGCTGGTCTGTCTGAGCAGGCGCTGTACTACATTGGCGGCGTTATCAAACACGCTAAAGCGATCAACGCCCTGGCGAACCCAACCACGAACTCCTACAAGCGTCTGGTCCCGGGCTACGAAGCACCAGTCATGCTGGCTTACTCTGCGCGTAACCGTTCTGCTTCTATCCGTATCCCGGTGGTGGCGTCTCCTAAAGCGCGTCGTATCGAAGTTCGCTTCCCGGACCCAGCGGCTAACCCATACCTGTGCTTCGCAGCACTGCTGATGGCCGGTCTGGACGGTATCAAGAACAAGATCCACCCAGGCGAAGCGATGGACAAAAACCTGTACGACCTGCCGCCAGAAGAAGCGAAAGAGATCCCACAGGTTGCTGGCTCTCTGGAAGAAGCCCTGCAGGCGCTGGACGCAGACCGTGAGTTCCTGACGGCGGGCGGCGTGTTCACTGACGACGCTATCGATGCTTACATCGCCCTGCGTACCGAAGAGAACGACCGCGTGCGCATGACGCCACACCCGGTTGAGTTCGAGCTGTACTACAGCGTTTAATTAAGTTGTTTTACCCGGCGTGACAAGCGCCGGGAGTAGTTGCCGTGGAAACTTTTAGCCCATCTCCGGATGGGCTTTTTTCTCCACCAACAACCTGATCTCACGCGCTTTTTACGCCGAAAAAGCTATACTGCACTAAAACAGTGCAACGACTCCAGGAGACTGCTGAATGGCAACTGGCACGCTGCCCGATGCTGGGCAGATCCTCAATTCTTTAATTAACAGTATCTTGCTGGTCGACGACGAGCTGGCCGTTCATTACGCCAACCCGGCGGCGCAGCAGCTGCTGGCCCAAAGCGCGCGGAAACTGTTTGGTACCCCGCTTCCGGAACTCCTGAGCTATTTTTCGCTGAATATTGGCCTGATGCACGAAAGTTTGCAGGCCGGCCAGGGGTTTACCGATAACGAAGTGACGCTGGTGATCGACGGGCGCTCGCATATTCTGTCGCTGACTGCGCAACGACTTCCAGAAGGGATGATCCTGCTTGAAATGGCGCCGATGGATAATCAGCGTCGCCTGAGCCAGGAGCAGCTCCAGCATGCGCAGCAAATTGCCGCCCGTGACCTGGTGCGTGGTCTGGCGCATGAAATCAAAAACCCGCTGGGTGGGTTACGCGGTGCGGCGCAGCTTCTGACCAAGGCGTTACCCGATCCTGCGCTGGCGGAGTACACCAACGTCATCATTGAGCAGGCGGACCGTCTGCGTAATCTGGTTGACCGTCTTCTGGGGCCGCAACAGCCGGGAATGCATGTTACGGAAAGCATTCATAAGGTGGCTGAACGCGTCGTGAAACTCGTCTCGATGGAACTGCCGGAGAACGTCACGCTGGTGCGTGATTACGACCCCAGCCTGCCGGAACTGGCGCATGACCCGGATCAAATTGAGCAGGTCCTGTTGAATATTGTCCGCAATGCCCTGCAGGCGCTGGGACCGGAAGGGGGCGAGATTATTTTACGTACCCGTACCGCCTTCCAGCTCACCTTACACGGCGTGCGCTATCGGCTGGCGGCGCGCATCGACGTCGAGGATAACGGGCCCGGTATTCCCTCCCATCTTCAGGACACTCTGTTTTATCCGATGGTCAGCGGTCGCGAAGGCGGGACCGGCCTGGGCTTATCTATCGCCCGCAGCTTGATCGATCAGCACTCCGGAAAAATTGAATTTACCAGTTGGCCGGGACATACCGAGTTTTCGGTTTTCCTGCCGATTAAAAAATAAAGGTGACGTTTATGCAACGAGGGATAGTCTGGGTAGTCGATGACGATAGCTCCATCCGTTGGGTGCTTGAACGCGCGCTCACAGGGGCAGGATTAAGCTGCACGACGTTTGAGAGCGGCAGCGACGTGCTCGATGCACTCACCACCAAAACGCCAGACGTTCTGCTTTCGGATATTCGCATGCCGGGCATGGACGGGCTGGCGCTTTTAAAGCAGATTAAACAACGCCACCCTATGCTTCCGGTCATCATAATGACGGCACACTCCGATCTGGATGCCGCTGTGAGTGCCTATCAGCAAGGGGCGTTCGATTATCTGCCCAAACCGTTTGATATCGATGAGGCGGTGGCACTGGTTGAGCGTGCGATTAGCCATTACCAGGAGCAGCAACAGCCGCGCCACGCGCCCGATTTTGGGCCTACCACCGACATCATCGGCGAAGCGCCAGCGATGCAGGATGTGTTTCGCATTATTGGCCGTCTGTCGCGTTCATCCATCAGCGTGCTGATCAACGGTGAGTCGGGAACCGGTAAAGAGCTTGTGGCGCATGCCTTGCATCGCCACAGCCCGCGAGCAAAAGCGCCGTTTATCGCCCTGAATATGGCCGCGATCCCAAAAGATTTGATTGAGTCCGAGCTGTTCGGCCACGAGAAGGGGGCGTTTACCGGCGCGAATACCATTCGCCAGGGGCGCTTCGAACAGGCTGATGGCGGGACGCTTTTCCTGGACGAGATCGGCGATATGCCGCTGGATGTTCAGACCCGCCTGTTGCGCGTGCTGGCCGACGGGCAGTTTTATCGCGTGGGCGGCTACGCGCCGGTGAAGGTGGACGTGCGCATTATCGCCGCGACGCACCAGAACCTGGAGCAACGCGTACAGGAAGGCAAATTCCGTGAGGATTTATTCCATCGCCTGAACGTGATTCGCGTTCATCTGCCGCCGCTGCGTGAGCGCCGGGAAGATATTCCCCGCCTGGCGCGACATTTCCTGCAGGTGGCCGCCCGCGAGCTGGGGGTGGAAGCCAAGCAGCTTCACCCGGAAACCGATGCCGCCCTGACGCGTCTGGCGTGGCCTGGCAACGTGCGTCAGCTGGAGAATACCTGTCGCTGGTTAACCGTGATGGCTGCCGGGCAGGAAGTGTTGATTCAGGATTTACCGGCCGAACTGTTTGAAGCGACCGCGCCTGAGAGCAGTACCGGTCACGCGTTGCCGGACAGCTGGGCGACGCTGCTGGCACAATGGGCCGACCGCGCGCTGCGTTCCGGTCATCAAAACTTGTTGTCTGAAGCCCAGCCAGAGATGGAACGTACGTTGTTGACCACCGCGCTTCGTCATACGCAAGGCCATAAGCAGGAAGCCGCCCGCCTGTTGGGATGGGGGCGTAATACCCTGACGCGCAAGCTTAAAGAGCTGGGAATGGAGTAATCTTACCCGAAGTGTAAAGGTTATTAATTGAGCGCAAATTGCCGTTATTTTGCGCTTTACTGTTCTGATGAGTTTTGTATGATCGTGCCCGGAAATTGAGGGTGTCGATCATGCTGGAAACTTTGGTAAATATGCTCTCTAGCGGAGCCGTTGAAAGCCACACGCCACAAACCGCCGTTGCGGCTGTTTTGTGTGCGGCGCTGGTGGGGCTGTTTAGCTAGCGAGTTGGCGATAAAAAGCCGGGTGGCGCTTCGCTTACCCGGCCTACATTTAGTGCTTTTGCTACTTAAATTACCCGCGAGAACTGCTGCATGCGCGCCTTCTGGCGCAGATACGCGTCAAAGCACATACAGATGTTACGAATCAACAGACGCCCCTTCGGCGTGACCTCAACGGCACTCTCCGACACCTCCACCAGCCCATCTTTCGCCAGCGGTGCCAGAAGCTTCAGATCTTCCGCGAAGTAATCCCTGAAGTGCAGATCCCAGTGCGCCTCAACATCGCTGAATTCGAGACGGAAGTTGCAGATAAGCGCCTTGATCACATCGCGACGGATACAGTCATCACGGGTTAACGCAATGCCGCGCCACAGGGCGTTGCCGGTTTCATCCACCTGCTGATAATACAGCTTCAGCTCTTTCTGGTTCTGCGCGTAGCAGTCGCCCATCATGCTTATCGCGGAGACGCCCAGACCGAGCAGATCGGTATCACCCTGCGTGGTGTATCCCTGGAAGTTGCGGTGCAGCACCCCTTCTCGCTGGGCGATCGCCAGTTCGTCATCCGGACGAGCAAAGTGATCCATACCGATAAACTGATAGCCGGTCTCGGTCAGCGAAGTAATGGTTTCCTGCAGGATATCCAGTTTCTGCTGAGCAGAAGGGAGATCCGCATCTTTGATTTTACGCTGGGCGGCAAACAACGTCGGCAGGTGCGCATAGTTAAAGACGCTCAGGCGGTCCGGGTTAAGCTCGGCCACACGCTTCAGCGTGAAGGCGAAGCTCTCTGGCGTCTGTTTTGGCAGGCCGTAAATCAGGTCAATATTGGTCGACGTAAAGCCGATTTCACGCGCATGATTGAGCAAGGCAAAGATAAACTCTTCGTCCTGCTCGCGGTTCACCAGACGCTGGACCTCTTTGTTGAAATCCTGCACGCCCATGCTCATACGATTGAAGCCTTCCGTGCGTAAGTGATCCAGGACATCCAGCTCAATTTCACGCGGGTCAACCTCGATCGAGATTTCAGCATCGTCGTTAAAATTAAAGTGGCTGCGTAAAAGCGTCATCAAACGCGTGATTTGCGCTTTATTCAGGTAGGTTGGCGTGCCGCCGCCCCAATGAAGCTGGCTGACGTGACGCCCTTTAAACAGCGGTGCGCGGTGAAGAATTTCCTGTTCGAGCGCATCGAGATACTGATCGGCTTTATGCTGCTGACGGGTAACGATTTTATTGCAGCCGCAGAAGTAGCAGAGCTTGTGGCAGAACGGAATATGGACGTAGAGCGACAGCGGGCGCTCAGGATAGCGCGCAACAGCCTGCTGAAAATCCGCCTCGCCGAAGGCATCGGAGAACTCCAGCGCAGTGGGGTATGACGTATAACGCGGCCCGGAATAGTTATATTTCTGGATTAGGGCCAAATCCCAGTCGATAGTTGGTGCTGACATGCTCACTCCTTCCGTTGGTGTCGCGTTCGTATACGGCGGCCCGTTCTGGCCCTGTTGCGGGCCATCATTCGGGTGCGCAGCCACTTCTGTCGCCGCGACAACCGCCGTAGTTTAACGAATAACCACACCAGATAACATATAACCGGAAGGGTTATAAGCAGGACTATCGTACCTGCCGGGTGCAAATGTTAGTTTCCACCCTTCAGAAGACGCATCATATCTTCCTGCTTTTCATCTTCTTCGTCGTCGTCTTCGTCGTCATAAGACAGGCCCAGCTTCTGCATCAGCTCATCAATGCGGTCCAGTTTGGCATCCACCCATGATTGCTCTTCAGCGGTCAGGGTTTCACCCTCTTCAAGACGTTCCAGCAGCGCGTCCAGGCGCTCATCGTTCTCCAGCAAATCCAGCTCAGCCTGCGGTGAAAGCATAGGTTTCTCGCTCTTTGGTTTGTGCTGCTTAGTGACCGGGGTGTCTGTCACGCCCAGTGGAATGGGAGTTTTACTGCCGATACGAGGATCTTTCTGCTGTTTGCCTTTTGCAGAAGCGCCCGCTGCACCACCGCCGTTCGCACGGCTTCCCGCAGCATGGCCACGATGTTTTTTATCGCGTTTGCGATCGCGCGCTTCCTGGTTCAGTTCTTCGCGCGTTTTGCGGCGTGCTTTCGCAGGGCGTTTAGCACCCGCTGCGGAGGTTGGTTTTTTCATGATGTTTTGTCTTTAAGTCGTTTTCTTCAGTATAGAATTGCGGCGAAATCTAGCAGAAAGCAAGCAAAGAAAAAAGGCGACAGAGCAATCTGTCGCCTTTTTTCCTGACTCACAACCCTTAGCGGGTCAGACATTCCATGTTTACCAACAACAAACCCTGTTTATCCCTTGGCTGATACCGTCCGTGTACGGTTCCCTTTCCTTTTAAAACGCCTCCAGGCGCCGGTCGTCCTGACTGTCCTGCGTCTTCGCCTCCTGGCGCTCCTGACCCTAATCCTTAAGTCGAATTCCTGTTGGCTTCCTCGCCCTGACGCATACTTTACCTTGTTCGCTTAAACTAACAAGCAACGAAACGGTGCAAAAAGAGATTTTCAGACAATTACCCGGAAATAAGCTTATGATTTAAAACAGTTTGACTTTTTTGACACCTGCGAATTCTCTTAAATCTCCCATAGCATGATGAGCCGATCTCTCACACAAGTGCGGGCTTTCCCCTGCAAGCTCTGTGTAATGAGAAAAGCCTTTTGTTGGCATTCGGGTATAATCCCCCCCAGATTACGATTTTGGAGACGACCACGTGACTACCTGGAACTACCAACAGACGCATTTTGTCACCAGTGCGCCCGATATTCGCCACCTGCCATCTGATACCGGTATTGAAGTGGCTTTTGCTGGCCGCTCCAATGCGGGGAAATCCAGCGCCCTGAATACGCTGACCAATCAGAAGAACCTGGCGCGCACCTCAAAAACGCCTGGCCGTACCCAGCTGATCAACCTCTTTGAAGTGGCTGAAGGCAAACGCCTGGTCGACTTGCCGGGATATGGTTATGCGCAGGTGCCTGAAGAGATGAAGATCAAATGGCAACGTGCGCTGGGCGAATACCTGGAAAAACGCATGTGCCTGAAAGGTCTGGTGGTGCTGATGGACATTCGCCATCCGCTGAAAGATCTCGATCAGCAGATGATCGACTGGGCCGTCGCAAGCGATATTGCCGTGCTGGTGCTGCTGACAAAAGCCGATAAGCTGGCAAGCGGTGCGCGTAAAGCGCAGGTGAATATGGTTCGCGAAGCGGTACTGGCCTTCAATGGCGATGTTCAGGTGGAGCCTTTCTCTTCGCTGAAAAAACAGGGTGTAGACAAGCTGCGCCAGAAACTTGATAGCTGGTTTAACGAGCTGGAACCCGCGACAGAAGCGGAAGAAGAGTAATACTGAGCGCGGCAATGCCCGCGCTTTTTTTTACCTGAACTTTTCTTTGCCACAATAAAAAACGCCCCAGTCATTACTGACTGGGGCGGCTAAAATATTCAGCCAAATCCGATTACGTGAAGTAAAAGGTCTGAAAGATAGAACATCTTACCTCTGTACCCTACGTCGATAACTCTACCCCTTTTTTTGCTGCAGAAAAAGCACTTTTTGTAGTTTTTTTTCATTCTTTACATAGGGAATTCTAATGATCGTCACAAAACGCACGTGGTTATGTTGCTAACTTACATAAAAAGCGCGTTATTCACAGAACCGTTAGTGAGCCTGATCCCAGTTTTCACCACTCCCCACTTCCACCAGCAACGGCACGTCAAGCGTCATGCTGCTTTCCATCAGTTCGTGGATCTTTTTCGACACGGTGTCGAGATCGTCTTTATGCACTTCAAACACCAGTTCATCGTGTACCTGCATGATCATTTTCACGCGCGGCTTCTCTTTCTCCAGCCAGGCATCCACGGCAATCATTGCACGCTTGATGATGTCTGCTGCAGTTCCCTGCATTGGGGCGTTGATCGCGGCACGTTCTGCGCCAGCGCGGCGCGCCGCGTTGCTGGATTTGATGTCCGGAAGATAAAGACGGCGGCCATCCAGGGTTTCAACGAAACCTTTCTCTTTCGCCTGAGCGCGAGTGCGTTCCATGTACTCCAGCACGCCCGGGTAACGTTCGAAGTAGAGATCCATATACTTCTGCGACTCTTTACGCGGGATGTTGAGCTGGCGTGAAAGGCCGAAAGCGCTCATACCGTAGATCAGACCGAAGTTGATCGCTTTTGCGCTGCGGCGCTGCTCGTTTGTCACGCTGTCCAGCGGCAAACCGAACACTTCCGCTGCGGTCGCCCGGTGAATATCTTTCCCTTCCGCAAATGCCGCCAGCAGGCCTTTGTCACGGGACAGGTGCGCCATAATGCGCAACTCAATTTGCGAGTAGTCAGCCGAGACAATCAGGTAGTCATCAGGTGCAATAAAGGCCTGGCGAATGCGACGCCCCTCTTCATTACGCACCGGGATGTTCTGCAGGTTTGGATCGGTTGACGAGAGTCGACCGGTTGCCGCAACCGCCTGATGATATGACGTATGCACCCGGCCCGTTTTCGGGTTGATCATCAGCGGGAGCTTGTCGGTATAAGTAGACTTCAGCTTCGCGAGACCACGGTACTGCAGGATCACTTTTGGCAGCGGGTAATCCAGTGCCAGTTCTTCCAGCACCTCTTCAGAGGTGGATGGCGCACCGCCAGGGGTTTTCTTCAGCGGCTTGATGCCCTGTTTTTCAAACAGGATGGTTTGCAACTGTTTCGGTGAAGAGAGGTTAAACGGCTCGCCTGCAAGCTCATGGGCTTTCTGCTCAAGCTCGGTCAGACGCTGTGCCAACTCTCCGGAGTGGTTATGCAGCACCGTAGGGTCGATTTTTACGCCGTTGCGTTCAATACGCGACAACACGGGAACCAGCGGCATTTCGATATGCTGGAACACGTTGAGCGGACCTTCATGCTTCTGCAGTTTCGGCCACATTTTCAGATGCAGCTGCAGCGTAACGTCGGCATCTTCCGCCGCGTAGCGCCCTGCTTCTTCGAGAGCTATCTGGTTAAAGGTGAGCTGATTTTTTCCTTTACCGGCAATCTCTTCAAAGGTGATGGTTTTGTGCTTGAGCCAGCGGTCAGATAAGGAATCCATATCATGACGACCCGCGACGCTGTCCAGAATATAGGATTCGAGCATGGTGTCGAAGGCAATCCCGCGCAGTTCAATGCCGTAGTTTTGCAGAATACCGCGGTCATACTTGAGGTTTTGCCCGACCTTCAGCGCCTTTTCGTCTTCCAGAATCGGCTTCAGCAGCTCAAGCACGCGTTCGCGAGAGATCTGCTCTGGTGCATCCAGATAATCGTGCGCCACAGGCACATAGGCTGCCATCCCCGGCTCTGTTGCAAAGGACAGACCCACCATGTTGGCAGAGATATTATCGAGGCTGTCAGTTTCGGTATCAAAGGCAAACACCGGTGCCTTTTTCAGTTTCTCGATCCAGGCGATCAGCTGCGACTCTTCAAGAATGGTTTCGTAGTTATCGAAGGAGAGGATTGTGGCTTCTTCTTCTGCCTGCTCTTCGGCATCAACGACAATCGTCTCTTTTGGCTTTGCAGCAGGTTTGGCCCCTTTCGCCTGCAGCCATTTACCCGCTTCCACGTCAGTGGTCCAGCGCTTGAATTCGTATTTCTTAAACAGGTTCAGCAATTCGTCAGCAGAAGGCTGTTGCACTTCCAGCTGCTCACAGCCCAGTTCCAGTTCGACATCGGTTTTAATTGTTGCCAGCTTATAAGAGAGATAAGCCACCTCTTTGTTCTCTTCCAGTTTGCCGGCCATGGTTTTTGCGCCACGGAAGGAGAGGCCTGCAATTTTGTCTGATTCGGCGTAAAGCGTATCCAACCCACCCAGACCCTGAAGCAACGCCTGCGCGGTTTTTTCACCGACGCCGGGCACACCAGGAATGTTATCCGAGGAGTCGCCCATCAAGGCAAGGAAGTCGATAATCAGTTCCGGCGGCACACCATACTTAGTGACCACCTCTTCTGGCCCCAGAATGGTATTGGTCATAGTGTTAATCAGGGTGATGCCTGGCGTCACCAACTGTGCCATATCTTTATCACCGGTGCTGATCAGTACCGGACGACCCATTTTTTCTGCTTCTCGCGCCAGCGTACCGATGACGTCGTCGGCTTCCACGCCAGAGACAGCCAGCAGCGGCAGGCCCATCGCTTTCACCATGGCGTGCAGCGGCTCAATTTGCGCACGTAGATCGTCAGGCATAGGCGGACGGTGGGATTTGTAATGCTCGAACAACTCATCGCGGAAGGTTTTGCCTTTCGCATCAAAAACGACTGCCGCATGGGTTGGCTGATACTGAAGGATCAGGCTGCGCAGCATATTCAGCACGCCGTACATTGCGCCGGTAGGTTCCCCTGCGCTATTGGTCAGAGGAGGAAACGCATGGTATGCCCGATACAGGTAAGATGAGCCATCGACGAGAATAAGTGGGTTTTCTGGGATCTGAACCATAATGTCCGTGCCTTTAATCAATTTATGCGTAAAGGATGCCACATAAGGATGAAAACATCAGTTATTCAGTCCCGATACAGAAAAAGATTTTGCGATCGTGAGGATCGTTCGCAAAAATCAAACTGTGGATAAGTTTGTGAATATTTTCACTTCAAATGAAAAGTAGACAGCCATTGCAGATCAAGACTGATAATAAATCATTAGATATCATATAGTTAATTAAGCACATCACATAAAAACAGCTTACTGATGGCAATTTAGTCTATGTGGATATAAGTCCTGATTAGTGCGCAATATTAGAGAAATCTTCTGCGTCAGGGTAAAAGCGGTCAAATGACGGCGTGAAAGCGCCAATACTTTGTCGTTTTTCTGGTAAAATCAGCGCCCAGCGCCGACGTGTCGGCCGCGCTCTTACCGCTAACCACCTGAAAAAACTCATCATGTCGAGATTGCTCGCTGCAATAACCTTACTGTTAAGCATCATTTTAACTATTCTGGTGACGATCGCCTGTTCCGTGCCGATCATCATCGCCGGGATCATTAAACTGCTGCTGCCTGTGCCCTCGGTGTGGCGAGCCGTGTCAGCGTTTTGTAACTTCATGATGTACTGTTGGTGTGAAGGGCTGGCGATCCTGTTGTGTCTGAACCCGCATCTGAAGTGGGATGTCGAAGGACTGGATAACCTCAATAAAAAGAACTGGTATCTGCTGATTTGTAATCATCACAGCTGGGCCGACATCGTGGTGTTATGCGTGCTTTTCCGCAAACACATCCCGATGAATAAATACTTCCTCAAGCAACAACTTGCCTGGGTACCTTTTATTGGGCTGGCCTGCTGGGCGCTCGATATGCCGTTTATGAAACGCTATTCGCGCAGCTATTTGCTTCGTCATCCGGAGCGTCGTGGTAAGGATGTAGAGACCACCCGCCGTTCCTGCGAAAAGTTTCGCGCGCATCCAACAACCATTGTGAACTTTGTGGAAGGCTCCCGGTTTACGGAAGAGAAACGTCAGCAAACACGCTCCCCGTATCAAAACCTGCTGCCGCCAAAGGCGGCGGGCATTGCGATGGCGCTTAATGTACTGGGTGCTCAGTTCGATAAGTTACTCAACGTCACGCTCTGCTACCCGAAGAACGATAACACCCCGTTCTTCGATATGCTCAGCGGCAAGCTGACACACATTGTTGTGCGGGTGAATTTAGTTCCCGTCGATGCCGAACTGCATGGCGACTACGTTAACGATAAAAATTTCAAACGTCGTTTCCAGCAGTGGCTTAATACACTCTGGAAAGAAAAAGACGAGCAGATAGACACCATTAAATCTTCATACAAAAACGCCGGTCAGTGACCGGCGTTTTCATCTCTAAGAACTTACTTTTTCTCAACCAGGTATTTCACGGTGTCAGCATACTGCTGAACGAAAATATCCATGCTGCTGGTGTCCATGCCCTGCATGTTCAGCTGATATTTACCGTTAACGAACATCGCCGGAACGCCCTGAAGCTGCAGGTCAGACGCCGCTTTTTCCTGCTGAGCAACCAGAGATTTCACCACAAAGCTATTCCACGCGGCGTCATACTCTTCCCCTTTCACACCGGCATCAACGAACACTTTACGGATATCCGCTGTGGTCTGAACGGTCTGGGTTTTCTGCACGGCTTCAAACATTGGGGCGGTGATCTTATCTTCCACGCCCAGTGCCATCGCAACCGCCCACGCCTGAGTCAGGTCTTTACCTAATGGGCCCAGGAACTCAACGTGGTACTTGGTCATTTTGGTGCCTTCCGGCAGTTTTTTCTTCACGTTGTCAGAAACATGCAGCACTTCTTCGAACTGGTAGCAGTGCGGGCAGTAGAACGAGAAGAACTCGAGAACCTGTGGCTCGCCAGCAACCGGCTTCTCCAGCGTAGTGTACTGTTTGCCGTCGGTAAATTGTGCAGCAGAAGCGCTAAATGCCAGAATCATACCTGCCAGCGCCAGCCAAATTTTTTTCATGATTAACTCTCTCCTGGGTGTGTCCTATTAATACATCGGCGTTAATTGCAGCGGGGGTTCCTGAAGAACCTTAACCTGCTCAGTGAATGTAGATATCTGGCTGCGCCAGTAATCTTCCCCGGTAAGCCACGGGAAATTACGGGGAAATGCGGGATCGTCCCAACGCCTGATTAACCACGCGAGATAATATACAAAACGCATCGCACGTAAAGGTTCAATCAGGGCAATTTCGTCTGAATTAAACGGGCTAAATTCTTCATAGGCTTCAATAATGGTTTCAAGCTGCATGCGTTGCTCGGCTTTGTCGCCATTCATCAGCATCCACAGGTCCTGAACCGCGGGCCCCATACGCGCATCATCAAGATCGACAAACAGCGGGCCATCGCGCCAGAGTATATTTCCGGCGTGACAATCGCCGTGCAGGCGCAGGACGGAAATATCATCGCGCCAGCAGGTTTTTACCGCAGCAATAAGTTTATCGGTGGCGCTGAGGAAATCAGCCTTTAGCCCAGTGGGGATCAGTGCAGAGGTTTCGAATACCTGGCGCGGCTCGATAAGATATTCCTGAATACCGATCGTCGGTCGGGCTGTGAATACCGTTTTTCTTCCCGTCTGGTGAATGCGACCCAGATAGCGGGCAACCCACTCCATTTGATCGATATTATCCGCTTCAAACTGGCGGCCACCCAGGCTTGGGAATACAGCGTAATAAAAGCCTTCATGCGTCAGCAGCGTTTGGTTGTTGAATTTTATCGGTGCGGCAACCGGGACATCGTCATCCAGCAGATCGTGAGCAAACTGATGCTCTTCCTGAATTTGTTCTGCGGTCCAACGTTCAGGCCGATAGAACTTCACGACAAAGCGCTGACGATCCTCATCCTGGAATTGATAGACACGGTTTTCGTAGCTATTTAAAGGCGTTAACCCCGAATCCACACGAATGCCCTGTTCAAACAGGGCATCCATAATGGTATCCGGGTGTAATGTCTGGAAAGTAAAAGCCTGGTCGTTCATCCGATCATCCGGAAATTATACGAATGATTCAGGATATCATCTTGTGGCGATTTCGGTGGCTCCGCTTACAAGCTTTTACTCTTTAATTACGCCACGGGCGCGCAGCAGCGCCGTTTTAAAATCTTCCTCATAATCCTTCTGAATACCAGGAATAACAGCATCTTTGGCAGAATCGCGCATTTTGAGGTGGTAGATCAGGATGTCGTCAGAAAGGTCTGCCAGTTCGCCGTCAAAACCTGACTCTTTTGCCAGTTTCTGCAAGAATTGCATCAGATTAAGCTCTGGCTCTTTTTGCCAGGCTGGCTGGAGGAGTTCAATAACTTCATTCAGACGTTTACATTTCATGGTGGTGCTCCTTTCATTTAGAGTGACACGTTAGCAGGGTCAATCCCACAATAAAAGAGGCGATATTCGTGAATCTTAGCCAGGAAATCATTGGGGTCGTTCTGGCAGGTGGCAGAGCAACGCGGATGGGAGGGAAAGATAAGGGGCTCCAGCTCCTGAATGGCAAACCCTTATGGCAATGTGTCGCTGATACGCTCGCCGGCCAGGTGACAACCCTGGCCATCAGCGCTAACAGGCATATCGACACGTATCAGCACAGCGGGTATGCCGTGTATCAGGATAATATTGAGGATTACCCGGGGCCGCTGGCCGGTATGCTCTCAGTGATGCAGCAGTCGAACGGTGAGTGGTTTCTGTTCTGTCCCTGCGATACCCCGTTTATTCCATCCTGTCTCGCTGAGCGTCTGGTTCAGCTTCGTGGCACAGCATCCGTGGTTTGGGTACATGACGGCGAGCGCGACCATCCTGCTATTGCCTTAATGCACCGCTCGCTAGTGTCTTCTCTGGAGGCGTATCTGGCGGCGGGAGAACGCAGAGTGATGGTGTTTATGCGCCAGTCTGGCGGCCATCCTGTTGATTTTAGCGATTTCAAATCGGCTTTTGTGAACGTGAATACGAGTGAAGATTTGCAGAGGATGCAGGAGAAGAGATGATCCCCGTTTTAGCTATTTCCGCATGGAGCGGCACAGGGAAAACCACGCTGCTGAAGAAACTAATACCCGCACTGTGTGCGAAAGGTATTCGCCCCGGATTGATTAAGCATACGCACCATAACATGGATGTCGATAAACCGGGAAAAGACAGCTATGAGCTGCGTAAAGCGGGTGCCGCGCAGACAATCGTGGCAAGCAATCAGCGCTGGGCATTAATGACAGAAACGCCAGATGAGGCACCGCTGGATCTGGCTTATCTGGCCAGCCGGATGGATCATTCCAGCCTGGATCTGGTGCTGGTCGAGGGGTTTAAGCATGAGGCTGTACCTAAGATCCTGCTGTTCCGAAGCGATGCCGGGCATGATGTTAGCGAGTTAACGCTTGATGAGCATGTGATTGCGGTGGCCAGCGATGTTGTATTGCCGCTTGAGGTTTCGCTGTTGGATTTAAATGATGTGGATGGGATAGCGGAGTTTATTGTGACGTGGAGTGCGGTTTGATGCCCTCTTCCTGCGGGAGAGGAAAGCCCAAAGCAAAAAACCCCGCACCTTACGGTACGGGGTTCTTCTATTTGATGCCTGGCAG
>NZ_JBMKIF010000041.1:0-30950 GCF_049238025.1 Enterobacter cloacae complex sp. IR5458
ATACCTGCCTGTCACGCAGGGGGTCGCGGGTTCGAGTCCCGTCCGTTCCGCCACTTATTGAAAGCCCTGAGTTAACGCTCAGGGCTTTTTTCTTATCTGCTGTTTGATTATTGCGAAATGAGCAAAAATCCTCTGCGTTTTACGATCTTTTTCAATATAACAACGCCAGCGATAATCCTCCTCAGTTTACGAACATAATGATTGAGGAATACTATGACTCTCCCTGCATTTGGTCTGGGCACTTTCCGCCTGAAAGACGACGTTGTTATCGCATCTGTTAAAACGGCACTCGAGTTAGGCTATCGCGCAATTGATACGGCACAGATCTATGAAAATGAAGCTGCCGTTGGACAGGCCATTGAAGAGAGTGGTGTACCGCGTAACGAGATATTTATCACCACCAAAATCTGGATTGAAAACCTCAGCAAAGACAAACTGCTCCCTAGCCTGAAAGAGAGTCTGAAAAAGCTGCGTACTGACTACGTGGACCTGACGCTGATCCACTGGCCATCACCAAACGATGCCGTTTCTGTAGAAGAGTTCATGCAGGCGCTGATGGAAGCGAAAAAGCAGGGATTAACGCGTGAAATCGGTATTTCAAACTTCACCATTCCGCTGATGGAAAAAGCCATTGCCGCAGTAGGTGCAGAAAATATCGCGACCAACCAGATTGAACTTTCACCTTATCTGCAAAACCATAAAGTCGTGGACTGGGCAAAGCAGCACGGTATCCACATCACGTCATACATGACGCTGGCTTATGGTAAGGCGCTGAAAGATGAGGCGATTATACGTATTGCAGAAAAACATAACGCGACTCCGGCACAGGTCATTCTGGCATGGGCAATGGGCGAAGGTTATGCCGTGATCCCATCGTCAACCAAACGTGTAAACCTGGCCAGCAACCTGTCAGCGGTCGACCTTCATCTGGATGATGACGATAAAAAAGCGATCGCAGCACTGGAGTGCAACGATCGCCTGGTCAGCCCGGAAGGTTTAGCGCCTGACTGGGATTAAGTTTCACTAACCCTCTGTCACCTTAACCCTCATACAGCTCCTCCGGGAGCTGTCTTTATATGTTCACTCAGGAAGTCAATAAAAGCACGAATCCGCGTACTCACCGCTCTGTCACTGTAATACACTGCGCTAAAAGGCATCTCGACCGGCAAACGTTTATCCGCCATCAGTTCCACCAGTTCACCTCGTGCAATCTCCTTATCTATCATATAGTCAGACAGGCACGCGATGCCGTTCCCTTCAAGACACAGTTGCTTTAGCGTTTCTCCACTGTTTGACGATAACCCACTGGTAATTTCATGAAGCTGACCATCACGACAGGCGACAGGCCAGGTGTTCAGTGATACCGGTTCCGTAAAGCCCAGACAAAGATGCTGCTTCAACTCTTCTACGGTCTCCGGTTTACCATGCTCAGCAATGTACTGCGGCGACGCGATAATTTTGCGGTAGCTGGCAAACAGCGGGCGGGCGCGCAAGCTTGAATCGGTCAGTGTACCGGCCCGGATAGCCACATCCACTTTACGCTCGATGAGGTTGATAAACGTCTCTGATGAGACCAAAGAAAGCGTCATCTCCGGATAGCGTTCACGAAAAGGTTTGATCAGCGGCATCAGAAAGTGCAGTACTACCGGCGTGGCCGCATCAATGCGCAGCAATCCCCGCGGCGTGCTGCGGCTTTCCATAATTTCTGTCTCAGCTGCAGCCATCTCCTGCAGCACCGACTGCACGCGGCGGAAATAACGCTCTCCTTCTTCCGTCAGGCTCAGTTGCCGCGTCGTCCGGTTGAGCAGGCTCACCCCAAGCTTCATCTCCAGCTTTTTCACTGAGCGGCTGATGGCCGAGTTAGCCTGTCCCAGCTGTTCGGCTGCCCGGCTAAAGCTACCGCTTTCAACAACGGCGACAAAGATTGTCAGCTCTTCTGACGTTGCTTTCATTGTTGCACCACCTGCAAAATTCTATTGATATTTTGACCATTTTTGTTATTTAAGCACTGGCGCATACTGCCTGTCATCTTAATCCTGATGATACGGAGTATTTTATGCCACTGGCGCTACTTGCCCTGACGATCAGTGCCTTTGCAATTGGCACGACCGAATTTGTTATCGTGGGACTGGTTCCCACCATTGCTAACCAGCTTGCGATCTCGCTGCCTTCCGCCGGATTGCTGGTGTCAATCTACGCCCTGGGCGTCGCCGTCGGTGCGCCTGTGCTGACGGCTCTGACCGGACGTTTTCCGCGTAAGCAGCTGTTAGTTGCGTTGATGGTGTTGTTCACCGCCGGTAACATTCTGGCCTGGCAGGCACCGGACTACACCATCCTGGTGATTGCCCGTCTGTTGACCGGCCTTGCACACGGCGTGTTCTTCTCAATTGGTTCCACCATTGCAACCAGCCTGGTCCCCAAAGAGAAAGCAGCCTCAGCTATTGCGATCATGTTTGGTGGACTGACCGTCGCACTCGTTACGGGCGTGCCGCTAGGCACGTTTATCGGACAGCACTTCGGCTGGCGTGAGACGTTTCTGGCCGTCTCCTTATTGGGGGTTATTGCCCTTGTTGCTAGCCTGCTGCTGGTACCGTCGACTATTCCAGGCCGGGCCAGCGCCAGCCTGAGCGATCAGCTAAAGGTGCTTACCCATCCGCGTTTGCTGATCATCTACGCGGTCACGGCTCTGGGCTATGGAGGCGTATTTACCGCCTTCACCTTCCTGGCACCGATGATGCAGGACCTGGCAGGCTTCTCCCCGAGTGCCGTGAGCTGGATTTTGCTGGGATACGGTATTTCCGTGGCGATTGGCAATATCTGGGGCGGCAAGCTTGCAGATAAACATGGTGCGGTTCCGGCGCTGAAATTTATCTTCGCCGCCCTGGTGGTTCTGCTGTTGATATTCCAGTTCACGGCTTCCATGCAATACGCCGCACTGATCACGGTACTGGTAATGGGTGTCTTCGCTTTTGGCAACGTGCCCGGGCTTCAGGTTTATGTTGTTCAGAAAGCGGAGCTCTATACGCCAAACGCCGTGGATGTGGCATCCGGACTGAACATTGCCGCGTTCAATATTGGGATCGCGCTGGGCTCCATTATTGGCGGACAAACCGTCGAACACTTTGGATTAACCCAGACTCCCTGGATTGGTGCGGTGATCGTCCTTGTCGCTTTCCTGCTGATAGGGCTGAGTGGCCGCCTCGATAAACCTACTCGCGTAGCACTGGGATAACATCAGTAAGTGCTTGCTTACAAAACTGGAAAGCGGTTTCTCAGAAATTGCGTTGAAAGTGTGACCTAAAGTCCCTATAACATTAGAACCAGTCCGTTTTCGGGCTGGTTCATGTTACAGAGGCCGTTTCCAAAAGTGCGAAAAAATACCTATGCCATGCGTTATGTTGCCGGAATGCCCGCGGAGAGGATCTTGCCTCCGGGGTCGTTTGCGAGCATAAGCCAGGCATTACCCGCAGGGACACCGTTAAGCAGCGATGACAAAATTCGGGTACTGGTCTGGAATATCTTTAAGCAGCAGCGTGCGGAGTGGTTATCGGTACTCAAGAATTTTGGTAAAGATGCTCATCTGGTTCTGCTTCAGGAGGCGCAAACCACACCTGAACTGGTTCGGTTTGCCACAACGAACTATCTTGCTGCCGACCAGGTGCCGGCGTTTGTCCTGCCGCAACATCCTTCAGGCGTGATGACCCTCTCTTCAGCACACCCGGTTTACTGCTGCCCGCTGCGTGAGCGCGAGCCTATACTGCGTCTGGCGAAATCGGCGCTGGTGACCGTCTATCCGCTGCCGGATACCCGGATGCTGATGGTGGTGAACATCCACGCGGTAAATTTCAGCCTGGGCGTGGATGTGTACAGTAAGCAGTTACTTCCCATTGGCGATCAAATTGCCCACCACAGCGGGCCTATCATTATGGCCGGTGATTTCAATGCCTGGAGTCGTCCGCGCATGAATGCGCTGTATCGCTTTGCGCGTGAAATGTCTCTGCGTGAAGTCCGTTTTAGTGACGATCAGCGTAAAAAAGCCTTTGGTCGACCTCTCGATTTTGTCTTCTATCGTGGTCTGAGCGTGCATGATGCCTCTGTTCTGGTCACGCGCGCCTCCGATCACAACCCTCTACTAGTCGAATTCAGTCCCGGCAAACCTGATAAATAATGGTGTGTCAGGTCTGCCGTGGGGCAGGCCTGCGCGGGTGCTGCCCTTTTATTTTTAACCAACAAAGGACAGTACGATGACAACAACACACTCCCATCATGACAACGTAGAAAAACAGTTTGGCTCCCAGGCAAATGCCTATCTGACCAGCGCCGTGCATGCTTCAGGCCGTGACCTGCTGCGTCTCGGCGAACGTCTGGCAGCATTCCCGCAGGCGCACGTGCTGGATTTAGGCTGTGGGGCAGGGCATGCCAGCTTTACGGCTGCGCAGCAGGTGGCGAAGGTCACCGCGTATGACTTATCCAGTCAGATGCTGGATGTTGTTGCTGAGGCGGCGAGAGAGAAAGGGCTGAGCAACGTGGATACGCGCCAGGGGTACGCCGAGTCCTTACCGTTTGATGATGCCTCGTTTGAGATGGTGATTAGCCGTTATTCCGCGCACCACTGGCATGATGTCGGCCAGGCGTTACGTGAAGTCAAACGTGTCCTGAAGCCGGGCGGGATCTTCATTATTATGGATGTGATGTCTCCCGGGCATCCGGTGCGCGATATCTGGCTGCAGACAGTAGAAGCGCTGCGTGATACTTCCCACGTACAAAACTACTCCAGCGGAGAGTGGTTATCGCTTATCACTGAAGCGGGGTTGATTACCCGAACGTTAACAACAGACCGTTTGCAGCTGGAATACCCTTCGTGGATTGCCCGTATGCGTACCCCGGAAGCATTAAGTCAGGCGATTCGCCTCTATCAGGAGAGTGCCTCTGCTGAGGTAAAAGCGTACTTTGAATTGCGGGAGGATGGATCGTTTACCAGCGATACCATCATGGCTGAAGCGCAAAAAGTGGGATAAACAAAAAAGGCACCGAGGGGAATCGGTGCCTTTTTATCTTTCGATCGTGTAATCAGGAGTCTGGCGTGGCGCTGTTCTTCACAAACAACGTCAACTGGTCGCCTGGTTTCAGATTGTCAGTATCATTGTTCCAGCGCATTACATCTTTGATGTTCACGCCATGTCGTTTTGCGATACTGGACAGTGAATCGCCTTTGCGTACGCGATAAGTGATGCTATCGCTGTTGCTGGCGAGACGCTGTGCGCTGCTACCTGCGCCTACCGTCAGAGTTTGACCCACTTTCAGACCTGAGCTGCGCAGATTATTCCACTGCTGCAGATCTTTCGCCGTCACGCCAAGACGTGATGCAATGCCAGAAAGCGTATCACCTGAACGCACCTTATAGCTGCGGCTGTTAACGGATGAAGCATCGGCGATCAGCGTTGACTGAACGGCGGCAATCTCACCCGATGCTAAAGACTCACGCAATTGCTCAGCATGTTTCTGCGGAACCATCACATACTGCGGGCCGCTAGCCCCCAGCGTTGAGCCTTTAACGCCTGCATTAAAGGTTTTAAGTTTACTTACCGACATACCCGTCATATCAGCAACCTGTTGAATATCCACAGGGTTGCTGAGGCGAACGCGCGCCAGTGCACGACTTTCGTCTGGTGTTGGCAGTTGTACACCGTAACGCTTGCTGTTCTTGAGAATATCGCTCAAGGCCAGCATTTTCGGTACGTAAATCTTCGTTTCCTGTGGCAGTGAGAGCGACCAAAAATCGGTGGATTTACCCCGTGCTTTATTCGCTTTCATTGCCTTCAGTACACGACCCTCGCCACTATTATACGCCGCGACCGTTAACAGCCAGTCGCCGTCAAACATCTTATTCAGACGTTGCATCATGTCGAGAGCGGCTGTCGTTGAAGCGACAACATCCCGACGCGCATCATAGTTGCGGGTCTGTTTCAGACCATAGTTTCGCCCGGTGCTCGGAATGATCTGCCAAATGCCTGCGGCATTGGCGCCAGACGTCGCGTGTGGGTCAAAAGCGCTCTCCACTATGGGTAGGAGTACCAGCTCCATAGGCATGTTACGTTTCTTAACTTGCCCGGCTATCCAGTACATATACGGCTCTGCCCGTAACGTTACATCGTGGAGATAGCTCTTATTTCTTAAATACTTCTGCTTCTGTTCGCGAATCCGGCTGTTTTCCGGAATTCCCATCTTTAGCTCGTCGCCAATAGAGGTCCACAAGTCTTGCTCCTGCGCGAAAGATGTCCCATCGTCCATCCAGCGCGCCGAACTTGTAAACTTCCCTGCTTCCCCTTGACCAGCTGCAGAAAGGCTCTGTGCGTGCTGTTGTACGTTGCTGCCGTTCTGCGACTGGCAACCTACAAGCAGGACAGAGGCGAGTAATATCGCTTTTGCCTTCATGTGTGTGTCAATAGTTGCTTAAAAGACGAGCGATGATAACGGCGAAATTTTGAAAAGGCAACCCGCATTTATCTGAAGTTGTCTTTCTTTGACCTTAACCATGCAAATCGCTGTTCTGGTTGTTGCAAATTTGTTTCTTGGTTAATTTTATTAATTAAATCAATATCATCTGTTCGCAGAAATAAATTAATTCGGCGCTCATTTTTCAGAATTGCGGGTAGTGTATTTTGGTTTTTTGCACGTAACTCCTTCACTTTGTGATAATAATCCTGAATCGCCCGATCCTCGGGTAAGAGGCTCACCGCAAACTTCATATTCCCTAATGTATACTCATGGGCACAACAAATAAGTGTGTCATCGGGTAAAGCATTAATCTTTTGTAAAGACTGATACATCTGTTCTGGTGTGCCTTCAAAAAGTCTTCCGCAACCGCCTGAGAAGAGGGTGTCGCCACAAAAAAGATAAGGTTTACTGTAGAAACACAGATGTCCCAAAGTGTGACCTGGCGTAGCAAATACGGAAAACTCCCACTCACGGATGTGGATATTTTCGCCCTCCTGGACTACTTGCGTCGTTCCCTTATCTTGTGTCTCAGCCGGTCCGTAAACCACAAGATGCGGAAAATGAGCGCGCAGTTCCGGCACGCCGCCAGTGTGATCGTTATGATGGTGCGTCAACAGAATGGCTTCTGGCTGCCAGCCGTTCTCCTTTATTGCATCAAGCACAGGGGCGGATTCGCCGGGATCGACAATGACGCATCGACGATCGTTATCGACCAAAACCCAGATGTAATTGTCCTGAAAAGCAGGAATACTGATAAGATTCATACATTACCTCTTATAGCGTGGCGGGTGTTTTGATGAAACCGGCAAGGATACCTCAGACTGTCGCAGCACCGGAACGTTGGGCGGAATTGCCCTGGGGTGAATACTATCGCGAGGCGCTTGAGCAACAGCTGAAGCCCTGGCTCGCGAAAATGTATGGCTTTCACCTGCTTAAGATTGGCAATCTCAGCGCAGAAATCAATACCGAAAGCTGCGCCATCTCACATCAGGTCAATGTCTCTCTCGGCGGATCGCCGGTTCAGGTGAAGGCTGACCCATTGCATCTGCCGTTTGCGGAAAAATCCGTAGATGCGTGTCTTCTTGCCCACGCGCTGCCCTGGTGCAGCGATCCTCATCGTATGCTGCGTGAAGCCGATCGCGTGCTGATTGATGACGGCTGGCTGATACTCAGCGGTTTTAATCCGATGAGTCTGATGGGATTACGTAAGCTGGTGCCTGTCTTGCGCCGAACACCACCCTATAACAGCCGGATGTTCACCATGATGCGCCAGCTCGACTGGCTGTCACTGCTCAACTTTGAAGTGCTCAACTATGGCGGTTTTCAGGTACTGCCGTGGGCACGTCAGGGGGGAGTTTTATTGAGTACGCATTTGCCCGCATTAGGCTGCATGCAGTTTATCGTCGCGCGTAAGCGAACCATCCCTCTGACGCTTAACCCCATGAAGCAGAGCAAATCGAAAACGCCCATCCGCCAGACCGTTGGCGCAACGCGGCAGTACAGAAAACCCTGATCAGGATTCAGGCTGGTAGCCAGTATCCTCATGGGCCGGATTTGAGGCCGCCGCGCGCGCCAGTTCATCGCAGCGCTCGTTTTCCGGGTGGCCGGCGTGGCCTTTAACCCACTCCCACTTAATCTCGTGCTGGCCCAGTGCCGCATCAAGGCGCTTCCAGAGATCGACGTTCTTCACGGGCTTCTTATCTGCAGTTTTCCAGCCGCGTTTTTTCCAGTTGTGGATCCACTGGGTGATACCCTGTCGCACGTACTGGCTATCCGTACTCAACACCACGTCGCAGTGTTCTTTTAAGGCTTCCAGCGCCACAATGGCCGCCATCAACTCCATACGGTTGTTGGTGGTCAGGAAATACCCTTCGCTAAAAGTTTTCTCATGCTGACGATAGCGCATAATCGCGCCGTAGCCGCCGGGTCCTGGGTTCCCGAGACAAGATCCATCGGTGAAAATTTCTACCTGTTTACGCATCTCTGGTAGACTTCCTGTATTGAAACGTTCAGTTAAACGATAAGTCTGACATAAATGACCGCTATGAGCACTGCAATTACTCGCCAGATTGTCCTCGATACCGAAACCACCGGTATGAACCAGATCGGCGCGCACTACGAAGGGCACAAGATCATTGAGATCGGTGCCGTTGAAGTGGTGAACCGTCGTCTCACGGGGAACAACTTCCACGTCTACCTCAAACCCGATCGGCTGGTGGATCCAGAAGCGTTTGGCGTTCACGGTATTGCCGATGAGTTCTTGCTGGATAAACCGACCTTCGCCGAGGTGGCAGACGAGTTTCTCGACTACATCAAAGGCGCTGAGTTAATCATCCATAACGCGTCGTTCGATATCGGCTTTATGGACTATGAGTTTAGTAAGCTCCATCGCGATATTCCGAAAACCAATACCTTCTGCAAAGTGACCGATAGCCTGGCGCTGGCGAGGAAGATGTTTCCCGGCAAGCGTAACAGCCTCGATGCACTCTGTTCACGTTATGAAATAGACAACACCAAGCGAACGCTGCACGGGGCACTTCTCGATGCCCAGATTCTGGCTGATGTCTATCTGGCGATGACCGGCGGTCAGACGTCGATGAAATTCAGCATGGAAAATGAGTCGCAGCAGACGCAGGGCGAAGCGGGCATCCAGCGCGTGGTCCGTCAGGCAAGTCGTTTACGGGTTGTTTTAGCCAGTGATGAAGAGTTACTTAACCATGAATCCCGTCTCGATCTGGTACAGAAGAAGGGCGGCAGCTGTATGTGGCGCGCCTGAAAAAACGCCATAATGTCTGTAAAATCATCGGTTGGGCGATTTTTGCAGCAAACGATTCAAAACGTGAGAAAAAGCGTTGACGAGATCGGAGGCACACCGTAATATGCGCCTCGTTCCCCAAACGGGAACAGTGGAGCGGTAGTTCAGTCGGTTAGAATACCTGCCTGTCACGCAGGGGGTCGCGGGTTCGAGTCCCGTCCGTTCCGCCACTATTCAGAAGGCCTGAATCAGAAATGATTCAGGCCTTCGTCGTTTCAACAGCCTGTGTCTTTTATCCGCCTTTCTTTTCATTAACAAAATGTTAATTTATGTGGTGCAATTAATTAACATTTGCACAGCATTAGTGCGTTATTTGCACTGTGTTTGTGCATTCTTTCGCCCAGCCACTTTTTGGCCTTCATCAGACTGTGTCGCTTTGTAAAAAAAATTTTCATGAAATCATTCGCTTACAGTTGATATCGTGAAAGTTTTTGAACCAATAAATAATTGGTTCGGTTATTGCTTAATCATTAGCACGATAAGGTTCATGCCATATCAATAACTTATCGTTAATAAAAAGAAAATAATGATGATAGCGAGCGAACCAATATGGAAAAACCGTCACGGTTTCTGGCCAATTCCAGTACCGCGCTTGAGCAGTTGCGCGGGCTTATCAACCAGCATGAGTCAACACCAGGCACTCCGCTGCCCACGGAACGTGAGCTGTCGGAAACTCTCGGCGTAGGACGACGCGAAGTGCGTCGCGCGCTGGATGTGCTGGAAGAGGAAGGACGGATCTGGCGTAAACAGGGTAAAGGCACCTTTATTGGTCCCGCAGCCCCTGTTGAACCGCTGGCGCTTCAGGGATTGGTTCAGCAAACCAACCTGCTGGAAGTCATGGAAGCTCGTCTACAGCTCGAACCCGGCTTAGCCCGGCTTGCGGCACTGCGTGCCACCAGGGAAAACCTCGCGCTCATGCAGCGCATGCTGGAACGCATCGACAAGGTCAGCCCGGATGACCGCGATCTCAACGAACTGTGGGATAGCGCCTTTCACCGCGCTATTGCCGAGGCTGCGGGCAACCGCCTGATGCTCGGCCTGTTTGACGCGATTGATGCCGTGCGGCGCGAACCGGGCTGGCAGCATCTGCGCGAATTAGCCCGCACGCCCGAACGTGTCGATAGTTATAACGACCACCATCACAAGATCATGTCTGCGATTATCCATCGCCAGCCTAATGAAGCAGCTGCCGCCATGCGCGAACACCTGCTTAGCCTGCAAACCGCCCTGATTCAGGCGATCCACCTTGAGGACGACTTCACGCTATGACGACGATCCCGTTTAAGGACACCACGCCTGTACTTCGGCTGAATAATCTCAACGTTAAATTTTCCGGCTCGCCGGTTAGCGTACTGGACGGCATTTCCCTGACGGTCAAAGCAGGCGAGACGCTGGCGCTGGTGGGAGAGTCCGGCTGCGGGAAAAGTATCACCTCACTGGCGCTGATGGGATTACTGCCCGCCAGCGCGCAGATTGTCAGCGGAGAAATGCAGTTTCGCCGTCACGATCTGCGAAAGCTCTCGCCGCGGGACTATGCCGATTTGCGCGGCAGCGAGCTGGCGATGATTTTCCAGGAGCCAATGACCTCGCTCAATCCCGCTTTCACATTAGGCGATCAGCTCAGTGAAGCGGTCATGCGTCACCAGAGCGTTTCCCGCACAGAGGCGATGAAGGTCGCGCTGCAGATCCTCGAGAAGGTGCAGATCCCCGCGGCGGAGATGCGCCTCAAGGCTTACCCGCATCAGCTTTCCGGCGGTATGCGCCAGCGTGTGATGATTGCCATGGCGCTGATCAACCATCCTAAATTACTGATTGCCGATGAACCGACTACCGCGCTCGACGTCACCATCCAGGCGCAAATCCTCACCTTGCTCAACATCCTCAAAGAAGAAACCGGAACGGCGGTCCTGATGATCACCCACGATTTAGGCGTGGTGGCCGAAGTCGCCCAGCAGGTGGCGGTAATGTATGCCGGGCAGGTGGTGGAGCAGGGGAGCGTCGAGGCCATCTTTGCCGACCCGCAGCACCCGTACACCATCGGCCTGATGGGCTCAATCCCTTCGCTGGGCGCACGTAAAGGCCAGCTCTCCACCATTCCCGGGTCGGTCCCGCTCCCGGAATCCATGCCGAAAGGCTGTCGTTTTGCGACGCGCTGCCCGTTTGCGCAGTCTCGCTGCCATGATGAAAAACCGCCGCTCAACACGCTCGGCGCGGGTCATCAGGTCGCCTGCTTCCGCGTGCCGCTCGAACACCACATTGCCCTGGGAGAGACCGCATGACTACGCCAATTCTTGAAGCCCGCGACCTCAGCAAGCGCTTCCCAGGTCCGAAAAAACTCTTTTCACCGGCCCGGTTTGTTACGGCGGTCGATCGCGTTTCGCTTGCCGTGATGCCGGGTGAAACGCTGGCAATTGTCGGCGAGTCTGGCTCCGGCAAATCCACCCTTGGGCGTCTGCTGCTGCGCCTGCTCGCCGCCAGTGAAGGGCGAGTGTTTTACCAGGGGGAGGAGATTACCGACGCCTCGGGCGCCCGTCTGAACCAGCTCCGGCGTGAGCTGCAAATTATTTTCCAGGATCCGTTTGCCTCGCTGAACCCGCGCATGACGGTGGAGCAGATCGTCGGTGAGCCGCTGTGGCTGCACCAGAATATGAAGAAAGCCGACCGACAGTATCGCGTCGCCGAACTCCTCAAAACCGTTGGCCTGCCTGCCGCCTGGTCCGGGCGCTATCCGCACGAGTTTTCCGGCGGCCAGCGCCAGCGTATCGGCATTGCGCGCGCGCTGGCCTCGGGACCAAAACTGTTGCTTGGCGATGAACCCGTCTCTGCGCTGGATGTTTCCGTCCAGGCGCAGGTCGTCAATTTGCTGGAAAGCCTGAAGCACCAGCTGGGGCTGACGATGGTGATCGTCGCCCACGGCCTGGCGGTGATTCGCCATATGAGCGACCGCGTGGCGGTCATGTATCTCGGGCAAATCGTTGAACTTGCGACCGTCGACGAGATCTTTGACGCCCCGCTGCACCCTTATACCCAGGCACTGATCGCCTCGGCACCACAGATGCAGCCGGGCATTGAACGCGACGCACCGCTGCTGCAGGGGGATCTGCCGAACCCGGCGAGCCCTCCGTCCGGCTGCCGTTTCCATACCCGCTGCCCGTATGTTACCGATGAATGCCGTCAGGTTGAGCCGATTAATCAGGTGCTGGACGGTGGACGTCAGGTCGCCTGTCACCGCTGGCAGGACATCAATCGCGATCGCAGTGTTATTCAGATAGCACCGCCATCCGCAGCTTTTCTGCGCCGCCGCGCGCTGTTTGAACACGCGGCCACTCACTCCTCCCTTCCTTCAAGGAACTCATGATAATGACAATGCGTAATTCTCTTTTGACCGTACTGGGAAGTGTTATGTTGCTTGGCGCGGCGCTGCCCGCCCATTCTGAAAGCGTGCTGCGAATTGGTCTGGGAGCTGACCCGGACATGCTCGACCCGCATCTGGCGCGCACCTACTATGGCCGCTTTGTCTTTGCTTCCCTGTGCGACAGGCTGGTGGATGTCGACGAGCATCTGAAAGTGGTGCCAGGTCTGGCGAAGTCGTGGGCCTGGAGCGATGACGGCAAAACGCTGACCATGGATCTCCGTGAGGGGGTGACCTTCCATGACGGCGAGAAATTCGACGCCGCTGCTGCGAAATACAACCTCGACCGTGCGTTGACCCTAAAAGGCTCCCTGCGCAAAAGCGAGATCTCCTCGGTGGAATCGGTAGAGGTCACCGGTCCGATGCAGATTGCGCTGCACCTGAAAACCCCTGACGCCGCGCTGCTGATGCAGCTGACTGACCGCGCGGGCGCGATGATGGCACCCGACGCGGCGAAAAAGCCTGACTTTGCCGCCCATCCGGTCTGTTCCGGTCCTTATAAGTTTGACAGCCGCGTGTCCCAGGACCGCATTGTTCTGACTCGCTTCGACAATTACTGGAATAAAGACGCCTACCACTTCGACAAAATTATTTATCTGCCGATCCCGGACGCCTCCGTGCGCCTCGCGAACCTGCGGGCAGGCGATCTCGACCTGACCGAAGGCATTGCGGCCAGCGACGTTAAAACCGTTGAAGCCGACAGCAAGCTGGCGCTGGCGAAGGTAACGGGTCTGGGTTACCAGGGCATTACCTTCAACATCAACAACGGCAAGGTCCCGGCGAACGATCCGTTCAGAGATGCCCGCGTACGCGAGGCATTTTCGCAGGCCATCGACCGTGATGCGCTAAATCAGGTGGTCTTTGAAGGGCTATACACGCCGGCAAACCAGGCGTTTTCCACGGTGAGCCCGTATCACGTCAATTTGCCGGTTCCGCCCCGTGACGTCGATAAAGCCAAAGCGCTGCTCAAAGCGGCAGGCGTCACCACGCCGCTGACCGTCAACCTGCTGGTGCCGAACAACCCGACCTCGCAGCAGGTGGGTCAGGTTCTGCAGGCAATGGTTGCCGAGGCCGGCTTCACGCTCAACCTGCAGATGACCGAATTCGCGACGCTGCTGGATCGTCAGCAGAGTGGTGATTATCAGCTCAGTTTCTCCGGCTGGTCGGGCCGCCCGGACCCGGACGGCAGCATCTACGGCTTTGTCCATAGCAAAGGCACTCTGAATGACGGACGCTACAGCAACGCGCAGGTCGACGAATGGCTGACTCAGGCGCGCCAGAGCACCGACCAGGCCGCACGCCAGCCGCTGTATGACAAGGTGGTGAAACAGCTGCAAACCGACATGCCGATTGCCTACCTCTACTTCGAGCCGCGCATTTTTGGTCTGAACAAGCGCGTGCAGGGCTTTAAGCCTTACCCGGACGGCATCGTGCGTCTGGCGGGTTTGACGCTGGCGAAATAAACGTCCTGAGGAGAACCCATGCTGGAACTGATTTGCAAACGTCTGCTGCTGGCCATCCCGACCCTGCTGCTGGTGAGCATGATGGTGTTTGGCCTGCAAAAACTGCTGCCCGGCGACCCGCTGATCGCCATGGCCGGGGAGGAGCGCGATCCGGCGGTTATCGCCCAGCTGCGTGCTGAGCTCAATCTGGATGCGCCCATTCCTGTGCAGTATTTCAACTGGTTAACGCGCGCATTGCAGGGCGACCTGGGGGTCTCCTTACGCACGCACGAACCGGTGACGCAGCTGATTGCCAGTAAGCTGCCGGTGACGCTGGAGCTGTCGCTACTGGCGATGATTATCGCGCTGGTATTTGGCATTAGCATGGGGATCCTCGCGGCAGTGAACAAAAACAGTTGGGTCGATCACGGGGCGAACTTTGTGGCGATCTCGGGGATCTCGATCCCCCATTTCTGGCTGGGGATCCTGCTGATTCTGGTCTTCTCAGTGAACCTGCAGTGGCTTCCCGCGTCCGGCTATGTACCGTTCAGTGAGGATCCGGTGCAAAACCTGCGCACGCTGCTGCTGCCCGCAGCCGTTCTCGGAACAGGGCTGGCGGCGACGCTGATGCGCCATACCCGAGCATCGATGATTGCGGTCCTGAAAGCGGATTACATCCGCACCGCGCGCGCGAAAGGATTACTGCCGAAAGCGGTGATCTTAAAGCACGCGTTTCGCAATGCGCTGGTGCCGGTGATCACCCTTACGACGCTGCTGTTTGGTGAGCTTCTGGGCGGTGCGGTGCTGACCGAGCAGGTCTTCACCATTCCCGGCTTCGGCAAGATGATCGTCGATTCGGTATTTAACCGAGACTACGCGGTGGTGCAGGGCGTGGTGCTGATCGTGGCGATCGGCTTCCTGCTGCTCAACCTGCTGGCTGACGTGCTCTACGTTCTTATCAACCCGAAAATGCGAGGTTAACCATGGCGGAACTGACGACGCAAACCGCTGTGCCCGCGCTGCCGCGCGCGCAAAACCGGGTGCTAAAGAAATTCCTCGCCAATAAAAGTGCGGTGATTGGCGCGGTGGTGGTGGGCTTCTTTGTGCTGGTGGCGCTACTGGCGCCGTGGATTGCCCCGTTCGACCCGGTCAAAGCCAACTTCCTCGCGGTGCGTAAAGCGCCGTCGGCAATGTACTGGTTCGGCACCGACGAGCTGGGGCGCGACATTTTATCCCGCATTATCTGGGGGGCGAGAACCTCGCTGATGGCGGGCTGTATGTCGGTCGTTATCGCGGTAGCGATCGGCGTGCCGCTGGGGCTGGTAGCGGGGTATTTCCAGAAGATGTGGGATGGGGTGATCTCGCGCTTCATTGAAGCGCTGCTGGCCTGCCCGTTTCTGATCATGGCGATCGCGCTGGGGGCATTTTTAGGCCCAAGCCTGACCAACGCGATGATCGCCATTGGCCTTTCCGCGATGCCGATCTTCGCCCGTCTGACGCGTGGGCAGGTGATCGCCATCCGCAACGAAGAGTACATCGACGGCGCGCGGGCGATTGGCCTGCCGGATCGCTGGATCATCATCAAATACGTGCTGCCCAACGTGATGTCACCGATCCTGGTGCAGGCCACGCTGGCGATTGCCTCGGCGATTATCGCCGAAGCCAGCCTGTCGTTTTTAGGGTTGGGGCAGCAGCCGCCCTATCCGTCCTGGGGGTCAATGCTCAACACCGCGAAAGGTTTTCTTGAGCAGGCGCCGTGGATGTCCGTTTTCCCCGGCGTGGCAATTTTCCTTGCCGTGCAGGGCTTTAATTTACTTGGCGACGGGCTGCGCGATGCGCTCGATCCGCGCCACGACTAAGGAGTCATGATGACTAAAGCGCTTGATTTTACGTCCGGTTACGAATCACGACGCCCTCCGATGATGGGCCATAACGCCGTTGCCACTTCGCAACCGCTGGCGGCGCAGGCAGGAATGAAAATGCTGCAGCTGGGCGGTAATGCTGTTGATGCGGCGATTGCCACCGCGATGGCGCTGACGGTAGTCGAGCCGACCGGTAACGGGATCGGCAGTGATGCCTTTGCCATCGTCTGGGACGGTGAAAAACTTCACGGTCTGAACGCGTCGGGGCGCTCACCGGCCAGCTGGCATGCGGATCTCTTTGCCGGAAAAACGGCGGTACCCGAAATCGGCTGGGACGCCGTGACCGTGCCCGGTGCGGTATCCGGCTGGGTTGCACTGGCAGAGCGTTTCGGCACGCTGCCTCTGACAACGCTGGCGCAGCCAGCCATTGACTATGCGCGAAACGGTTTCCCGGTTTCGCCGCTGATTGGCCATCTCTGGCAGCGCGGCTACAACAAGCTGAAAGATCAGCCTGGCTTCAGCGCCTGCTTCGCGCCGGAAGGCCGCGCGCCGCGAGTGGGGGAGATCTTCCGTAATCCGGCGCAGGCGAATTCGCTGGAACTGATAGCGAAAACCAACGGCGACGCGTTTTACCGCGGCGAGCTGGCGCAGAAAATTGCCGCCTTCGCCAAAGAACACGGCGCGCATTTGACGGCTGAAGATCTCGCCAGCCACCGCGTGGACTGGGTAGACCTGCTGTCACGCGACTTCGCGGGTGGTTCGGTGCAGGAGCTGCCGCCAAACGGCCAGGGGATCGCCACGCTGATTGCGCTGGGTATTCTGGAGCAGTGCGGCATCGAGCAGCATCATCCGGACTCCGTGCAGTCTCTGCATTTGTCCATTGAAGCGATGAAGCTGGCGCTGGCGGATCTCGACCGCTACGTGGCGGATGAAGATCATATGGCGTTCGCGGCCAAAGAGCTGCTGAGCGATCATTACCTGAAATCGCGTGCGGCGCTGATCAACCACGAAAGCGCCTCTGATTTTGTCTACGGTTCACCCACCCAGAGCGGTACGGTCTACATCAGCACTGCGGATGCCAGCGGGATGATGGTCTCCTTTATTCAGTCCAACTATATGGGGTTTGGTTCAGGGATTGTGGTGCCAGACACCGGGATTAGCCTGCAAAACCGGGGCTGTGGTTTTTCGCTGGATCCTAATCATCCGAACGCGCTGGCGGGCAGCAAGCGTCCGTTCCACACCATCATTCCGGGCTTTGCGATGGACGGCAGCGGCAAGCCGTTGATGTCCTTCGGCGTGATGGGCGGCCCGATGCAGGCGCAAGGACACATGCAGATGGCGCTGCGCATTATGCTGCACGGGCAAAACCCGCAGGCGGCGATTGACGCTCCGCGCTGGCGCGTGGTGCAGGGCAGGGAAGTGATCGTCGAATCAACATTCGATCGCAATACTATCGCCGCGCTGCGCGAACGCGGACACCAGATCGTGGTGGAAGATCCGCTGCAGGATTATAACTTCGGCGGTGCGCAGGTGATTTATCGCCTTCCGGAAGGGCATTACGTGGCTGCGACGGAGAGCCGCAAAGACGGGCAGGCGTTGGTGAGTTAAACGCGCGATCAACATTTGTAGGCCGGGTAAGGCGTAGCCGCCACCCGGCTTTTTTTACCCGATGCTAAACGGATCCGCATCCTGCCAGGCCGGAAACTTCTCCCGATACTCCTTCAGTGCGGTCAACGATAGCTCCGCATCAATTCGCGTTGCCTGATGCGGCTCGGCAGTCGCAATAATCTCGCCCTGCGGATTTACCACCCGGCTGTCGCCGCGGTAGTGATGCCCGTTGCCATCCGTCCCCACACGGTTACAGCCCACCACATACGCCTGGTTCTCAATGGCGCGCGCCACCAGCAGCGACTGCCAATGCAGCGAGCGCGGTGCTGGCCAGTTGGCGACATACAGCGCCAGGTCATAATCGTTGCGGTTGCGCGACCACACCGGGAAGCGCAGGTCGTAGCAGACCAGCGGCAGAATGCGCCAGCCGCGCCACTCGAATACCACGCGCTCGTTACCCGCTTCATAGTGATGATGCTCATCCGCCATGCGGAACAGGTGGCGTTTATCGTAAAAATGCACTTTCCCTTCCGGCTCAACCAGCAGAAAACGGTTCACTGGCCCGCGCTCGGTTTGCAGGGCGGCACTACCCGCGATCAGCGCGTTTGTTTGCTGCGCTTTGGTATGCATCCAGGCGACCACGTCATCCTGAGGCATTGATTGCTTAGCTGCTTCCATGGCGAAGCCGGTGGTGAACATCTCCGGCAGGACAATCACATCTCGTCCGGTAATCTCTTCCAGTTGACGATCAAAGTGGCGCAGGTTGGCAGGGCCATCCATCCACACTAAAGGTTGCTGCAAAATCGAAATCTTCAAACCCGGCACGATACAGACTCCTCAAACGACCCCTTTTTGACACTGTAGCACGTCATTACGAGAAAATGTGGCAATAAAAAACCCCGCGCGCGGCGGGGTTTGTCAGAACGAAACGGGTTATGCCGCTTCAGGTTTACGGTGCTTCTCTGGCAGCTTTACCGGCTGTGTTGCCAGCTCGTCCGGTTCGAAATCATCGACGTTAATACTACGCAGACGGCTCTCTTCGGCTTTTACCAGAATTGCTGCTTCAGCATTATCGATAATGCCACCTGACAGCGCCTGTTTCGCCAGTTCATCCAGACGGGTGAACGGCAGGTTTTTGCCCAGTTGTTTGCAGATCTTCTGATGAATTGGGTCGGCGGCCATTACATCAAGCAGCGCCTCTTCCAGCAGACCCACCGGGTTATGTGGCGTAGGGGCCAGGTACTGACCACGGCCGATACGGGAGCGTGTCGCACTCGGTACCTGCAGGATTTTCGCCACTTTGTGGTCCAGCTTGTCGGACGGTGCCAGGTGGTGACGACCGGTCGGGAAGATCACCACGCGCAGGGCGCCCGCAACAAAGCGGTTCGGGAAGTTCGCCAGCAGATCGTCAATCGCCTGTTCTGCCTGATACATCGCATCCTGAACGCCCCAGTGTACCAGCGGCAGATCCGCTTCCTGACGGCCTTCATCGTCGTAGCGCTTCAGGACCGCAGACGCCAGGAAAATCTGGCTCAGCACGTCGCCCAGACGGGCAGAGATCCGCTCGCGACGCTTCAGGCTACCGCCGAGAACAGCCATGGAAACATCCGACAGCAGAGCCAGGTTGGCGCTCAGACGGTTCAGATGCTGGTAATAGCGTTTGGTCGCATCACCGGTTGGCGTCGCGCTGGTAAGACCGCGCGTCAGGCCGAGCCAGAAGCTACGCACCTTGTTGCTACCCACATGACCGATATGTTTGAACAGCAGCTTATCGAAAGCATCCACGTCATTATTCTGCGCAGCGGCCATCTCTTCCAGCACGTACGGATGGCAGCGAATCGCCCCCTGACCGAAGATCATCATGCTGCGGGTCAGGATGTTGGCACCTTCAACGGTGATGGCAATCGGTGCGCCCTGATAGCCGCGCGCCAGGAAGTTGCCTTCGCCGAGCATAATGCCTTTACCGCCTGCGATATCCATCGCGTCAATGATCGACTGCTGCGCGCGGTGGGTACAGTGGTATTTCACAATCGCGGACAGCACGGCCGGTTTTTCGCCCAGCATAATGCCGTAGGTAATCAAAGATGCGGCGGCATCCATCACGTAGGCATTACCCGCAATACGCGCCAGCGGCTCTTCGATACCTTCCATCTTGCCGATGGAGATTTTGAACTGACGGCGGATGTGGGCGTATGCACCAATCCCCATCGCCACAGATTTCAGGCCACCAGTAGAGTTCGACGGCAGGGTAATGCCGCGGCCAACCGACAGACATTCCACCAGCATACGCCAGCCCTGACCGGCCATTTTCGGACCACCGATAATGTAATCAATCGGCACAAAGATGTCCTGACCGCGGGTCGGACCGTTCTGGAACGGCACGTTCAGCGGGAAGTGACGGCGACCAATTTCAACGCCTGGGGTAGAGGTTGGGATCAGCGCACAGGTAATGCCCAGATCTTCTTCGCCGCCCAGTAGTTTTTCCGGGTCAGAGAGCTTAAAGGCCAGACCCAGCACGGTGGCGATTGGCGCCAGGGTGATATAACGCTTGTTCCAGGTCAGGCGCATGCCCAGCACCTGCTCGCCCTGCCACTCGCCCATGCAGACTACGCCGGTATCCGGGATCGCGCCTGCATCGGAACCCGCTTCCGGGCTGGTCAGCGCGAAGCAAGGGATTTCCTGACCACGCGCAAGACGCGGCAGGTAGTGATCTTTCTGCTCTTCGGTACCGTAATGCTGCAGCAGTTCACCCGGGCCTAAGGAGTTAGGCACGCCAACGGTAATCGCCAGGATCCCGGAGACGCCCGCCAGCTTTTGCAGGACGCGAGCCTGAGCGTAAGCGGAGAATTCCAGACCGCCATACTCTTTCTTGATGATCATCGCGAAGAAGCGATGTTCTTTCAGATACGCCCACAGCTCTGGCGGCAGATCGGCCATTTCATGGGTGATGGCAAAGTCGTTTGCCATGCGGCACGCCTCTTCCACCGGGCCGTCAAGAAAGGCCTGCTCTTCAGCGGTCAGACGCGGCTGCGGATAGTTATGCAGCTTTTTCCAGTCCGGGTTGCCCTGGAACAGGTCGCCTTCCCACCAGGTGGTACCGGCATCAATCGCTTCTTTCTCAGTCCGCGACATTGGCGGCATTACTTTGCGGAAGCCTTTGAACACCGGCGCGGAGATCATCGACTTACGCATCGGGGTAAAGTTAAACGGCAGAAGAATGATGGCCAGCGGAACTAAAAGCCAGATATTCCACAGACCAGCGACGCCAAGTGCAGCCGTCCAGGCCAGCAGAATCACACTACTCAGGAATAAACTGACGCGGTGATAGAACAACACACCGAGCAGTACAACAGTTGCGAGAATGCTCAAAATCATCATAAAGAAAAGCTCCCTTGCTTGTAGGAGGTCTGACCACTTGTGATGATATGGTTGTAGTTGATGTTATTTCCTTTAGCAATGTGTTTACAAAATAATTACAACCGGGCTCACATTGTTCGTGTTTTCGCCGGCACGAAAAAGCAAAACGCCGGAGGATTCGCATGGCTTTAGCTTCTCGCTTTTCCCGCTATCCGGTACACTCCACTGTGTTATTTCATCAATACTGAAGGATTATCCTCATGTACCAGGATCTTATTCGTAACGAACTGAACGAAGCGGCGGAAACGCTGGCTAACTTTCTGAAAGATGATGCCAACATTCACGCTATTCAGCGCGCGGCGGTCCTGCTGGCCGACAGCTTTAAAGCGGGCGGCAAAGTGCTCTCCTGCGGTAACGGTGGTTCCCACTGTGATGCCATGCACTTTGCAGAAGAGCTGACCGGACGCTATCGCGAAAACCGTCCGGGCTACCCGGCGATTGCGATTTCCGACGTCAGCCACATCTCCTGCGTAGGCAACGACTTCGGTTACGACTACATCTTCTCCCGCTACGTTGAAGCGGTAGGCCGTGAAGGCGACGTGCTGCTGGGGATCTCTACCTCTGGCAACTCCGGCAACGTGATCAAAGCGATCGCCGCCGCGCGTGAAAAAGGGATGAAAGTCATCACCCTGACCGGTAAAGATGGCGGTAAGATGGACGGTACCGCGGATGTCGAAATTCGCGTTCCGCACTTCGGTTATGCTGACCGTATTCAGGAAATTCACATCAAAGTGATCCACATCCTGATTCAACTGATCGAAAAAGAGATGGTTAAGTAAGACTTCGCTGGGGGCACTCTTGCCCCCGCTGTTGTGGAGGTGATGTATGTGCGAACTGCTCGGGATGAGCGCCAATGTGCCAACCGATATCTGCTTTAGTTTCACCGGGCTGGTGCAGCGCGGTGGAGGAACCGGGCCGCATAAAGACGGCTGGGGCATTACCTTCTACGAAGGCAAAGGGTGTCGCACGTTCAAAGATCCACAGCCCAGCTATAACTCACCGATTGCCAAACTGGTGCAGGACTATCCCATCAAGTCCCGCTCGGTGATTGCGCACATCCGTCAGGCAAACCGCGGCGAAGTGGCGCTGGAAAATACCCATCCGTTTACCCGTGAACTGTGGGGGCGAAACTGGACCTACGCGCATAACGGGCAACTGACGGGCTATAAGTCGCTGGAGACGGGGAATTTCCGCCCGGTCGGCGAAACGGATAGCGAAAAAGCCTTCTGCTGGCTACTGCACAAGCTGACGGAACGTTATCCTCGTACGCCCGGCAACATGACCGCCGTGTTTAAATACATCGCGACGCTGGCATCCGAGCTACGTGAAAAAGGCGTGTTTAACATGCTGCTGTCAGACGGACGCTATGTCATGGCGTTCTGTTCGACGAACCTGTTCTGGATCACGCGCCGTGCGCCGTTTGGCGTTGCAAAGCTGCTCGATCAGGATGTGGAGATAGACTTTCAGAAAGAGACCACACCGAACGATGTGGTCACAGTCATTGCGACGCAGCCGCTGACGGGCAACGAAGCCTGGCAAAAGATCATGCCAGGCGAGTGGGTGCTATTTTGTCTCGGGGACCGTGTAATTTGACGCCAGCTGTGGATGGACGACTTCGTGGCTCAGCGGTTTGCTGACCACGTAACGGCCATCTACGATAGAAACCACAGGCGGCTTGTGGGTCTGCTCAAAGTAGTCGTAACCCGGCTTCAGCTGTTTCCAGAAATCGGCGTAATAGGAGTACTTATGGCGGGCCATGTTGGCATCCGTCATACGGAACGGATAAATGCTGACCTGAACGTTAGGCTGCCCGAACACCAGCGCGCCTGTTACGAACTGGAAAATTTCATCAATGCCGGCATCGGTCATCGCATAACAGCCGATAGACACGCAGGCACCGTGGATCATCAGGTATTTCCCTTCATAACCGTGAGCACGGTCATAGGCATTGGGGAAACCGATGTTAATGGCTTTATAGAAGCGGCTGTCCGGTTTGAGCTGGCTACGCTGAACGTTATAAAACCCTTCCGGACTTTTAAAATCACCCTGGCGCTGTTTTGGCCCCAGCCCGCCGGAGTAATTACAAATTTTGTAGCTATCAAGCAGCTGATATGTCTCGCCCATTTTCACAAATAGATCGAGCGTGCGTTCTTCCTTGAAGATTTGAATATAAACCGGCGATCCCATTAACTGCTGTTTATATTCTTTGCTGATCGGCGTCGTGGAGCTGTTGCTGCTGAGCAGCCCGGCAAACGACATGCACGGAATCAGAAGCATCGCAATGAACAATGCGATTTTACGCATACTACAAGTTCCTTGATAAAACGTAGACCAACTTGCCAGGGCGGCAAAAGAGACCCGAAATCAGATTATTCTGTTAGGAGCGCTCACATTAGCACCGCTATAGATTTTCGCAAGAGTCGGGCGATGAGTTTACAAATTAGTTTTACTTTATAAACCATCAAAATCACGCTGGCTCCAGGAACTTTGCGTATTAGCTCGCAATTTGGCGCACCCGCAGGCGGATCCCCTGCCCGTGAGAAGGGGAAAATGGTACACTTCGCGCCCACTGGATTGTTGTTTATGGAAACCTGCTAACCACATGTTTAAAATAAAAAAAGGACTTAATCTGCCGATTGCAGGCGTGCCCGAGCAGCACGTTTCGCCCGGTGCAAGTGTCCGTCATGTCGCCATCGTAGGCGACGATTATCTGGGAATGCGCCCCTCTATGCTGGTTCAGGAGGGCGATCGCGTTATCAAAGGGCAGGCGCTCTTTGAGGATAAAAAAAATCCCGGCGTGCTGTTCACTGCTCCCGCCAGCGGCACCGTTGTGGCGATCAATCGTGGCGAGCGCCGTGTCCTTCAGTCGGTGGTGATCCGCATTGAAGGCGATGAACAGCGTGAGTTTGCCCATTACGACGCCGCAGAACTCGCGTCGCTTAGCCGGGAAACTGTGCAGGCTCAACTGCTGGCATCCGGTTTGTGGACGGCACTTCGCACGCGTCCTTTCAGCAAATCCCCCGCTCCTGATACGGCCCCGGCTGCCATATTCGTGACGGCCATCGACACCAACCCGCTCAGCGCAGACCCGCAGCCCGTTATTCTGGCGCAGCGTAAAGCCTTCGATGCCGGGCTGACGGTTTTAACGCGCCTGACGCCCGGAAAAGTTCACGTCTGCCAGGCCGGCGGTGGCAAGCTTGGCGGCCATCCGCAGGGGCAGGTCACGTTTAATGAATTTTCGGGTCCACATCCGGCTGGGCTGGTCGGCACCCATATTCACTTCCTTGAGCCGGTGAGTCTGAAAAAACAGGTCTGGCATCTTAATTATCAGGACGTCATTGCCATTGGTAAGCTCTTTACCACTGGCGTTCTCTGCGCTGAACGGGTCATCGCTATCGGCGGTCCGCAGGCTGCAAACCCGCGCCTGGTAAAAACGCTTCTGGGAGCCGATCTTAATGACCTGCTTTCCGGGGAAACGAAAGAGGGTGAAAACCGCCTGATTTCCGGTTCAGTACTCAGTGGGCGCCGTGCAGTTGATGCGCATGCGTACCTGGGCCGTTTCCATCTTCAGGTGAGCGTTGTGCAGGAAGGGCGTGAGAAAGAGCTGTTCGGCTGGGTGCTGCCGGGTGCAGAGAAATACTCCGTGACCCGCACTACGCTGGGTCACTTCCTGCGTCATAAGCTCTTTAATTTCTCCACCAGCACGAACGGCGGTGAGCGCGCAATGGTCCCGATTGGCAACTACGAACGCGTGATGCCGCTGGACATTCTGCCCACCGTGCTGCTGCGCGATCTCCTTGCCGGTGATACCGACGGCGCGCAGGCGCTGGGCTGTCTCGAGCTGGATGAAGAAGATTTGGCGCTGTGTACCTATGTGTGTCCAGGTAAATACGAATATGGACCCGTATTGCGCGAGGTGTTAACCCGCATTGAGCAGGAAGGATAACGATGGGCTTAAAACACCTCTTTGAAAAAATAGAGCCGCATTTTACCGAGGGTAAACTGAAGAAGTACTACCCGCTGTACGAAGCGACGACGACCATTTTCTACACGCCGGGTCTGGTGACGAAAGGGGCGGCGCACGTTCGCGATGCCATCGACCTGAAACGCATGATGATCCTGGTGTGGTTTGCGGTCTTCCCGGCCATGTTCTGGGGTATGTACAACGTGGGGCTGCAAACCATTCCGGCGCTGCATCATCTCTATGATGCGCAGCAGCTGGCGCAGGTCATTCAGTCTGACTGGCACTACCGCCTGGCACAGTCGTTAGGCGTGAGCTTCGCGGCGGACGCGGGCTGGCTCAGCATGATGACGCTGGGGGCGGTATTCTTCCTGCCGATTTATATGACTGTCTTTATCGTGGGCGGTTTCTGGGAAGTGCTGTTCGCCATCATCCGCAAACACGAGATTAACGAGGGCTTCTTTGTTACCTCTATCCTGTTTGCGCTGATTGTGCCACCTACGCTGCCACTCTGGCAGGCGGCGTTGGGGATAAGCTTTGGCGTCGTGATTGCCAAAGAGATCTTCGGCGGGACCGGGCGTAACTTCCTGAACCCGGCGCTGGCGGGGCGTGCGTTCCTGTTCTTTGCCTACCCGGCGCAGATCTCAGGTGACCTGGTGTGGACGGCTGCTGACGGTTTCTCCGGTGCGACACCCCTTTCCCAGTGGGCGGCAGGCGGCGGTGAAACGCTGGTCAATAATGCGACCGGCCAGCCGGTGACCTGGTTTGATGCGTTTATTGGCAACATCCCGGGCTCCATCGGGGAAGTGTCTACCCTGATGATTTTGCTCGGTGGGGCGATCATTCTCTTTGGTCGCGTGGCCTCCTGGCGCATCGTCGCAGGCGTGATGCTCGGGATGGTGCTTACTGCCACCCTGTTCAATCTCATTGGTTCAAACACGAACCCGATGTTCTCTATGCCGTGGTACTGGCACCTTGTGCTGGGCGGTTTTGCGTTTGGCATGATGTTCATGGCCACCGATCCCGTCTCGGCCTCGTTTACCGACAGAGGTAAATGGTGTTACGGCGCGCTCATTGGGGTGATGTGTGTATTGATTCGCGTGGTCAACCCGGCCTATCCGGAAGGGATGATGTTGGCCATTCTGTTTGCCAATCTGTTTGCGCCGCTGTTCGACTATCTGGTCGTGCGCGCCAACATTAAGCGGAGGAAGGCGCGTGGCTGAAGTCAAAAATAACGACAGCATCAGCAAAACATTGCTGGTGGTTCTGGTGCTTTGCCTGGTCTGTTCCATTGTCGTCGCCGGTTCTGCCGTCGGGTTAAAACCGCTGCAGCAGGAGCAACGGGCGCTGGATAAACAGCGTAACATCCTGGCCGTGGCCGGGCTGATGCAGGAAGGCATGACGAAGGACGACGTCTCAGCCGTGTTTGCTGAACGCATTACCGCACGGCTGGTGAATTTAAAAACCGGTGAACTGATGGATAAAGACCCGGCGAAATATAACCAGGCGCTGGCGCTGAAAGATCCGCAGATGAGCACTTCGCTTGATGCCTCTCAGGATCCGGCAGGGATTAAGCGCCGCAGCAATATTGCGGAGATTTATCTCGTTCGTGACGAGCAAAAACGCGTGCAGGAAGTGGTTTTGCCCATCTATGGTAACGGCTTGTGGTCAATGATGTACGCCTTTGTGGCGCTGGACACCGATGGCCGCACGGTCAAAGGCATTACTTATTATGATCAGGGCGAAACGCCGGGGCTGGGTGGCGAAGTTGAGAACCCTAACTGGCGTGCGCAGTTTGTCGGTAAAAAAGTACTCGACGATAACGGTCAGCCTGCGCTTAAGGTGGTGAAAGGGGGCGCGCGTCCCGGTGATGACTTCGCCGTTGACGGTCTTTCCGGGGCCACGCTCACCTCTAACGGGGTGCAGCACAGTTTTGATTTCTGGATGGGTGAACTGGGCTTTGGTCCCTTCCTGAAAAACGTACGTGAAGGAGCGCTAAACAATGGCTGATACGGGTGAACTGAAAGAAGTTAAAAAGGTGCTGATTGGCCCACTTTTAGCCAATAACCCGATAACGCTGCAGGTGCTGGGCGTCTGCTCTGCCCTGGCGGTGACGACCAAACTGGAAACGGCGGTAGTGATGACGCTGGCAGTTACGCTGGTGACAGCGTTCTCCAGCATGTTTATCTCAATGATCCGCCACCACATACCCAACAGCGTAAGGATCATCGTCCAGATGGCGATCATCGCTTCGCTGGTGATCGTCGTTGATCAGCTGCTGCGCGCGTTTGCTTATGAAACCTCGAAGCAGCTTTCGGTGTTTGTCGGCCTGATTATCACCAACTGTATCGTGATGGGGCGCGCTGAAGCCTACGCCATGAAAATGCCGCCGCTGGCGAGCTTTATGGATGGGATCGGCAACGGTCTGGGCTACGGCGTGATCCTGCTGACGGTCGGTTTCCTGCGCGAGCTTATTGGCAGCGGCAAGCTGTTTGGCATCACGGTGCTGGACACGGTACAGAACGGCGGCTGGTATCTGCCAAACGGACTGTTCCTGCTGGCCCCAAGCGCATTTTTCATTATCGGTTTGCTGATCTGGCTGATTCGTACGTTGAAGCCCGAACAGCAGGAAAAGGAGTAACCGACAATGGCTCATTACCTGAGTTTATTTGTGCGCGCGGTGTTTGTTGAAAACATGGCGCTCGCCTTCTTCCTGGGCATGTGTACGTTCCTTGCCGTTTCCAAAAAGGTCTCGACGGCATTTGGTCTGGGCGTGGCGGTCACCGTGGTGTTGGGGCTTTCCGTTCCGATTAACAACCTGGTGTTCAACTTTGTGCTGCGGGACAGTGCGCTGGTGGAGGGGATTGATCTCAGCTTCCTGAACTTCATCACCTTTATCGGGGTAATTGCGGCGCTGGTGCAAATCCTGGAGATGATCCTCGATAAGTATTTCCCGTCGCTGTACAACGCGCTGGGGATCTTCCTGCCGCTCATCGCCGTAAACTGTGCCATCTTTGGTGGCGTCTCATTCATGGTTCAGCGTGATTACAACTTCAGTGAATCCGTGGTGTATGGCTTTGGATCCGGTATCGGCTGGATGCTGGCGATTGTTACCATGGCGGGGATCCGCGAAAAAATGAAATATGCCAACGTCCCTGCCGGGCTGCGTGGCTTAGGGATCACCTTTATCACCACCGGCCTGATGGCGTTGGGCTTTATGTCCTTCTCCGGTGTGCAGCTATAAGGGCTAAAAGATGGAAATTATTCTTGGCGTGGTGATGTTCACGCTGATAGTACTGGTGCTCTCAGGGCTGATTCTGGCGGCGCGCGCGAAGCTGGTCAATTCCGGTGATGTGGTCATTGATATCAATGACGATCCCCAGAATCAGATCCGTACCCCGGCAGGGGATAAACTGCTTAATACGCTCTCCGGAAACGGGATCTTTGTCTCGTCAGCCTGCGGTGGCGGCGGCTCATGCGGGCAGTGCCGTGTGACGGTGAAAGAGGGTGGCGGTGATATTCTGCCCACAGAACTGTCGCATATTACGAAACGTGAAGCGAAAGAGGGTTGTCGTCTGGCATGCCAGGTCGCGGTGCGTCAGAACATGAAGATTGAGCTGCCGGAAGAGATCTTCGGCGTGAAAAAATGGGAGTGCGAGGTTATCTCTAACGATAACAAAGCCACCTTCATTAAAGAGCTTAAGCTGCGTGTGCCTGAAGGGGAGAGCGTCCCGTTCCGTGCGGGGGGCTATATCCAGATTGATTGTCCGGCACACACCGTGGCGTATGCCGACTTCGACGTGCCTGAAGAGTACCGTGCCGACTGGGATAAATTTAATCTCTTCCGCTTTGTTTCCGAGGTCAAAGAGCCCGCGCTTCGCGCCTATTCCATGGCTAACTACCCGGAAGAGAAGGGCATCATTATGCTCAACGTGCGTATCGCCACCCCGCCGCCAAACGTGCCACATGCCCCGCCGGGCGTGATGTCGTCGTACATCTGGTCCCTCAAGCCTGGCGACAAAGTCACCATCTCCGGTCCGTTCGGGGAGTTCTTTGCCAAAGATACCGACGCAGAAATGGTCTTTATCGGCGGGGGCGCGGGTATGGCGCCGATGCGCTCACACATCTTTGACCAGCTCAAGCGTCTTGGGAGCACGCGTAAGATCAGCTTCTGGTATGGGGCACGTTCCCTGCGCGAAATGTTCTATGACGATGAGTTCGAACAGCTGGCGCGTGAGAACCCTAACTTTACCTTCCACGTGGCGCTTTCCGACCCGCAGCCGGAAGATAACTGGACAGGCTATACGGGCTTCATCCACAACGTGCTCTATGAAAATTACCTCAAACAGCACCCGGCACCAGAAGACTGCGAGTTCTACATGTGTGGTCCGCCAATGATGAACGCCGCTGTGATCAAGATGCTGAAAGATCTCGGCGTGGAAGATGAGAACATCCTCCTTGATGATTTCGGAGGCTGATCATGTTGACCTTTCTGGCGACCTTTGCGGTGTTTGTGCTGGTGGTATTCGGCATGTCATTAGGCTGGATCATCAAGCGTAAAAGCATTCAGGGCAGCTGCGGCGGGATCTCTTCTCTCGGAATGGAAAAGGTCTGCGACTGCCCGGAACCGTGCGATGCGCGGAAAAAAAGAATGGCCCGCGAACAGCAGCGCATTATTTAGTCTTGTTAGTCGGGTAAGGCGAAGCCGCCACCCGACAATTCCCACGTACACTTCTCAACCCTCATTTGTTTACTGTATACTTATCCAGTGATGAGTGAGGGCTTACTATGCGCAAAATAATCCATGTCGATATGGACTGCTTTTTTGCCGCAGTGGAGATGCGTGACAACCCGGCGCTGCGGGATATCCCCATCGCCATTGGCGGCAGCCGCGTACAGCGTGGGGTGATCAGCACCGCCAACTACCCTGCGCGCAAATTTGGCGTGCGCAGCGCCATGCCGACGGCGATGGCGTTAAAACTCTGCCCGCACCTCACCCTTTTGCCTGGGCGCTTTGAAGCCTATAAAGAAGCGTCGAACCATATACGGGAAATCTTCTCCCGCTATACCTCACTGATTGAGCCGCTATCCCTGGACGAAGCCTATCTTGACGTCACCGACAGCCTTCACTGTCACGGCTCCGCCACCCTGATGGCGCAGGAGATCCGCCAGACCATTTTCAACGAGCTGAATCTCACCGCATCGGCAGGCGTCGCGCCGGTAAAATTTCTCGCTAAAATCGCCTCCGATTTAAATAAACCCAACGGTCAGTACGTCATCACCCCCGAAGAGGTGCCTGCGTTTTTGAAAACGCTTCCGCTTGGTAAAATCCCCGGCGTAGGCAAAGTCTCCGCCGCGAAGCTGGAAAGTATGGGATTACGCACCTGCGAAGATGTGCAGCGAAGCGATCTGGCTATGCTACTCAAGCGTTTCGGAAAGTTTGGTCGCGTGCTGTGGGAACGCAGTCAGGGCATTGATGAACGCAGCGTAAGCAGCGAGCGGTTGCGTAAATCGGTTGGTGTTGAACGCACGCTGATGGAAGATATTCACGACTGGTCCGAATGTGAATTCATCATCACTGAACAGCTTTATCCTGAGCTGGAAAGGCGCTTAGCGAAGGTTAAGCCCGATCTGCTCATCGCCCGGCAGGGCGTGAAGCTCAAGTTTAACGACTTCCAGCAGACTACGCAGGAGCACGTCTGGCCGCGTCTGAACAGAGACGATCTTATCGCGACGGCAAAAAAAGCATGGGAAGAACGGCGGGCAGGGCGCGGAGTAAGGCTGGTGGGGCTGCACGTCACACTGTTGGATCCACAGTTAGAGCGTCAGTTGGTTTTGGGATTGTAGATTACGCCAATCGTAGGCCCGGTAAGCGTAGTGTATGACCGGATACATAGGTGACAGATCAGACCGGGAACATAGGTAACACTTTTAG
>NZ_JBMKIF010000042.1:0-28883 GCF_049238025.1 Enterobacter cloacae complex sp. IR5458
GTAATGCCAGGCGACAACATCAAGATGGTTGTGACTCTGATCCACCCAATCGCGATGGATGACGGTCTGCGTTTCGCAATCCGTGAAGGTGGCCGTACCGTTGGCGCGGGCGTGGTTGCTAAAGTTCTCGGCTAATTGCTGATAACATTTGACGCAATGCGCAATAAAAGGGCATCATTTGATGCCCTTTTTGCACGCTTTCAGATCAGAACCTGGCTCATCAGTGATTATTTTTGTCATAATCATTGCTGAGACAGGCTCTGCAGAGAGCGTATAATCCGAAAAGCGAATGAGCATTTCGATTTGGTTTGCCTCGCAATCGCGGGGTGAAAATGTTTGTAGAATACTTCTGACAGGTTGGTTTATGAGTGCGAATACCGAAGCTCAAGGGAGCGGGCGCGGCCTGGAAGCGATGAAATGGGTAGTAGTAGCCGTTCTGCTGATCGTAGCGATTGTCGGCAACTACCTTTATCGTGACATTATGCTGCCGCTACGCGCGCTTGCAGTGGTAATTCTGATTGCTGCAGCGGGTGGTGTCGCGCTGTTGACGACGAAAGGCAAAGCGACTGTCGCTTTTGCACGCGAAGCGCGTACCGAAGTCCGCAAGGTGATTTGGCCGACTCGCCAGGAAACATTGCACACCACGCTGATTGTAGCGGCGGTTACCGCTGTAATGTCACTGATCCTGTGGGGACTGGATGGTATTCTGGTTCGCCTGGTATCCTTTATCACTGGCCTGAGGTTCTGAGATGTCTGAAGCCCCTAAAAAGCGCTGGTACGTCGTTCAGGCGTTTTCCGGTTTTGAAGGCCGCGTAGCAACGTCGCTGCGTGAGCATATCAAATTACACAACATGGAAGAGTTATTTGGCGAAGTTATGGTTCCGACCGAAGAAGTGGTTGAGATCCGTGGCGGCCAGCGTCGCAAAAGCGAGCGCAAATTCTTCCCGGGTTACGTGCTGGTTCAGATGGTTATGAACGACGCGAGCTGGCACCTGGTGCGCAGCGTACCGCGCGTGATGGGCTTTATCGGCGGCACGTCTGACCGTCCGGCGCCAATCAGCGACAAAGAAGTTGATGCGATTATGAACCGCCTGCAGCAGGTGGGTGATAAGCCGCGTCCGAAAACGCTGTTTGAGCCGGGTGAAATGGTTCGTGTTAATGACGGTCCGTTTGCTGACTTTAATGGTGTGGTTGAAGAAGTGGACTACGAGAAGTCCCGCCTGAAAGTCTCCGTCTCTATCTTCGGTCGTGCGACCCCGGTAGAACTGGACTTTGCTCAGGTAGAGAAAGCCTAAGCAGCGATCAAAAAAGCGACGATTTAATCGTTGCACAAGGCGCGAGATTGGAATACAATTTCGCGCCTTTTGTTTTTATGGGTCTCGGCCCGTAAAACGAATTTTATTCACGGGGAGCCTCCCTGAGGCGCTATTACCCAATCAGAGGATTTTAGAATGGCTAAGAAAGTACAAGCCTACGTCAAGCTGCAGGTTGCAGCTGGTATGGCGAACCCAAGTCCACCAGTTGGTCCAGCTCTGGGTCAGCAGGGTGTGAACATCATGGAATTCTGTAAAGCGTTCAACGCCAAAACCGAATCCCTGGAAAAAGGTCTGCCAATCCCAGTTGTAATCACTGTTTACGCTGACCGTTCTTTCACTTTCGTTACCAAAACCCCTCCAGCAGCAGTTCTGCTGAAGAAAGCGGCGGGTATCAAGTCTGGTTCCGGTAAACCGAACAAAGACAAAGTGGGTAAAATTTCCCGCGCTCAGCTGCAGGAAATCGCGCAGACCAAAGCTGCCGACATGACTGGTGCCGACATTGAAGCGATGACTCGCTCCATCGAAGGTACTGCACGTTCCATGGGCCTGGTAGTGGAGGACTAAGAAATGGCTAAACTGACCAAGCGCATGTCCGTGATCCGTGACAAAGTTGATGCGACCAAACAGTACGACATCAACGAAGCTATCGCTCTGCTGAAAGAACTGGCTACTGCTAAGTTCGTTGAAAGCGTTGACGTTGCTGTTAACCTGGGCATCGATGCTCGTAAATCTGATCAGAACGTTCGTGGTGCAACTGTACTGCCACACGGTACTGGCCGTTCCGTTCGCGTAGCTGTATTTACTCAGGGTGCAAACGCAGAAGCTGCTAAAGCTGCTGGCGCTGAACTGGTAGGTATGGAAGATCTGGCTGACCAGATCAAGAAAGGCGAAATGAACTTCGACGTTGTTATCGCATCTCCAGATGCAATGCGCGTTGTTGGCCAGCTGGGCCAGGTTCTGGGTCCACGTGGCCTGATGCCAAACCCGAAAGTGGGTACTGTAACGCCTAACGTTGCTGAAGCGGTTAAGAACGCTAAAGCAGGTCAGGTTCGTTATCGTAACGACAAAAACGGCATCATCCACACCACCATCGGTAAAGTGGACTTTGACGCTGACAAACTGAAAGAAAACCTGGAAGCTCTGCTGGTTGCGCTGAAAAAAGCAAAACCAACTCAGGCGAAAGGCGTGTACATCAAGAAAGTTAGCATCTCCACCACCATGGGTGCAGGTGTTGCAGTTGACCAGGCTGGCCTGAGCGCTGCTGCAAACTAATGCCTTTACGTGGGCGGTGATTTTGTCTACAATCTTACCCCCACGTTTGCTAACAAAAGTTAGCGGCTAAAAGAATTGTTCGTTGGAGCCTGGCCTAATCCAGGCCTCCGTCGAAGACCGCAGGTGTTTCGCAAGAGACTTAATCCCCTGCGTAGACGGTGACAGAACGCTAAGATTATTTTTGGATATTCTGGCTTGTTTCTGCTCACCGTATTAAGACGCTCTTTCCGTTTGGGAGAGTGAAGTGAGTTCCGGAACATGAGTTCCGGCAAACATCCAGGAGCAAAGCTAATGGCTTTAAATCTTCAAGACAAACAAGCGATTGTTGCTGAAGTCAGCGAAGTAGCCAAAGGCGCGCTGTCTGCAGTAGTTGCGGATTCCCGTGGCGTTACTGTAGACAAAATGACTGAACTGCGTAAAGCAGGTCGTGAAGCTGGCGTATACATGCGTGTTGTTCGTAACACCCTGCTGCGTCGCGTAGTTGAAGGTACTCCTTTCGAGTGCCTGAAAGACACGTTTGTTGGTCCGACCCTGATTGCATACTCTATGGAACACCCGGGCGCTGCTGCTCGTCTGTTCAAAGAGTTCGCGAAAGCGAATGCAAAATTTGAGGTCAAAGCTGCAGCCTTTGAAGGTGAGTTGATCCCGGCATCGCAAATCGATCGCCTGGCAACCCTGCCGACCTACGAAGAAGCAATTGCACGCCTGATGGCAACCATGAAAGAAGCTTCGGCTGGCAAACTGGTTCGCACTCTGGCTGCTGTTCGCGATGCAAAAGAAGCTGCTTAATCGCAGTTATCTTTATAAAGCATTTGCTTACGTATAAACTTATTCTGATTTTCAGGAACAATTTAAATGTCTATCACTAAAGATCAAATCATTGAAGCAGTTGCCGCTATGTCCGTAATGGACGTTGTAGAACTGATTTCTGCAATGGAAGAAAAATTCGGTGTTTCTGCTGCTGCCGCTGTAGCTGTTGCTGCTGGCCCAGCTGCTGACGCTGCTGAAGAAAAAACTGAATTCGACGTAATTCTGAAAGCTGCAGGCGCTAACAAAGTTGCTGTTATCAAAGCAGTACGTGGCGCAACTGGCCTGGGTCTGAAAGAAGCTAAAGACCTGGTAGAATCTGCTCCAGCTGCGCTGAAAGAAGGCGTGAGCAAAGACGACGCAGAAGCACTGAAAAAATCTCTGGAAGAAGCTGGCGCTGAAGTTGAAGTTAAATAAGCCAACCCTTCTGGTTGCAGCCTAAGCAATTAGGCTGATGGCTGGTGACTTTTTAGTCACCAGCCTTTTTGCGCTGTAAGGCATCAGTAGCATTTCACACTGTTTGACTGCTGATTGTCCTGACAATGCATGTTTCTATCGACGACTTAATATATTGCGACAGGGTGCTCGCTCTGTGTAAATCGCGACGAAATGATTTAAGCGTGATAGCAACAGGTATTGCGGAAAGTATTCAATTTTCCGGTCCACAAAATGGTGTTGCACAAACTGTCCCTTCGTCGGACAGATGGGTCGACTTGTCAGCGAGCTGAGGAACCCTATGGTTTACTCCTATACCGAGAAAAAACGTATTCGTAAGGATTTTGGTAAACGTCCACAAGTTCTGGACATTCCATATCTCCTTTCTATCCAGCTTGACTCGTTCCAGAAGTTTATCGAGCAAGATCCTGAAGGGCAGTACGGTCTGGAAGCCGCCTTCCGTTCCGTGTTCCCGATTCAGAGCTACAGCGGTAACTCCGAGCTGCAGTACGTCAGCTACCGCCTTGGCGAACCGGTGTTTGACGTTCAGGAATGTCAGATCCGTGGCGTGACCTATTCCGCACCGCTGCGCGTAAAACTGCGTCTGGTGATCTACGAGCGCGAAGCGCCGGAAGGCACCGTAAAAGACATTAAAGAACAAGAAGTCTACATGGGTGAAATTCCACTCATGACAGACAACGGTACTTTCGTTATCAACGGTACTGAGCGTGTTATCGTTTCCCAGCTGCATCGTAGCCCGGGCGTCTTCTTCGACAGCGATAAAGGTAAAACACACTCTTCCGGTAAAGTACTGTATAACGCACGCATCATCCCTTACCGTGGTTCATGGCTGGACTTCGAGTTCGATCCAAAAGACAACCTGTTTGTCCGTATCGACCGTCGTCGTAAGCTGCCTGCAACCATCATTCTGCGTGCGCTGCAATATACCACTGAGCAGATCCTGGACCTGTTCTTTGAGAAAGTGATCTTTGAAATCCGCGACAACAAGCTGCAGATGGAGCTGGTGCCGGAACGTCTGCGTGGTGAGACCGCGTCGTTCGACATCGAAGCCGACGGCAAAGTGTATGTGGAAAAAGGTCGCCGTATCACCGCGCGCCACATCCGCCAGCTGGAAAAAGATGATATCAAACACATCGAAGTTCCGGTTGAGTACATTGCAGGAAAAGTAGCCGCGAAAGATTACGTTGATGAATCAACTGGCGAGCTGATCTGCCCGGCTAACATGGAGCTGAGCCTGGATCTGCTGGCTAAGCTGAGCCAGTCTGGCCACAAACGTATCGAAACGCTGTTCACCAACGACCTGGACCACGGTCCTTATATCTCTGAGACTATCCGCGTCGACCCAACGACCGATCGTCTGAGCGCGCTGGTTGAAATCTACCGCATGATGCGTCCTGGTGAGCCACCAACTCGCGAAGCGGCTGAAAGCCTGTTCGAGAACCTGTTCTTCTCCGAAGACCGCTACGATTTGTCCGCGGTAGGTCGTATGAAGTTCAACCGTTCTCTGCTGCGTGATGAGATCGAAGGTTCCGGTATCCTGAGCAAAGACGACATCATCGAAGTGATGAAGAAGCTCATCGATATCCGTAACGGTAAAGGCGAAGTGGACGATATCGACCACCTCGGCAACCGTCGTATCCGTTCCGTAGGCGAAATGGCGGAAAACCAGTTCCGCGTTGGCCTGGTACGTGTTGAGCGTGCGGTTAAAGAGCGTCTGTCTCTGGGCGATCTGGATACCCTGATGCCTCAGGATATGATCAACGCCAAGCCGATTTCTGCGGCAGTGAAAGAGTTCTTCGGTTCCAGCCAGCTGTCTCAGTTCATGGACCAGAACAACCCGCTGTCTGAGATTACGCACAAACGTCGTATCTCTGCACTCGGCCCAGGCGGTCTGACCCGTGAACGTGCAGGCTTCGAAGTTCGAGACGTACACCCGACGCACTATGGTCGCGTATGTCCAATCGAAACGCCTGAAGGTCCAAACATCGGTCTGATCAACTCCCTGTCCGTGTACGCACAGACAAACGAATACGGTTTCCTCGAAACGCCGTATCGTAAAGTGACCGACGGTGTTGTAACCGACGAAATTCATTACCTGTCTGCTATCGAAGAAGGCAACTACGTTATCGCTCAGGCGAACTCCAACCTGGATGACGAAGGCCACTTTGTAGAAGATCTGGTTACCTGCCGTAGCAAAGGCGAATCCAGCTTGTTCAGCCGCGACCAGGTTGACTACATGGACGTATCCACCCAGCAGGTGGTATCCGTCGGTGCGTCCCTGATCCCGTTCCTGGAACACGATGACGCCAACCGTGCATTGATGGGTGCGAACATGCAACGTCAGGCCGTTCCAACTCTGCGTGCTGATAAGCCGCTGGTTGGTACCGGTATGGAACGTGCTGTTGCCGTTGACTCCGGTGTTACTGCAGTTGCTAAGCGTGGCGGTACCGTTCAGTACGTTGACGCATCCCGTATCGTTATCAAAGTTAACGAAGACGAGATGTATCCGGGCGAAGCGGGTATCGACATCTACAACCTGACCAAATACACCCGTTCTAACCAGAACACCTGTATCAACCAGATGCCTTGTGTATCTCTGGGTGAGCCAGTTGAGCGCGGCGACGTGCTGGCAGACGGTCCGTCCACCGACCTCGGTGAACTGGCGCTCGGTCAGAACATGCGCGTAGCGTTCATGCCGTGGAACGGTTACAACTTCGAAGACTCCATCCTCGTCTCCGAGCGTGTGGTTCAGGAAGATCGTTTCACCACCATCCACATTCAGGAACTGGCATGTGTGTCCCGTGACACCAAGCTGGGGCCAGAAGAGATCACGGCCGATATCCCTAACGTGGGTGAAGCAGCGCTCTCCAAACTGGATGAATCCGGTATTGTTTACATCGGTGCGGAAGTGACCGGCGGTGACATTCTGGTTGGTAAGGTGACACCGAAAGGTGAAACCCAGCTGACGCCAGAAGAGAAACTGCTGCGTGCCATCTTCGGTGAGAAAGCGTCTGACGTTAAAGACTCTTCTCTGCGCGTACCAAACGGTGTTTCCGGTACGGTTATCGACGTTCAGGTCTTCACCCGTGATGGCGTTGAGAAAGATAAGCGTGCGCTGGAAATCGAAGAGATGCAGCTCAAGCAGGCCAAGAAAGACCTGTCTGAAGAACTGCAGATCCTTGAAGCAGGTCTGTTCAGCCGTATTTATGCGGTGCTGGTTGCCGGTGGCGTTGAAGCTGAGAAGCTCGACAAACTGCCACGCGATCGCTGGCTGGAACTGGGCCTGACCGACGAAGAGAAACAGAATCAGCTGGAACAGCTGGCTGAGCAGTATGACGAACTGAAACACGAGTTCGAGAAAAAACTCGAAGCGAAACGCCGCAAAATCACTCAGGGCGACGATCTGGCACCAGGCGTGCTGAAGATTGTTAAGGTGTATCTGGCTGTTAAACGTCAGATCCAGCCTGGTGATAAGATGGCAGGTCGTCACGGTAACAAGGGTGTTATCTCTAAGATCAACCCGATCGAAGATATGCCGCACGATGCTAACGGTACGCCGGTAGATATCGTACTGAACCCACTGGGCGTACCGTCTCGTATGAACATCGGTCAGATTCTGGAAACCCACCTGGGTATGGCTGCGAAAGGTATCGGCGACAAGATCAACGCCATGCTGAAACAGCAGCAGGAAGTCGCGAAACTGCGCGAATTCATCCAGCGTGCCTACGATCTGGGTACCGACGTTCGTCAGAAAGTCGACCTGAACACCTTCAGCGATGAAGAAGTGCTGCGTCTGGCAGAGAACCTGCGCAAAGGTATGCCAATTGCAACGCCGGTCTTCGACGGTGCAAAAGAAGCTGAAATTAAAGAGCTGCTGCAACTGGGTGGTCTGCCAACGTCTGGTCAGATTACGCTGTTTGACGGCCGTACCGGTGAACAGTTTGAGCGTCCGGTAACCGTAGGTTACATGTACATGCTGAAACTGAACCACCTGGTCGACGACAAAATGCACGCTCGTTCTACCGGTTCTTACAGCCTGGTTACTCAGCAGCCGCTGGGTGGTAAGGCACAGTTCGGTGGTCAGCGCTTCGGGGAGATGGAAGTGTGGGCGCTGGAAGCATACGGCGCGGCATACACCCTGCAGGAAATGCTCACCGTTAAGTCTGATGACGTGAACGGTCGTACCAAGATGTATAAAAACATCGTGGACGGCAACCATCAGATGGAACCGGGCATGCCAGAGTCCTTCAACGTACTGTTGAAAGAGATTCGTTCGCTGGGTATCAACATCGAACTGGAAGACGAGTAATTCTCGCTCAAACAGGTCACTGGTGCCGGGTTAACCCCCGGCACCGGATTGTGCTAACTCCGACGGGAGCAAATCCGTGAAAGATTTATTAAAGTTTCTGAAAGCGCAGACTAAAACCGAAGAGTTTGATGCGATCAAAATTGCTCTGGCTTCGCCAGACATGATCCGTTCATGGTCTTTCGGTGAAGTTAAAAAGCCGGAAACCATCAACTACCGTACGTTCAAGCCTGAGCGTGACGGCCTTTTCTGTGCGCGTATTTTCGGGCCAGTAAAAGACTACGAGTGCCTGTGCGGTAAGTACAAGCGCCTGAAACACCGTGGTGTGATCTGTGAGAAGTGTGGCGTTGAAGTGACCCAGACCAAAGTGCGTCGTGAGCGCATGGGCCACATCGAGCTGGCGTCTCCGACTGCGCACATCTGGTTCCTGAAATCTCTGCCGTCCCGTATCGGTCTGCTGCTGGATATGCCGCTGCGTGATATCGAACGCGTACTGTACTTCGAATCTTATGTGGTTATCGAAGGCGGTATGACGAACCTGGAACGTCACCAGATCCTGACTGAAGAGCAGTATCTGGACGCGCTGGAAGAGTTCGGTGACGAATTCGACGCGAAAATGGGTGCGGAAGCTATCCAGGCCCTGCTGAAGAGCATGGATCTGGAGCAAGAGTGCGAGCAGCTGCGTGAAGAGCTGAACGAAACCAACTCCGAAACCAAGCGTAAAAAGCTGACCAAGCGTATCAAACTGCTGGAAGCGTTCGTTCAGTCTGGTAACAAACCAGAGTGGATGATCCTGACCGTTCTGCCGGTTCTGCCGCCAGATCTGCGTCCGCTGGTTCCACTGGATGGTGGTCGTTTCGCGACGTCTGACCTGAACGATCTGTATCGTCGCGTCATTAACCGTAACAACCGTCTGAAACGTCTGCTGGATCTGGCTGCGCCGGACATCATCGTACGCAACGAAAAACGTATGCTGCAGGAAGCGGTAGATGCCCTGCTGGATAACGGTCGTCGCGGTCGTGCGATCACCGGTTCTAACAAGCGTCCTCTGAAATCTTTGGCCGATATGATCAAAGGTAAACAGGGTCGTTTCCGTCAGAACCTGCTCGGTAAGCGTGTTGACTACTCCGGTCGTTCTGTTATCACCGTAGGTCCATACCTGCGTCTGCATCAGTGCGGTCTGCCGAAGAAAATGGCACTGGAGCTGTTCAAACCATTCATCTACGGCAAACTGGAACTGCGTGGCCTGGCCACCACCATCAAAGCCGCGAAGAAAATGGTTGAGCGTGAAGAAGCTGTCGTTTGGGATATCCTGGACGAAGTGATCCGCGAACACCCGGTACTGCTGAACCGTGCACCAACCCTGCACCGTCTGGGTATCCAGGCATTTGAGCCAGTACTGATCGAAGGTAAAGCTATCCAGCTGCACCCGCTGGTTTGTGCGGCGTATAACGCCGACTTCGATGGTGACCAGATGGCTGTTCACGTACCGCTGACGCTGGAAGCCCAGCTGGAAGCGCGTGCGCTGATGATGTCTACCAACAACATCCTGTCCCCAGCGAACGGTGAGCCAATCATTGTTCCTTCTCAGGACGTTGTACTGGGTCTGTACTACATGACCCGTGACTGTGTTAACGCCAAAGGCGAAGGCATGGTGCTGACTGGCCCTAAAGAAGCTGAGCGTATTTATCGCGCTGGCCTGGCCTCTCTGCATGCGCGCGTTAAAGTGCGTATCACTGAATACGAAAAAGATGCAAACGGCGAATTCGTTGCGCACACCAGCCTGAAAGACACGACCGTTGGCCGTGCCATTCTGTGGATGATCGTACCGAAAGGTCTGCCTTTCTCCATCGTCAACCAGGCGCTGGGTAAGAAAGCGATCTCCAAAATGCTGAACACCTGTTACCGCATTCTGGGTCTGAAGCCGACCGTTATCTTCGCTGACCAGACAATGTACACCGGCTTTGCTTATGCAGCGCGTTCAGGTGCATCTGTTGGTATCGATGACATGGTCATCCCAGAGAAGAAACACGAGATCATCTCTGAAGCGGAAGCTGAAGTTGCTGAGATCCAGGAGCAGTTCCAGTCTGGTCTGGTAACCGCGGGCGAACGCTATAACAAAGTTATCGATATCTGGGCTGCGGCGAACGATCGTGTATCCAAGGCGATGATGGATAACCTGCAGACCGAAACCGTGATTAACCGTGACGGCGTAGAAGAGCAGCAGGTTTCCTTCAACAGCATTTACATGATGGCCGACTCCGGTGCGCGTGGTTCTGCAGCACAGATTCGTCAGCTGGCAGGTATGCGTGGTCTGATGGCGAAGCCAGATGGCTCCATCATCGAAACGCCAATCACCGCGAACTTCCGTGAAGGTCTGAACGTACTCCAGTACTTCATCTCCACGCACGGTGCGCGTAAAGGTCTGGCGGATACCGCACTGAAAACAGCGAACTCCGGTTATCTGACGCGTCGTCTGGTTGACGTTGCACAGGATCTGGTCGTAACTGAAGACGATTGTGGCACCCTCGAAGGTATCACCATGACCCCGGTTATCGAGGGTGGTGATGTTAAAGAGCCACTGCGCGATCGCGTACTGGGTCGTGTAACCGCGGAAGACATTCTGAAGCCGGGTACCGCAGACATTCTGGTTCCACGCAACACGCTGCTGCACGAACAGTGGTGTGACCTGCTGGAAGCGAACTCTGTTGACTCCGTGAAAGTGCGTTCCGTTGTATCCTGTGACACCGACTTTGGTGTTTGTGCGCACTGCTATGGTCGTGACCTGGCGCGTGGCCACATCATCAACAAAGGTGAAGCTATCGGCGTTATCGCGGCACAGTCCATCGGTGAGCCAGGTACACAGCTGACGATGCGTACGTTCCACATCGGTGGTGCGGCATCTCGTGCGGCTGCTGAATCCAGCATTCAGGTGAAAAACAAAGGTAGCATCAAGCTCAGCAATGCGAAGTCGGTTGTTAACTCCGCAGGCAAGCTGGTTGTGACCTCTCGTAACACCGAGCTGAAGCTGATCGACGAATTCGGTCGTACCAAAGAGAGCTATAAAGTACCTTACGGTGCGGTTATGGCGAAAGGTGATGGCGAGCAGGTTGCCGGCGGTGAAACCGTTGCAAACTGGGATCCACACACCATGCCGGTTATCACCGAAGTAAGTGGTTTCATCCGCTTTACTGACATGATCGACGGCCAGACTATTACTCGTCAGACCGACGAGCTGACCGGTCTGTCTTCTCTGGTGGTTCTGGATTCTGCTGAACGTACTACCGGTGGTAAAGATCTGCGTCCTGCACTGAAAATCGTTGATGCTCAGGGTAATGACGTTCTGATCCCGGGTACCGATATGCCTGCGCAGTACTTCCTGCCGGGTAAAGCGATTGTACAGCTGGAAGATGGCGTACAGATCAGCTCTGGTGACACCCTGGCGCGTATTCCTCAGGAATCCGGCGGTACCAAGGACATCACCGGTGGTCTGCCACGCGTTGCGGACCTGTTCGAAGCACGTCGTCCGAAAGAGCCGGCAATCCTGGCTGAGATCAGCGGTATCATTTCCTTCGGTAAAGAGACCAAAGGTAAGCGCCGTCTGGTTATCACTCCAGTAGATGGCAGCGAGCCGTACGAAGAGATGATTCCTAAGTGGCGTCAGCTCAACGTGTTCGAAGGTGAACGTGTAGAACGTGGTGACGTTGTTTCCGACGGTCCAGAAGCGCCGCACGACATCCTGCGTCTGCGTGGTGTACATGCTGTTACCCGTTACATTGTTAACGAAGTACAGGACGTATACCGCCTGCAGGGCGTTAAGATTAACGATAAACACATCGAAGTTATCGTTCGTCAGATGCTGCGTAAAGCAACCATCGAAAACGCAGGCAGCTCTGAGTTCCTCGAAGGCGAGCAGGTTGAATACTCACGCGTCAAGATCGCTAACCGCGACCTGGAAGCGAATGGCAAAATCGGTGCGACTTACGCGCGCGATCTGCTGGGTATCACCAAAGCGTCTCTGGCAACCGAGTCCTTCATCTCTGCAGCATCGTTCCAGGAAACGACTCGTGTCCTGACCGAAGCGGCTGTTGCAGGTAAACGTGATGAACTGCGCGGTCTGAAAGAGAACGTTATCGTGGGTCGTCTGATCCCAGCGGGTACCGGTTATGCATACCATCAGGATCGTATGCGTCGTCGTGCTGCGGGCGAACTGCCAGCTGCACCGCAGGTGACTGCTGAAGATGCATCCGCGAGCCTGGCAGAACTGCTGAACGCAGGTCTGGGCGGTTCCGACAACGAGTAATCGTTGATGCCGTAAATAAAAAACCCGCCTCGGCGGGTTTTTTTACATCTGCATTTTTTCAATTCACTAACGGGATCCGTCGATAAAGCTCAATCATGTCGCCTGCCAGATCCTGAATCACCATGGCGTTCATCAGGTGGTCCTGAGAGTGAACGGTTATCAGGTTGACCGGGAGCTTGCCGGTTCCTTCGTCAAGACCGATAAGCTGTGTCTGGATCGTATGCGCATGCTTCACATATTCGCGAGACTCTTCCATTGCTTTTTCGGCTTCGTCGAACTCACCTTTGCGGGCCATTTGTAATGCCGTAAGCGCGGCACTTCGCGCCGCCCCGGCGTTGACCAGCAGTTCCATGATCGTTGTCTCTAAATCTTCCATGAGGTCACTCCAGCAGTTTGAGGGCTTTTTCCAGTACGGCATCGCCTTTCATCATGCCGTAGTCCATCATGTCGATCACCGCGACTTTTTTGCCCAGTGGGTCAGCCTGTGCCTGCAGTTTTGCCTGCTCGTATTTAACCTGTGGCCCCAGCAATACGATGTCGGCCGTCGCGATGTTGTCTTTAAACTCCGCAACCGGAACGGCTTTAATGGTGACTTCAACCCCTTTTTTCTGCGCGGCATCTTTCATACGTTGAACCAGCATGCTGGTTGACATTCCCGCTGCACAGCATAAAACGATGTTCTTCATAATTAGCCTCGATCTACATGTGTTTATTGATAATTATCCCGTGCAGACCGCTTCAACAACCGCTTTACCGCGATTGTGTGTCAGGCATCACAAAGAAAACGGCATTTTCCTGAAACCGGTTACAATTCTGACGGGAGGAGAGAAAATTAGCCGACGGTTGTTCGAACAATGCGGTTTTTTCCCTGCTGTTTAGCGCTATAAAGCGCGTTATCGACACTTCCCACCAGTTGTTCCAGCGGTTCGAAGTGCCATTCCCCCAGACCCGCACTGAACGTAACGTGCAGGTTTTCTTCCCGCCAGACGCGCCTTTCAACGGCGGTGCGCCAGGCGTCAAGCAATGAGAATGCGGCAGCGATCTGCTCGGCCTGGAAGATCACCGCGAACTCTTCTCCACCGTAGCGATAGACCGAGATGTTGTGTGGCTGCATTATCTGGATCCCTTCGCGCGCCACATTACGCAGGACAATGTCACCACTCAGATGTCCCCATGTGTCGTTGATTGATTTGAAGTTATCGATATCAATCAGCGCCAGTGCGAAAGGCTGGTGGGCGGTCAGCAGTTCATCCACATCATTGTCAAACGCGCGGCGGTTTTTGCAGCCGGTCAACGCATCGTGAGTCGCCTGGCGAACATACGCCATCTCCCGCTCTTTATTGGACTGAATCGTGTGGCTCAGCATCGCTTCCAGACGCGGTGCCTGGCTGACATCGCCCGTTTTGATCGCATTGATAATGGTCATTAATACGGTACGCGAGGCATGACGCAGATAAAGACCGAAGAGAATGATGATGATGGCTGCCAGCGCAAAGCCCCAGCCAACGATAGTGGTTTCGTGGCGGGTGATATCGGTAAGCGTTGCGCCAGATACCCGATAGATAACAAACCAGTCCGGGTTCGTGAAAGAGTAGTAGTAATACCAGGCATTGGTTTTCCGGTCGTAAAGATGGCCTTCGCCGCTGGTCATTTTGTCCATCAGCGCTTCGCTCACGTACTTTTTGAACAGGGCGCCTGTATCTGGGTGCAGCACGACGGTCCCGTCGCGTTCGACGACGAAGAATTCCCCTTGTACGGGGGCCACCATTTGTCGAAGGGTATACCCCATCGACGTCAAATCAAGATGAAAAGCGAGGGTTCCCTTGAGTCTGCCTTCTGTTGAAATCAATGGCTTATAAAGCGTAACTGTCGGATGCCCGGTAAAGTAGTCCGTATAATGGTGGGTATAATGGCTGAAAATACTGGCTTCTGCGTGCGCGACAAACCACGGGCGCGTCCGCGGATCGACGTTTTTACTCTTTTCCGTGGGAGGCGCTTCTGGTGCGTGTAAATAATGTCCCTCTGTATCGGCCAGCGAGATGGATGACACGGTCGGCATCAGGTTTTGCAAATGCATCAACATCTGCAGCCCTTGCGTCGGGTTGACGTTGAGCGTCTCATTCAGTATCTCGCTGCGGGCAAAGTACATCGCAGAGCGACCAAGGATATAGTCGTTTTCACGCAGGATTGATTCGGTATAGTTAACCGCCAGGTTATGCGTGAAGTTACTGTTAATCTTGTGATAATCCTCAAGGAAATCCTTTCTTTGCGAAAGAGAGACCACGACCGCGATCAGCGCAAAACTGCACAGGATCCCCGCGAAGCTGAGCATGATTGGCCGGGTAAAAGAGAGCTTTTTGCTGTGAAGTGCCATGAGTTGTACATCGATCCTGATGGTGAATACTTTTTGTCTGCCGATATCCTCTCAGCATAGTCGCTGTCCTGCGGTTCGCGGTGAATTATACGGAACACGATTTTCGGCAAGATGATTTATCTTAAGAATCACTAAGAAATTCCTTATCCATGTTTTTGCCGCCCCATTTATGCAAGAAATCGGAGGCAGGGCGAAACGAGGAAGAAGCTTTTCGCCCTGGCCAGCATCCCTTGCTGACCGGATGACAATAAAAAACCGGACAATCGCTGACAATCGTCCGGTTTTAGCTTTCCGTAGCGTCTCGAAACTTTTTTACCGTATTGCAGCGTGTTTCAACGTTATTGCGAGGCTCTTCCCAGCCAGCTGTCCCAGTCTTTCCAGACCGGCTGCAGGCCCTGTGCCGTCAGGGCGGCGGCGACTGCCTCCGGACGTCGCCCGTCATGCGGTGCAAACTGTTCCAGCTCCGGGTGATCGTCGGCGTAACCGCCCGGCTGTGTTTTGGAAAACGCGCTAACGTTGTTAATTGCCAGCGGGATCACGCGATCGCGAAACGCCGGGGACTCACGCGTTGAAAGCGATAATTCAACCTCCGGAGCGAGCAGGCGAAACGCGCAGATAGTTTGCACCAGCTGGCGCTCATCCATCAGCGATGCCGGTTCTATTCCGCCTGCGCAGGGTCGCAGGCGGGGGAAAGAGATAGAATACCGGCTCTGCCAGTAGTGCTGCTGGAGCCACAGCAAATGCTCTGCCACCATGTAGCAATCGACCCGCCAGCTGTCGGAGAGCCCAATCAGCGCCCCGAGACCGATTTTATCGATCCCGGCGCGGCCCAGCCTGTCCGGTGTCTCCAGCCGGAAGAAGAAATCCTGTTTCTTGCCCTTCAGGTGGTGCCGGGCGTACGTTGCCTCGTGGTAGGTTTCCTGATAAACCATGACCCCATCCAGCCCGAGCGATTTTAACTCCGCGTACTCGTCCTGCGACAGGGGCTGTACCTCCATCTGCAACGACGCAAACTCGCGACGTATCGTCGGAAGGTGCTGACGGAAATAGTCCATTCCCACTTTTCCCTGATGCTCGCCCGTGACCAGCAGAAGATGTTCGAACCCCATTTCACGAATGGCGGCGCACTCACGTGCGATCTCATCTTCATCAAGGGTTTTCCGCTTGATGCGGTTGCTCATGGAGAAACCGCAATAGGTGCAGTCATTGGCGCACAGGTTCGAGAGATAAAGTGGAACGTAGAAGCTTACCGTGTTGCCAAAACGCTGGCGGGTAAGGCGCTGAGCGCGCTGCGCCATCGGTTCAAGGTACGCGCTGGCCGCCGGAGAGAGCAGGGCCATCAGGTCCTCACGGGTCAGATGACGGGCATTCAGGGCACGCTCCACGTCAGCCGCCGTTTTGCTGTTGATACGCAGGGCGATATCGTCCCAGTTGAGCTGACGCCAGCGTTCGGTAAACGTGCTCATGAGAGAGCCTCCAGAAAACCGGTCAGCGGGCTGGTGGCCTGCGCCTGAAAACTGCGCGAGCCAGGGCCGGATCCTCTTGCCAGCAAGCCGGCCTCTACGGCCATGCGGAACGCGCGCGCCATCATGACCGGATCGTCAGCCACCGCAATCGCCGTATTGACCAGTACCGCGTCGGCCCCCATCTCCAGCGCCTGCGCGGCATGGCTTGGTACGCCAATCCCCGCATCGACCACCACCGGCACGGTGGCTTGTTCAATGATGATCTCCAGCATCGCGCGAGTTTCGAGACCCTGATTAGAGCCAATTGGCGCACCCAGCGGCATCACGGCGGCACAGCCGACCTCTTCCAGACGCTTACACAGCACAGGGTCCGCCCCGCAGTAAGGCAGGACGGTAAACCCTTGCTGCACAAGCTTTTCTGCTGCTTTCAGCGTTTCAATCGGGTCCGGCAGCAGCCAGCGGGCATCCGGATGAATTTCCAGCTTCAGCCAGTGGGTACCGAGCGCTTCACGTGCCAGCTGTGCGGCGAAAATTGCTTCTTCCGCCGTTTTTGCACCGGAGGTGTTGGGCAAGAGCGTAACGCCTGCCTCCAGCAAAGGCGCAAGAATGGCATCGTTGTGCTGGCGCAGATCCACGCGTTTCATCGCCAGCGTCACCAGCTGGCTGCCACTTTCACGGATGGCCTCTACCATCAGCTGTGGAGAGGCGAACTTTCCGGTTCCGGTAAACAGATGTGAATCAAAGATTTTATCGGCAATATGTAGCATCTCAGCCCCCTGCGATAACCTGAAACAGCAGGATCTGGTCGCCGTCATTGACCTGCTGATGTTCCCACTGCTCGCGCGGCAGGATCTGTTGATTGAGTGCCAGCGCCGTTCCCGGCTTGAGCTGACGTAACTTATCGAGCAGGGCGGCAATGGTCAGCCCGTCGTCGCAGCTTATCGGCTCATCGTTAAACAGAATGCGCATCGCGGCCTCCGCATACCGGGCAGTGGCTGGCGCGGTTTAAGGCCAGATGGCGCCAGCCGCCTGAACGAGCGTCGAACAGCCGCAGCGTATTACGTTCCGTCTCCATGCCGCTGAGCAGCTTGATGGCCTCAAGCGCCTGAAGGGTGCCCATCACTCCGACTACCGGGCCAAGAATGCCTGCCGTGCGGCAGTTGCGTGCGGGCTCTGCATCGTCCGGCCACAGGCAGCGATAGCAGCCCTGCGCCCAGGGGGGCGTCAGGACCATCATCTGTCCGCCGAACCCCACCGCGCTGGCGGTGATCAGGGGCGTGTTATTGATCACGCAGGCGGCGTTGATCGCCTGACGCGTCGCCATGTTGTCAGTGCAGTCCAGCACCACGTCGGCAAGGGCGACCTCACGGTGCAGATTTTCATCGCTCAGCCGCGTCTGGAGTGCAATCAGTTCGATATCCGGGTTGAGCTGATTCAGCCTCTGGCGGGTAATCTGCGCTTTGGGTTGATTAATGTCCTTTGTCGTGAAGAGGATTTGTCGCTGCAGGTTGCTGAGGTGCACCTCGTCGTCGTCGGCCAGCACCAGCGTACCGATACCTGCGCCTGCCAGATAAAGCGCGGCGGGGGCGCCTAATCCGCCCAGACCAACAATCAACACCCGGCTGGCGAGCAGCTTTTGCTGCCCGTCGATGGCGATATCCTCCAGCAGAATTTGACGGCTGTAGCGCATAAAATCGCGGTCATTCATCGCCCGCTCCTGCCAGCTGTAAAAGCCGTGCCGTGGCCGCCTGCCAGTCCGCCGCCTGGGTAATCGCGCTGACGACGGCGATACTGCCGACGCCGGTTTCCAGTACCGCAGGGGCGCGTTCAAGGCTTATCCCGCCAATGGCAACGGTGGGATAATCGGCCAGGCGCTTAACGTGTAACGCCAGCTGTGTTAAACCCTGTGGAGCGGAGGGCATCTGCTTGGTTTGCGTCGGAAAAACGTGGCCGAGGGCAATGTAGGAGGGGCGCGCCGCCAGTGCCACGTCAATTTCCATATCGTCGTGTGTCGACACTCCCAGCCGCAGCCCGGCTTTGCGGATAGCGTTAAGATCGGTAGTTTCCAGATCTTCCTGACCCAGATGGACGCCGTACGCCTGGTGCTTAATGGCCAGCCGCCAGTAGTCGTTGATAAACAGACGAGCGTGGTAGCGTCGTCCCAGCGCGATGGCGGCGATAACGTCGGCCTCAACTTCTTCATCGCGCTTATCCTTGATGCGCAGCTGGAGGGTGCGAACGCCTGCCTCCAGCAGGCGTTGGATCCACTCCACGCTGTCCACCACCGGATAGAGCCCTAAACGGAAGGGCACGGAGGGGAAATCAGGCTGGTACATTAGGCCTCCTCTTTTTTGAGGTAGATCTCGCCGCCTTTCGCGCGGAAGGTTTCTGACATGTCTGCCATACCCACTTCGATGGTCTGTGCGGCGGCGTAGTCGCGTACCTCCTGGCTGATTTTCATCGAGCAGAATTTTGGACCGCACATGGAGCAGAAGTGTGCCACCTTGCCCGATTCCTGCGGCAGGGTTTCGTCGTGGTAGGCGCGGGCTGTGAAGGGGTCCAGCGCCAGGTTGAACTGATCTTCCCAGCGGAATTCAAAGCGCGCCTTCGACATGGCGTTATCGCGGATTTGCGCCCCCGGGTGGCCTTTCGCCAGATCCGCCGCATGAGCGGCAATCTTGTAGGTAATCAGTCCTTGCTTCACGTCCTCTTTATTTGGCAGGCCCAGGTGCTCTTTCGGCGTGACGTAGCAGAGCATGGCGCAGCCGAACCAGCCGATCATCGCTGCACCAATCCCGGAGGTGAAGTGGTCGTAGCCCGGCGCAATATCGGTGGTCAGGGGCCCCAGAGTATATAACGGCGCTTCGTGGCAGTGCTCCAGCTCCTCGGTCATATTGCGGCGGATCATCTGCATAGGCACATGTCCAGGGCCTTCAATCATCACCTGTACGTCATACTCCCAGGCAATTTTTGTCAGTTCGCCCAGCGTGTGCAGCTCGGCAAACTGCGCTTCGTCGTTGGCATCGCGAATGGAGCCCGGACGCAGGCCGTCGCCCAGCGACAGGGATACGTCATAGGCGGCGCAGATTTCGCAGATCTCGCGGAAGTGTTCGTAGAGGAAGTTTTCCTGATGATGTGACAGACACCATTTTGCCATGATGGACCCGCCGCGGGAGACGATGCCGGTCAGACGTTTTGCGGTCATCGGCACGTAGCGCAGCAGCACGCCAGCGTGAATCGTGAAGTAGTCCACGCCCTGTTCCGCCTGCTCCAGCAGCGTGTCGCGGAAGGTTTCCCAGGTGAGGTTTTCGGCGATGCCGTTCACTTTCTCCAGCGCCTGATAAATCGGGACGGTACCAATCGGGACCGGGCTGTTACGCAGGATCCACTCGCGTGTTTCGTGAATATAACGGCCAGTTGAGAGGTCCATTACTGTGTCCGCGCCCCAGCGCGTTGACCAGACCAGCTTTTCTACCTCCTCTTCGATGGAGGAAGTGACGGCAGAGTTACCGATATTGGCATTGACCTTCACCAGGAAATTGCGGCCGATAATCATCGGTTCGGATTCCGGGTGGTTGATGTTGGCAGGGATAATCGCGCGGCCAGCGGCCACTTCGTCACGCACAAACTCCGGCGTGATGTTTTCCGGCAGGCGAGCGCCAAACCCTTCACCTGGATGCTGGTGGCGTAGCACTTCGCTACGGATACGCTCGCGGCCCATGTTTTCACGAATGGCGATGAACTCCATCTCCGGCGTGACGATTCCCTGGCGCGCATAGTGCAGCTGGGTCACGCGTTTGCCCGCTCTGGCGCGTTTTGGCGTCAGCAAGCCGGTGAAGCGCAATTCGTCCAGACCGTCGTCGGCCAGGCGCGCTTTGGTGTACGACGAGCTTTGTTCGTTGAGTTCTTCACAGTCGTTACGTGCGTCAATCCACGGCTGGCGCAGCTTTGCCAGACCCCGCTGAACGTTGATGGCAACTTCAGGATCGCCATACGGGCCGGAGGTGTCATACACCGGGACGGCTTCGTTGTCTTCATATTGCGGGTTATCTTTGCTGCCGCCGATAAGCGTCGGGCTAAGCTGGATTTCGCGCATCGGCACGCGAATGTCGGCCTGCGAACCGGTGATGTATATGCGCTTCGAGTTCGGGAAAGCGGTACCTTCCAGGGTATCGATGAAGTGTTGGGCGTGTTCGCGCTGTTCGCGACGGGTCAGTTTAGTGGTAGACATAGCTCATTCCAGAAGTGAAGGACATGGCTTGTCAGACGACGGATGAAGCAAGAGAAGATCGCCTCTGGGGCGATACAACAGCAGTGTGACTCTTGTTCCCTTCGCAGGTATTAACCTGATCAGGTTCCGCGGATCCCGAATTAACGGTCTCAGCCCGCGCGTTTAAGCGCTGGGCACTCCGACAAGAAAAATCCCCCTCCGCAGAGGGGCGAATGGTTGTAAATTACGCGTTAACGATTAAGAACTCAAGCAGGGCGCGCGATGTTATCTTCGTTACTCACATCCAGGCCGTTATCCAGGACGAGGGCGATCAGCCTGTCTTCCAGCGTGAATCGCTCTTCCAGCGCTTCGCCAAGATCGGAAAGCGCCTGCTGGAACTCAAGATAATTGTCGTGATCGATGGCATTTTCGAGCGTGGAATCGTAGTAATCCATGATCTGCTGGGTGTTGGCTTCCAGCAGCGGATAGAGTTTACTGGCCGCTAAATACGGCGTTGTCCCTTCCATTTCGCGGATAATACGTTCATAAATATTGAAATGTCCGTCGGACAGGTAGTCGACCAGGCTCTGACAAAAATCATCCAGCGCTTTTTCATTCAGCCGCATAAACGATTCTTTGCCAGGCTTAATACCGACCAGATTGTAATAAGCCACGAGTAGATGCTTGCGTACATGTAGCCAGCGATCCACCAGTTTGTTACTTCCTCTAACGCGCTCAGTCAGGCTTTCTAGCTGGTTTAACATGGTTGACTCCGCATGGTTGAGAATTGAATCTGCTTATCCAAAATGTAACCACAATGCTAACAACATGTCAGTGAAGCGAAGGTAGTGCAATAGATATGGATCGTATTATTGAAAAATCAGATCTGGGTTGGTGGATCGTCAGTCACGAACAAAAACTATGGCTTCCTGCCGGGGAGATCCCTTATGGCGCAGCAGAGGCGTTTGATCTTGTTGGCCAGCCAGCACTGAAGATTGGTGAATGGCAGGGGGATGCAGTGTGGTTGATCCAACAGCCTCGCCGTCAGGAGATGGGATCGGTTCGTCAGGTGCTGGATCAGGATGTTGGCTTGTTCCAGCTGGCGGGGCGGGGCGTCCAGCTGGCGGAGTTTTACCGCTCGCATAAATACTGCGGCTACTGCGGCCATACCATGCACCCGAGCAAAACCGAGTGGGCAATGCTCTGCGGCCACTGCCGTGAACGTTACTATCCGCAGATTGCACCCTGCATTATCGTCGCCATTCGCCGTGAGGATACTATCCTGCTGGCGCAGCATACCCGCCATCGCAACGGCATTTATACCGTTCTTGCCGGTTTCGTCGAAGTGGGTGAAACGCTGGAGCAGGCGGTAGCGCGTGAAGTGATGGAAGAGAGCGGGATCAAGGTGAAAAACCTGCGCTACGTAACGTCTCAGCCGTGGCCATTCCCGATGTCCCTGATGACGGCGTTTATGGCGGAATACGACAGCGGTGAGATCGTTATCGATCAGAAAGAGCTGCTGGACGCGAACTGGTATCGTTATGACGATTTGCCTCTGTTACCGCCACCCGGCACCGTGGCGCGTCGGCTGATAGAAGATACCGTGGCGATGTGTCGGGCCGAGTATGAGTAGTGTTACACTGAGGCCATGACGCTTAAGGAACTGCAAAAATGACCGAACTGAAGAACGATCGTTATCTGCGTGCGCTGCTGCGCCAGCCCGTTGATGTCACCCCGGTGTGGATGATGCGCCAGGCAGGACGCTATCTGCCAGAGTACAAAGCCACGCGTGCGCAGGCAGGTGATTTTATGTCGCTGTGCAAAAACGCTGAGCTGGCGTGTGAAGTAACGCTCCAGCCGCTGCGCCGCTTCCCGCTGGATGCCGCCATTCTCTTTTCGGACATTCTGACCATTCCGGATGCAATGGGCCTTGGCCTGTACTTTGAAACCGGCGAAGGCCCGCGTTTTACCTCCCCGATCAAAAGCAAAGCCGACGTGGATAAGCTGCCGATCCCCGATCCGGAAGGCGAACTGGGCTATGTGATGAACGCCGTGCGCACCATTCGCCGTGAGCTGAAAGGCGAAGTGCCGCTGATTGGCTTCTCCGGTAGCCCGTGGACGCTGGCAACTTACATGGTTGAAGGTGGCAGCAGCAAAGCTTTTACCGTGATCAAAAAAATGATGTACGCCGAGCCGATGGCTCTGCATGCGCTGCTGGACAAGCTGGCGAAGAGCGTCACGCTCTATCTCAACGCGCAGATTAAAGCGGGCGCGCAGTCAGTGATGATTTTCGATACCTGGGGTGGCGTACTGACCGGGCGCGATTATCAGCAGTTCTCCCTGTATTACATGCACAAAATCGTTGATGGCCTACTGCGTGAAAACGAAGGCCGCCGCGTGCCGGTGACGCTGTTCACCAAAGGTGGCGGTCAGTGGCTGGAAGCGATGGCGGCGACCGGCTGCGATGCATTGGGTCTCGACTGGACGACCGATATCGCTGATGCTCGCCGTCGCGTGGGCGACAAAGTGGCGCTGCAGGGCAATATGGACCCGTCCATGCTCTATGCACCGCCAGCCCGCATTGAAGAAGAAGTGTCGACTATACTCTCTGGTTTCGGCCAGGGGGAAGGCCACATCTTTAACCTCGGCCACGGCATTCATCAGGATGTTCCGCCAGAGCATGCAGGCGTATTTGTGGAGGCGGTGCATCGGCTTTCTGCCCAGTATCACCAGTAAGGAGTGGTTATGGATCTCGCGTCGCTACGCGCTCAGCAAATTGAACTGGCTTCATCGGTGATCCGCGAGGATCGCCTGGATAAGGATCCCCCGCAGTACATTGGCGGAGCGGACGTCGGATTCGAGCAGGGTGGTGAAGTGACGCGAGCGGCGATGGTGGTTCTGAAATACCCTTCGCTGGAGCTGGTTGAGTACAAGGTGGCGCGTATCGCCACCACTATGCCGTACATTCCGGGTTTCCTCTCCTTTCGCGAGTATCCCGCGCTGCTGGCAGCATGGGAGCAGCTCTCGCAAAAACCTGACCTGCTGTTTGTGGATGGGCACGGTATCTCGCATCCGCGCCGTTTAGGCGTGGCCAGCCATTTTGGGCTGCTGGTGGATGTGCCGACCATTGGCGTCGCCAAAAAACGCCTGTGTGGCGCGTTTGAACCACTTTCCCCCGAGCCGGGTGCGCTGGCGCCGCTTATCCATAAAGGCGAGCAGCTGGCGTGGGTCTGGCGCAGCAAAGCGCGCTGTAATCCGCTGTTTATCGCGACCGGTCACCGGGTGAGCATGGACAGCGCACTGGCGTGGGTTCAGCGCTGCATGAAGGGCTACCGTTTACCGGAGCCAACCCGCTGGGCGGACGCCGTCGCTTCCTCGCGTCCGGCTTTTGTTCGTTGGCAGGAAATTCAGCCGTGATTCAGGTAAACTGCGGCTAATTTTCGATTCGAGACATCATCATGTTACAAAACCCGATTCATCTGCGCCTTGAGAAGCTGGAAAGCTGGCAGCACGTCACCTTTATGGCTTGCCTGTGCGAGCGCATGTATCCCAACTATGCCGCGTTCTGTAAGCAGACGGGCTTTGGTGATGGTCATATCTACCGCCGCATTCTGGATTTGATCTGGGAAACGCTGACGGTCAAAGACGCAAAGGTGAATTTCGACTCCCAACTGGAAAAGCTGGAAGAGGCGATCCCGGCCGCGGATGATTTTGATCTGTACGGTGTCTATCCGGCCATTGATGCCTGCGTGGCATTAAGTGAGCTGATCCACTCCCGTCTGAGTGGCGAAACCCTGGAGCATGCTATCGAAGTCAGTAAGGCATCCATTACGACCGTTGCGATGCTCGAAATGACCCAGGAAGGCCGTGAAATGACCGACGAAGAGCTGCGAGCTAACCCGGCGGTTGAGCAGGAATGGGATATCCAGTGGGAAATTTTCCGCCTGCTGGCAGAGTGTGAAGAACGTGACATTGAGCTGATCAAAGGGCTGCGTGCGGACTTACGTGAGTCGGGCGAGAGCAATATTGGTATAATTTTTAACCAATGAGACAACAAAACGTGATTTAACGCCTGTTTTGTCGCACCTCGACTCTTCCCTTCTGCCCCCCGTCTGGTCTACATTTGGGGGGCGAAAAAAAGTGGCTATCGGTGCGTGTATGCAGGAGAGTGCTTTTTTGGCATTTTCGTCGCACTCGATGCTTAGCAAGCGATAAACACATTGAAAGGATAACTTATGAACAAGACTCAACTGATTGATGTAATTGCGGACAAGGCTGATCTGTCTAAAGTGCAGGCTAAAGCTGCTCTGGAATCTACCCTGGCTGCTATTACTGAGTCTCTGAAAGAAGGCGATGCTGTACAACTGGTTGGTTTCGGTACCTTCAAAGTGAACCACCGCGCTGAGCGTACTGGCCGCAACCCGCAGACCGGTAAAGAAATCAAAATCGCCGCAGCTAACGTGCCGGCATTTGTTTCTGGTAAAGCACTGAAAGACGCTGTTAAGTAAGACGCGTGGCAGTGAACAGTTTTAGCGAAGGGGCGGCAACGCCCCTTTTGTCATTCTGGCGTGGAACGCTCGCGCTGGCAGGCGTGCTTCTGCTGTCTGCCTGCAGCCACGACACCTCTCTGCCACCGTTTACCGCCAGCGGGTACGCTGACAATCAGGGTGCGGTGAGGATATGGCGCAAAGATTCCGGCGGCGAAGTGCATCTGCTCTCCGCTTTCAGTCCGTGGCATAACGGCAATACGTCGACCGCGGAGTATCGCTGGCAGGGTGATTACCTGTCGCTGATTGAACTGAACGTCTACAGTAAAACCCCCGAACATGTGAAAGTGCGTTTTGACGACCATGGTGAGCTGAGCTTTATGCAGCGTGAAGTGAGTGGTCAAAAACAGCAGCTTTCCAGCGATCAGATTGCCCTCTACCGCTATCGTGCTGAACAAATCCGCCAGACCAGCGATGCGCTTCGTCTTGGACGTGTGGTGCTGCGTCAGGGGCGCTGGCATAACGATGGCACGGTAACCACCTGCGAAGGGCAGACGGTGAAGCCTGAGCTTGAATCCTGGGCGACCGAACATATTCAACGCCGTCAGCGTCATTCATCAATGGAAGTGAGTGTGGCGTGGCTTGAGGCGCCGGAAGGCTCTCAGCTGTTGCTGGTGGCGAACGAAGATTTCTGCACGTGGCAGCCGACAGAGAAGAGTTTTTGACGTAAATCCCCTCTCCCTTGAGGGAGAGGGTTAGGGTGAGGGGGAAAATTACTCGCCCTGCTCGCGCGCAATCGCACGATAACCAATATCCTGACGGCTAAAGCTTCCGTTCCAGTGAATATCCGCCATCAGCGCATAGGCACGCTTCTGCGCTTCTGCAACGGTATGACCCAGTGCGGTAGCACACAGGACGCGGCCGCCGTTGGTCAGTACGCGCTCGTCGTCAGACAGTTTCGTACCCGCGTGGAATACCTTCGCGCCGTCAATCTCTTCCAGCGGCAGGCCGTGGATTTCATCACCGGTGTTGTAGTTACCCGGATAACCGCCTGCAGCAATCACCACGCCCAGAGACGCACGTTCGTCCCACTCTGAGGTTTTCTCGTCCAGCTTGCCTTCGCAAGCCGCCAGACACAGATCGACCAGGTCCGATTTCATGCGCAGCATTATCGGTTGAGTTTCCGGATCGCCAAAGCGGCAGTTGAACTCAATAACCTTAGGGTTGCCCTGCTTGTCGATCATCAGACCTGCATAGAGGAAACCGGTGTAGGTATTCCCTTCCGCCGCCATGCCTTTCACGGTAGGCCAGATAATGCGGTCCATGGTGCGCTGATGTACTTCATCCGTCACCACCGGGGCAGGGGAGTAGGCGCCCATCCCGCCGGTATTAGGACCGGTATCGCCATTACCCACGCGTTTATGATCCTGGCTGGTGGCCATCGGCAGAACGTGCTCGCCGTCGACCATGACAATGAAGCTCGCTTCTTCGCCGTCGAGGAACTCTTCAATCACGATACGGTGGCCTGCATCGCCAAAGGCATTGCCAGCCAGCATATCCTGAACCGCGGCTTCCGCTTCTTCGAGGGTCATCGCAACGATAACGCCTTTACCGGCGGCCAGACCGTCGGCTTTAATAACGATCGGCGCGCCTTTTTCACGCAGGTAAGCCAGAGCTGGCTCCACTTCAGTGAAGTTCTGATATTCCGCCGTCGGGATGTTGTGACGTGCCAGGAAATCTTTAGTGAAGGCCTTAGACCCTTCCAGTTGGGCAGCACCTTCCGTTGGTCCGAAGATTTTCAGGCCAGCAGCGCGGAACGCGTCAACTACGCCAATCACCAGGGGCGCTTCCGGGCCGACAATGGTCAGATCGATTTTCTCATTCTGGGCAAAGTTCAGCAGGGCCGGGATATCGGTCACACCGATGGCGACGTTCTGCAAAGCGGGTTCCAGGGCAGTACCGGCGTTACCCGGTGCCACGAAGACCGTTTTCACCCGCGGAGACTGCGCCGCTTTCCACGCCAGGGCGTGCTCGCGTCCGCCGTTACCAATCACTAATACTTTCATTTTTCTGCTCCGGGAATTAATGGCGGAAGTGGCGCATGTCGGTGAAGATCATCGCGATACCGTGTTCGTCGGCGGCGGCAATCACTTCGTCGTCGCGGATAGAACCACCTGGCTGGATCACGCAGGTAATGCCTACAGCGGCTGCCGCATCGATACCGTCACGGAACGGGAAGAAGGCATCAGAGGCCATGGCGGAACCTTTCACTTCCAGCCCTTCATCACCTGCTTTGATCCCGGCAATTTTCGCAGAGTAGACACGGCTCATCTGGCCTGCGCCTATTCCGATGGTCATGTTCTCTTTGGCGTAGACGATGGCGTTGGACTTGACGAACTTCGCCACTTTCCAGCAGAACAGCGCGTCACGCAGCTCCTGCTCGCTCGGCTGGCGTTTGGTCACTACGCGCAGGTCAGCTTCTGTCACCATACCCAGATCGCGATCCTGAACCAGAAGGCCGCCGTTCACGCGTTTGAAGTCCAGACCCGGCACGCGATTTGCCCACTGACCGCAAATCAGTACGCGCACATTCTGTTTTGCTGCGGTGATTTTGAGCGCTTCTTCGGATGCCGATGGTGCAATGATCACTTCAACAAACTGTCGGGAGATGATGGCCTGCGCGGTTTGGGCATCCAGCTCGCGGTTGAAGGCGATAATGCCGCCAAACGCGGAGGTCGGGTCGGTTTTGTAAGCACGGTCGTAAGCGTCCAGAATAGAGGTGCTCACCGCCACGCCGCATGGGTTAGCGTGCTTGACGATAACGCAGGCTGGCTCGCTGAACTCTTTCACGCATTCCAGCGCAGCGTCGGTGTCAGCAATATTGTTGTAGGAGAGCGCCTTGCCCTGAACCTGCTGAGCGGTGGCAACCGAGGCTTCTTTGATCTCTTCTTCTATATAGAAGGCAGCCTGCTGGTGGCTGTTCTCGCCGTAACGCATATCCTGCTTCTTGATGAAGTTCAGGTTCAGCGTGCGCGGGAAGCGGCCAGAAGGATCGTTGCTTTCACCGTGGTAAGCCGGCACCAGGCTACCGAAGTAGTTGGCGATCATGCTGTCGTATGCAGCGGTGTGTTCGAAGGCTTTGATAGCGAGGTCGAAACGCGTGTCGAGCGTCAGTGACCCTTCGTTGGCATCCATCTCGCTAATAATGGTGTTGTAATCGCTGCTCTTCACCACGATGGCCACATCTTTATGGTTCTTGGCTGCAGAGCGCACCATGGTCGGGCCGCCGATATCAATATTTTCTACCGCATCTTCCAGAGAGCAGCCTTCGCGGGCAACGGTCTGGGCAAACGGGTAGAGGTTAACGACAACCATGTCGATTGGCGCAATATCATGCTTTTCCATAATGGCATCGTCCTGGCCTCGACGGCCAAGAATACCGCCGTGCACTTTCGGATGCAGAGTTTTGACGCGTCCATCCATCATCTCCGGGAAACCGGTGTAATCGGACACTTCGGTTACCGGCAGACCTTTATCTGCTAACAGGCGTGCGGTGCCGCCTGTAGAAAGCAGCTCCACACCGCGTGCAGAAAGTGCCTGAGCGAATTCGACGATACCGGCTTTATCAGAAACACTGAGCAGAGCGCGGCGGACTGGACGACGTTGTTGCATGGTAAATCCCCTGGATTTCACGATTACAGAGAGCGTTAGATGAATTTTCCTGCGAAAAACTCATCTAACACACCTGACGAGGCATCCTTGTGAAGCGCGAGCATTTTAACGAAAACGTTTGCGCAACGCTCGCACATTTTTACTTTTTCGTATCATTGTGGATAAGTCTGTGTGTAAAAGGGTATAAGGCGGGGTTTTGCTGTGGAATGCAGCA
>NZ_JBMKIF010000043.1:0-26869 GCF_049238025.1 Enterobacter cloacae complex sp. IR5458
CGCCGATGGTAGTGTGGGGTCTCCCCATGTGAGAGTAGGGAACTGCCAGGCATCAAATAAGTGAAAAGGCCATCCGTAAGGATGGCCTTTTTGCGTTTCTGCGCTATACAAACTAATCCCCCAACGCCCTGCTTATACGGTAAACTACCTGCGTTTTTGCATCAGGATAGCGTCTATGAACCACTCCCTTAAGCCCTGGAATACCTTTGGTATTCAACGCAATGCTAATCACATTGTCCGTGCCGATACTGCACAGCAGTTGCTGAATGCATGGCAAAGCGCAACCGAAAAAAACGAACCCGTACTGATTCTGGGCGAAGGAAGTAATGTCCTGTTTCTCGACGATTTTGCGGGAACAGTGATCGTTAACCGCATCATGGGAATTGATGTGGAAGAGCGCGCCGATAGCTGGCACTTGCACGTGGGGGCCGGAGAAAACTGGCATCACCTGGTGCAATTTACCCTGGAAAAAGGGATGCCTGGCCTGGAAAACCTTGCGCTTATTCCGGGCTGCGCTGGATCATCACCGATTCAAAACATCGGTGCCTATGGCATCGAGCTGAAACATGTCTGTGAATACGTCGACTGCATCGAACTGGCGACTGGAACGGCTAAGCGTTTAACCGCAGAACAGTGCCGTTTTGGCTACCGTGACAGTATCTTCAAACATGAATATCAGGATCGCTATGTGATTGTCGCCGTGGGCCTGCGCCTGTCGAAGAACTGGCAGCCCGTACTGACCTACGGTGATTTAACGCGTCTCGATCCGGCTACCGCCACCCCCCGCGATGTGTTTGACTCGGTTTGTCATATGCGCATGACCAAGCTTCCCGACCCGAAAGTAAATGGAAATGCCGGAAGTTTCTTCAAAAACCCGGTGATCGACAGCGAAAAGGCAAAGGTCTTCCTTGAAGGATGGCCCGCAGCACCACATTACCCTCAGGCAGATGGCAGCGTGAAGCTGGCTGCGGGATGGCTTATCGATCAATGCCAGCTTAAAGGCACTTCAGTCGGAGGCGCTGCCGTTCATCAGCAGCAGGCTCTGGTACTGATCAATCAACATGATGCGAGCAGTGATGACGTGGTCAAACTGGCTCATTATGTTCGTGAACGTGTGGGTGAAAAGTTTAACGTCTGGCTGGAGCCAGAAGTCCGCTTCATTGGCCGCACAGGTGAAGTGAATGCCGTGGAGACCATCGCGTGAAAGACAACACCATCCCGTTAACCCTGATTAGCATCCTCGCGGATGGGGAGTTTCACTCTGGCGAGCAGTTGGGTGAGCAGCTGGGCATGAGCCGTGCAGGCATTAATAAACATATCCAGACCCTCCGCGACTGGGGTGTCGATGTCTTTACCGTTCCTGGAAAAGGGTACAGCCTGCCGGAACCCATTCAATTGCTGAATGAAGACGTGATTCGTAGCCAGATTGGGCACGGCAATGTTGCGGTGCTGCCGGTGATTGACTCAACGAACCAGTATCTTCTGGAGCGTCTGCCTGAACTGAAATCCGGCGATGCCTGCGTTGCAGAGTATCAGCAGGCCGGGCGTGGTCGCCGAGGGCGAAAATGGTTCTCGCCCTTTGGTGCCAACCTCTACCTGTCCATGTACTGGCGACTCGATCAAGGCCCTGCCGCAGCGATTGGCCTGAGTCTGGTCATCGGGATTGTCATGGCAGAGGTGCTACACGATCTGGGCGCCGATCGGGTGCGTGTTAAATGGCCTAACGATCTTTACCTGAACGATCGTAAACTTGCCGGTATTCTGGTCGAACTGACGGGAAAAACGGGCGATGCGGCGCAAATCGTGATTGGCGCGGGCCTCAATATGGTGATGCGTAACGTACAAAACGATGTGGTCAACCAGGCCTGGACGAATCTCCAGGAGGCGGGGATCGTCATCGATCGTAACATCCTTGCCGTGCGTATGATTAAAGAGTTGCGTAGTTCACTGACGCTTTTTGAACAGGAAGGGCTCGCAACGTTCCTGTCTCGTTGGGAAAAACTGGACAACTTCATCAATCGCCCGGTGAAATTACTGATTGGTGATAAAGAGATCTACGGCATTTCCCGCGGGATTGACGCTCAGGGCGCGTTGCTCCTGGAACAGGATGGCGTGATCAAGCCCTGGATGGGCGGTGAAATTTCACTGCGAAGTGCCGAATAACCGAATGGGGTGAATGATGCAAAAACCCGTTTGCGCGACCCTGGCTGTGATGATGGGCTTGCTGTTCTCTCCTCTCTCGCAGGCGGGTCAGGCCTGGGAGAGTTACAAGGCGCGCTTTTTCAAACCGGAAGGCCGCATTGTTGATACCGGCAACGGTGACGTTTCGCATACGGAAGGTCAGGGTTTCGCCATGTTAATGGCGGTGGCTAACGACGATAAAGCCACGTTCGATAAGCTCTGGCAATGGACCAACAGGACGCTAAAGAACAACGAAAATGGTCTGTTTTACTGGCGTTATAACCCCGCGGAGTCCAATCCGGTCGCTGATAAAAACAACGCCACAGATGGCGATGTCCTGATTGCATGGGCGTTGTTAAAAGCCGATGCGCGCTGGCATGACAAACGCTACAGCGCCGCATCGGATGCGATTACGAAAGCATTGATTGACCACAACGTAATCCGCTATGCGGGTTACCGCGTGATGCTGCCCGGCGTACAGGGATTTAAGCTTGAGGGTGAAGTGGTCCTTAATCCTTCCTATTTTGTGTTTCCGGCCTGGCAGGCCTTTGCCGGACGCAGTCATTTGCCGGTCTGGCGTGAATTGATAAAGGACGGGAAACGTCTGCTGGGAAAAATGGGATCGGGTAAAGCGAATCTACCGACAGACTGGGTTTCGCTGGCATCCGCGGGCAAGCTGACGCCGGCCAAAGGCTGGCCACCGCGAATGAGCTACGATGCGATTCGTATTCCGCTGTACATAGCCTGGTCTGATAAACAAAGCCCGCTACTGACGCCCTGGAAAGACTGGTTTGGTCAGTTCCCACGGGAACATACACCCGCCTGGGTTAACGTCACGACCAACGAATACGCGCCCTATATGATGGAAGGGGGTCTGCTGGCGGTCAGGGATTTAACGATGGGTCAGCCATCCGGCGAACCGGAAATCACCTCTAAAGACGACTACTATTCGGCAAGTCTGAAAATGCTGGTATGGATTTCAGCGCAATAATAACGCACTGACAATCCCCTCTCCCTACAGGGGAGAGGGGTAAATCCTTTATTGCGGATACGGTACCCAATCTCCGCCGTTCAGACGAACGTACGGTTTGTTCTGGTACTGAATCACAACAGCATTCGCGTTTTCAGAGACCTCTGCCGTTTGCGGCAGGTTGCTGGTGAGCTGATTCCAGTTCACGCTATCTTCCACAAACAGCTTCCCGTCCACGGCACGGGCAACCAGTTCTGAAATTGCCAGATAGCTGGTTGGCTGTGTAATCTCAATCGGCGCGCCCTGGTGCGGAGCCTTCATACCAAAGAATTTAATGCCCGCAGGCACGTTGGTAATGGACGGGCTTGGAATATCACGCAGACCTGACACCTGCATTCTGTCGCCTTTCAGCGCGCCACCGTGTTCAGGCACGACAACCACCATCACTTTACGGCCTGATTTTTCCAGCTCAGTGAAGAACGCATCCAGCTCGTCGAAGAATTTCTGCGCACGCACTTTATAATCTGCCGTTTTGCTCACGCCCGGGAAGTGGTTACCATCGTGAAGCGGCAGGGTGTTAAAGAACGTCGCACTGCGCGGGTTGCTGTCTTTTTCGATGGTTTGCAGCCAGCGCTGCAGTACGGCTGTATCGTCGTAAACAGGTGAACCGTCGAAGCCGAGCAGAGTAACGGGAAGCCCGGTTTGATCCATCAGCGGCGCCTGCATGCCACCCTGTTCACGCACCTCTTTCAGGAAGTTACCGAACTGGCCGTTATGTCCCAGCATCAGATGCTGCGTAAAGCCCAGCTTCGCGAGGTTATCGAACAGATAACACTGATTCCCTGCCGGCTGGTACAGGTTTTTATGCGATGTCTGACCGCAGCTTGCACGCAGCAGGCGAATCGCTGCCGGGCCGCTGTATGAGGTGGCAGAGTTGAAATCTTTAAACTGGATATCGAAATGAGACCACAGTGGGTGAGACATTAATCCGGCTGCATCCACATCGGCCCAGGAGAGGGAACCGATGTTAATCACCAGCAGCTCAAACGGTTGAGCATCTGCCGGCAGTGCATCCGGGAATTTCGTCTGTCGTTTATCTTCTGCGGTATAGAAGCTGGAAAGCCACGCATTCAGGTTGGTGGAGGTCGGCGGTGCGGTCTGGGTTGGAATATCACCTACCACAGGCGTATCGCCTGCCGTGGTAACAGTAGCCGCTGCGCTTCCACCCGTGGTGGTCACCGTGGTGGTTGGTTGACCGGCAGGCCACAGGGAGAAGTTCGGTCCTGCCAGCGTCAGCACGTTAAGCCAGATCATAATGGCGACAACAAACACCGTGACGCGGATCCACTGCGACAGGAACAGCCAGGCCACCAGCAGGACAAAGATAGCGCCAATCATCTGCCAGTTAATAAAGCGCTCAACCAGATCAAGCATGTAGTCTGCACTGAAGCCCGCGACCTGTGACCCCTGGCTCATTATGCTGTCCGGACCCGGTAGCCAGGTATCGTGCCAGAACAGCGCAAAGCCGACGGGGATGGCTACCCAGTGACGTAAACGATGCAGCCTGATATTCGGCAACGGCATCAGCAGGAAGGCCATAAAGACCAGGTTAAGCAGGGGATGGAAATTCAGATAGCCTGCCCAGAGCAAACCAAACTTCACCAGAAAGTAAAAGTTCCAGCCGGAAAGGCCGCGCCAGTATTGCCAGAGCGGCGAGGGTGACGAAGCGGTATAGGTAGAATTAGTCATGTTTTCGGTCTGCCTTGACGTGTGATGCCCGTGTCAGTGTTCCGGCTGGTTTTACATAGCGAGGTTTTATAAACATCACTCTGGCCGTATCACGGATACGACGTATGGAATGGCGCGCATAGTAGCCAAGCGGGAAAAAGATCAGTGCACAGAATACGACCAGTTGAATAATATCGCTGATATTCATGATGGTACGTTCTCCCCATTCTCGGTTAATAAGCGATGGGGTTCCGGAACCCGACGCCAGACATGACCGTCATGTCTGGCATTGAGAATCGGTTTTGCATCGCTGGTGATCGCCAGCGGTTTAACCCATTGTTCAGGCTGAAGTGCGCGCATCTGCACCAGCTCCGCGCTGATAGCATTATCTTCGAACCAGATCATACGGTTTGAGAAAATATCCCCGGTAGGCAGGGGAAAGATGTGGTTAAGCGCGGTATCAAGATCGTTCACCCGGCAGAAGGACAAAAATAGCACCAGGCGATTGTCGCCAATGGTCATGATGTCCCCTGTACGATTCGGACGACATAAGGTGAGAGCCTGTTCAACGCGGATACCCGGAACAGGACGCAGGGCAACCATCACCCCTTTCCCGTCCGCAGGAAGTAGCGTGTTGCTCATCATATTGCCGACGGCGTCGCAGAAGTTATCCCATTTCTGGTATCCGCGCAGCTTCATCGGCTGCGTCATGGAGAGCAAGGTGGAAATGTCTTCCGGCACATGGCGGCTGAACTGCTGGCCCTGAACGCTTTCGATTAGCGTCAGGCAGCGTGACAGCGGCGCATTCCATGGAACAACCATATTTGCGCCGCAGCCAAGCAGCAGACGCTCATCGGTGGCGCGCAGGCTGGTATTGTTTTCCCGCACCACAATTTTTAATGCGCTGCCGCGCTGGCGACGTAAGGTATGAATTTGTCTCGCCAGCGTCTCAATCTGGTTATTTTGCATCAACGAGAAAACAAGGGTTGCCGCCTGGGTTGTACGAGCTTCATGAAAAAGCGCTTCGTTAGACTCAAACAGCGACCAGTTTTCCGACAGCGCGGGCGCGCCCTCTAAAACCGCAATATGGCTCAGGATGCGTTTTTCATCACTGCGCGGCTGCACAACCGTTTCTTCCTGCTGTGCCAGGTGCCATTTCCCCTCACTCTGTTTCAGGGTCAGCTGTTGCCTGGCGCTCACGCCTTTTTCATTACACCAGAAAGCAATATCGTAGAGATAGCTGCCTACCTGGTCACGCAGGCTGGCCAGACCGAACAGGGAGCGATATTCACCCATTAAAAGTGAAAACAACTTGTCATTATTACTGCCGGGATTGACGACCAATAGCGTGCAATTTTGAAATTTTGCCCATTTATTGATTTTTTCCAGCCACGGCAGCAGTTTTTCAGCAGGGATATTTTGCAGGACGTTATTTGCGCATTTAAGAATCACTAAATAGTGATCCGGATCAATGGAGCACTGAACGTCGCGGGACAAAAAGTATAGACTATCCACTTCTGCTGACATGGAAAATAAGCGCACGGTTTGCGGTCCGCCGTCACTTTCCAGCGTGATAATTTTCTTCGGCTCTTCGCCCATGCTAATGACAGCCACGCGGGAATCCTTATCCTGGGCGGCAATTGTCTGGTTTACCAGACTGATGGCATCTTCATTACGGTCGGTATTAATCCACCAGACTCCACCGACTGGCATGTGGCTCAATTCGTCCCATAATGACTGGATGCCAATAGAAAATATGGAGTCCACGGTGTCCCTCTTTTCGTCTAATTTATCTGTATCTCAGTTTACTAGCGAAAGCGTAGAAATAAACCTAACATTGAAATTAAAGAACATCAGATTTAGCATGTAAATGAAATTTGTCAGGGCAGGACGCCCCGCAACTTCTGAGCGTGCGATTTTCCTCAAAGGGATGGCAGAAAAATGGATAATAACGAACCCGGAACCCCAGTCGACTCGACCCTGGGCTATACATTCCAAAACGATTTTCTGGCGCTGACGCAGGCCTTTTCTTTACCTGAAATAGATTACACCGATATTTCCCAGCGGGAACAGTTGGCCGCGGCTATTAAACGCTGGCCATTATTAGCTGAATTCGCCCATCAACAATAAGGGAGCCATTGATGGCCATACTCGGATTACAGGGTGTCCGTGGCGGTGTGGGTACCACATCCGTTACCGCGGCGCTGGCGTGGTCATTACAGCTTTTAGGTGAATCGGTGTTGGTGATTGACGCCTGCGCCGATAATTTGCTGCGTATGTCGTTCAACGTCGACTTCACTCGTGAAGCGGGTTGGGCACGCGCGTTGCTTGATGATAAAGACTGGCGGGATGCAGGGCTGCGCTATACCTCTCAGCTTGATTTACTGCCTTTTGGTCAGCTCACCACCACCGAACGTGAGAACGAAGCCGCTTATCAGCGGTTGTTTTCGCAGTTCACGCTTGCATTGCAAAGTCTGAAAGAAAAAGGCCACTACCAGTGGATCCTGGTGGATCTGCCGCACGGCGCCGGGACATTAACCCGGCAGCTTATCGCGCAGTGCGATCATGTTCTCTCCATCGTCAACGTGGATGCAAATTGCCATATTCGTCTGCATCAACAGGGGCTGCCGCAAAATGCGCACCTCCTGATTAATGACTTACGCATCGGGAGCCAGATCCAGGACGATCTCTACCAGGTCTGGCTACAGAGTCAGCGTCGCCTGCTACCCATTGTGATTCACCGGGATGAAGGAATGGCAGAATCCCTGGCCTCCAAGCAGCCGCTCGGCGAGTACCGCAGCGATTCCCTGGCGGCAGAGGAGATCCTCACGCTGGCTAACTGGTGTCTGCTGAACTTCGCCAACGCGGCGGAGCCGGCAGGGAGTTCGGTATGAGTCGACTCGCCAGTTGGTTCCTTATCCCGCCGGTTAATGCGCGTCTGAGCGAACGCTACCGACATTTTCGTCGGCATGGTGCGTCGGCATTCAGTGCCGCGCTTGGCTGTTTCTGGATGATTATGGCCTGGATGTTCATTCCGCTTGAACATCCGCGCTGGCAGCGCATACGTGCGCACCATAATGAATTATATCCACACATTAACCCTGACCGGCCGCGGCCTTTGGATCCGGCGCGTTATCTCATTCAGGCCGTCTGGCTGGTCGTCACCTCGTCACAGCGAGAACGCCAGACGCCGCACTGGCGCAGTTTCTCCCGCGTTCAACAGCTGCGCGAGCGCTATCACCAGTGGCTGGATAAATTGCCTGACAGCGTGACCGACAAAACCAGCCATCTGGATAACCAAAAAGAGCTCGGGCACCTCCACCCGGGCCTGCGGCGTTTTATCCTCGGCGTGATTGTCGTGTTCTCACTGATTCTGGCGCTGGTCTGTATTACGCAACCCTTCAATCCCCTGGCGCAGTTCACCTTCCTGATCCTGCTGTGGGGCGTGGCGTTGCTGGTGCGTCGTATTCCGGGCCGCTTCTCGGCACTGATGCTGATTGTGCTGTCGCTGACCGTTTCCTGCCGCTATATCTGGTGGCGTTATACCTCAACGCTGAACTGGGACGACCCGGTGAGTCTGGTCTGCGGTCTGATTCTGCTGTTTGCCGAAACCTATGCCTGGATTGTGCTGGTGTTGGGGTATTTCCAGGTCATCTGGCCGCTCAATCGCCAGCCCGTACCGCTGCCGAAGGACACCACGACGTGGCCGACTGTCGATCTCTTCGTCCCAACCTACAACGAAGACCTGAGCGTGGTGAAAAACACCATTTATGCTGCGCTCGGCATCGACTGGCCGAAAGATAAACTCAAGGTCTGGATCCTGGATGACGGCAACCGCCCAGCGTTCCGCCAGTTCGCGGAAGAGGTCGGCGTCGAATACATCGCCCGTCCGACGCACGAACATGCTAAAGCCGGTAACATCAATAACGCGCTGAAGTATGCCACCGGGGAGTTTGTCTCGATCTTTGACTGCGACCACGTACCTACGCGATCGTTCCTGCAGATGACCATGGGCTGGTTCCTGAAAGAGAAAGAGCTGGCGATGATGCAGACGCCGCACCACTTCTTCTCGCCGGACCCGTTTGAACGCAACCTTGGCCGTTTCCGTAAGACCCCGAACGAAGGCACGCTGTTCTATGGTCTGGTGCAGGATGGTAACGACATGTGGGACGCCACGTTCTTCTGCGGCTCCTGTGCGGTTATCCGCCGTAAACCGCTGGATGAAATTGGCGGTATTGCCGTCGAAACGGTGACTGAAGATGCGCACACCTCGTTGCGTCTGCACCGTCGGGGTTATACCTCGGCCTATATGCGTATTCCTCAGGCCGCCGGTCTGGCGACGGAATCGCTCTCGGCGCACATTGGTCAGCGTATTCGCTGGGCGCGCGGCATGGTGCAGATTTTCCGTCTCGATAATCCACTGATAGGGAAAGGGCTCAAGCTGGCGCAGCGTCTCTGCTACGTCAACGCGATGTTCCACTTCTTATCCGGCATCCCGCGGCTGATCTTCCTGACCGCGCCGCTGGCGTTCCTGCTCCTTCACGCCTATATCATCTACGCCCCGGCGCTGATGATTGCGCTGTTTGTTTTGCCGCACATGATCCACGCGAGCCTGACGAACTCGAAGATTCAGGGTAAATATCGCCATTCCTTCTGGAGTGAAATCTACGAAACGGTGCTGGCCTGGTACATTGCGCCGCCAACGATGGTGGCGCTGATCAACCCGCATAAAGGGAAATTCAACGTCACCGCGAAGGGGGGGCTGGTGGAAGAGGAGTACGTCGACTGGGTGATCTCCCGTCCGTATATCTTCCTGGTGTTGCTGAACATCGTTGGCGTCATCGCCGGTATCTGGCGTTACTTCTACGGCCCTGAAAATGAAATCCTGACCGTCTTTGTGAGTATGGCCTGGGTCTTCTACAACCTGATTATTCTTGGCGGCGCGGTGGCGGTGTCGGTGGAGAGTAAACAGGTTCGTCGCGCGCATCGCGTTGAAATCTGCATGCCCGCGGCGATTGCCCGTGAAGATGGTCACCTCTTCTCCTGTACCGTGCACGACTTCTCTGACGGTGGTCTGGGGATCAAAATCAACGGCCAGGCGAAAGTGCTGGAAGGGCAAAAAGTTAACCTGCTGCTTAAGCGCGGCCAGCAGGAGTATGTCTTCCCGACGCAGGTAGCGCGTGTGGCGGGCAATGAAGTCGGTCTGCAACTGATGCCGTTGACCAAAAAGCAACACATTGATTTTGTGCAGTGTACGTTTGCCCGTGCGGATACATGGGCTCTCTGGCAGGACAGCTTCCCGGAAGATAAACCTCTGGAAAGCCTGCTGGATATTCTGAAGCTGGGGTTCCGTGGCTATCGTCACCTTGCAGAATTTGCCCCGTCGTCGGTGAAATTAATTTTCCGGTCACTTACTTCGCTGGTTTCCTGGGTCGTGTCGTTCATTCCTCGTCGTCCTGAGCGGGATGAGGCGAAGCAGGCGGACCCGGTTATGGCTCAACAATGATGATAACGCGATGAAAACAAAACTTTCCTGGTTATGTGCAGTGGCAATGGGGATGAGTGCGCTCCCCGCAACAATGGCTAACGCAGAGCCTGATAACGCAGCGGCAACGCCTGCGCCAACAGTGCCTGTGGTCGCGCAGGCAACCGATCCGGTTATTACTGCCGCGCCCGGTCAAACAGAAAATGTCATTCCGAACCAGCCAACGGAGGGGAACACTCTACCCGCCGAGAACCCGGTTATCGGACAGGTGATGCCGGGTGTTCGGGGGGCGAATGCGCCCGTTGTCGCGGAAAATGCCCCGTCACGCGACGTCAAGCTGACCTTCGCGCAAATCGCGCCGCCGCCAGGCAGCATGGTGTTGCGCGGCATCAACCCTAATGGCGGCATTGAATTTGGCATGCGCAGCGATGAAGTCGTCTCGAATGCCGTGCTGAACCTTGAATATACCCCGTCGCCGTCCCTGCTGCCGACCCAGTCTCAGTTGAAGGTTTACCTGAACGATGAGCTGATGGACGTACTGCCGGTTACCAAAGAACAACTGGGTAAGAAAACGCAGGCGCAGGTGCCGATTAACCCGCTGTTCATTACCGACTTTAACCGCATTCGTCTGGAGTTTGTGGGTCACTACCGCGATGTCTGTGAAAACCCAGCCAGCAACACGCTGTGGATGGACATCGGGCGTAACTCCTCGCTGCAGATGACCTATCAGTCTCTGGCGCTGAAGAACGATCTCTCCGCCTTCCCGGTGCCGTTCTTCGATCCTCGTGATAACCGTCCGCTCACGCTGCCGATGGTGTTTGCGTCGTCCCCGGACGTAACCGAGCAGCTGGCGGCCACCATTGTGGCTTCCTGGTTTGGTTCGCGTTCCGGCTGGCGCGGTCAGAATTTCCCGGTGATGTATGACAAAATGCCGGACAGAAACGCGATTGTATTTGCCACCAACGCGAAACGTCCTGCCTTCCTGCGCGATCATCCTGAAGTCAAAGCGCCAACCATTGAGATGGTCAGCCACCCGGATAACCCGTACGTGAAGCTGCTGGTGGTCTTTGGTCGTGACGATAAAGATCTGGTCCAGGCGGCAAAAGCGATTGCCCAGGGCAACGTTCTTTTCCGCGGCAACAGCGTCGTGGTGGACGAGGTCAAGCCGCTGCTGGCGCGTAAACCTTATGATGCGCCAAACTGGGTGCGTACCGACCGTGTCGTGACGTTTGGTGAGCTGAAAACCTATGAAGAGCAGCTGCAGGCGTCCGGGCTTGAACCCTCGCCAATTAGCCTGTCACTGAACCTGCCGCCGGATCTGTACCTGCTGCGTACCAACGGCATCGATATCAATCTTAACTACCGTTATACCGCGCCGGCGACGAAAGACAGCTCGCGCATGGATATCAGCCTGAACAACCAGTTCCTGCAATCGTTCAGCCTGCAAAGTACCCAGGACACTAACCGACTGATGCTTCGCCTGCCGGTGCTGCAGGGGCTGCTGGACGGTAAAACGGATGTCTCCATTCCGGCACTGAAGCTTGGGGCAATCAACCAGTTGCGTTTTGACTTCCAGTACATGAACCCGATGCCTGGCGGTTCGGTGGATAACTGCATCACCTTCCAGCAGGTTCAGAACCACGTTGTCATCGGCGATGAGTCGACCATCGACTTCTCGAAGTACTATCACTTCCTGGCGATGCCGGATCTGCGCGCCTTTGCTAATGCAGGCTTCCCGTTCAGCCGCATGGCCGATCTCTCTGAGTCCATCGTTGTGATGCCAAAAGCGCCAAACGAAGGTCAGGTGACAACCCTGCTTGATACCATAGCAACCGTTGGGGCCCAGACGGGATTGCCGGCAATTAACGTCACGTTGACGGACGATGGCAGCCAGATCCAGAACAAAGACGCTGACATCATGGTCATCGGTACGATTCCGGATAAGCTGAAGGATGATAAGCGTATCGATCTGCTGGTGAAAGCCACGGAGTCCTGGGTTAACACCCCGCTGCGCCAGACCGATTTCCCGAGCATCATGCCGGATGCGAACGATCGCCAGGCCAGCGCGCAGACGGCCGTCACCTCTCAGGGGGCGATGGCTGCGGTAGTGGGCTTCCAGTCACCTTATAACGATCAGCGTAGCGTGGTGGCGCTTCTGGCGGACAGCCCGCGTGGCTATGAACTGCTGAATACGGCGATGAACGACAGTGGTAAACGTGCCGCGATGTTTGGCTCTGTGTCGGTGATCCGTGAGTCTGGCGTCAACAGCCTGCGCGTGGGTGATGTGTACTACGTCGGCCATCTGCCGTGGTTCGAACGCCTGTGGTATGCGCTGTCTAACCATCCGGTTCTGCTCGCCATCCTGGCCGCGGTCAGCGTGGTCTTGCTGGCATGGGTGCTGTGGCGTCTGCTGCGTATCATCAGCCGTCGTCGCCTCAACCCGGATGAGTAAGATGTGATGAAAGCCTTTCGCTGGTGTGCAGTAGCAGCGTTGATGCTGGCGGCGCTTCCTCTTCGCGCCGCCTGTACCTGGCCTGCCTGGGAGCAGTTCAAAAAGGATTACATCAGCGAGGGCGGGCGCGTCATTGATCCCAGTGACACGCGCAAAATTACGACGTCGGAAGGGCAAAGCTATGCGTTGTTCTTTGCTCTGGCCGCCAACGATCGCCGCGCGTTTGAGCAAATACTGACATGGACGCGCGATAACCTTGCCGGCGGCAATCTCAACGACCATCTGCCTGCCTGGCTCTGGGGGCAGAAAGACAAAGAAAACTGGGCGGTGATTGATACCAACTCCGCCTCAGATGCCGATGTCTGGATCGCCTGGTCACTGCTTGAAGCGGGCCGGTTATGGAAACATCCGGACTACACCCGCACGGGTAAGGCGCTGTTGAAACGCATTGCCGGTGAGGAAGTGGTGAAAGTACCAGGGCTCGGCGCCATGCTGCTTCCGGGTAAAGTCGGTTTTGCTGATGAAAACGCCTGGCGCTTTAACCCCAGCTATCTTCCTCCGCAGTTAGCAAGCTATTTCACCCGCTTTGGTGCCCCGTGGACCACGCTTCGTGAAACGAATCTGCGACTGCTGCTGGAAAGCGCGCCAAAGGGGTTCTCGCCGGACTGGGTGCAGTATCAGAAAAACAGAGGCTGGCAGTTAAAGCAGGATAAAGCGCTGGTAGGGGGCTACGACGCTATTCGTGTCTATCTTTGGGTGGGCATGATGAGTGATAAAGATCCTCAGAAAGCCCGATTGCTGACGCGCTTCCAGCCGATGGCGGCAAAAACAATGAAACAGGGCGTGCCGCCGGAAAAAGTGGACGTGGCGACGGGTAAACGCACCGGCAATGGTCCGGTCGGGTTCTCTGCCGCCATGCTGCCGTTTTTACAACAGCGCGATGCTCAGGCGGTTCAGCGCCAGCGCGTTGCAGACCATTTTCCCGATAACAACGCCTATTACAGCTATGTACTGACTCTCTTTGGTCAGGGATGGGATCAGCATCGTTTTCGCTTCACCGCTAAAGGTGACTTAATACCGGATTGGGGCCAGGAATGCGCAAGTTCACAGTAAATTTACTCACTTTATCGCTTGGGCTGGCACTGATGCCGCTGGCGCAGGCCGTTAACTCTCCGCAGCAGAAACAGCTGCTGGAGCAGGTTCGGCTGGGCGAGTCGACACAGCGTGAGGATTTGGTTCGTCAGTCGCTCTATCGTCTTGAACTGATTGATCCGAACAACCCTGATGTTATCGCCGCCCGTTTTCGTTACCTGCTGCGCCAGGGCGATACCGCCGGTGCGCAAAAAGAGCTGGATCGCCTGAAAGGGATCGCTCCGGGCTCCAGCGCGTATCAGTCCTCACGCAATACGATGCTGCTTTCCACCCCGGATGGCCGACAGCAGTTACAGCAGGCGCGCTTGCTCGCCACGACAGGGCACACTCAGGAGGCGATTGCCGCCTATGACAAGCTCTTTGACGGCAACCCGCCGGGTGGCGACGTGGCGACGGAATACTGGAATGTGGTGGCGAAAGATCCTGCCCGCCGCAATGCGGCCATTAACCAGCTGAAAAAAATTAACAGCAGCAGCCCCGGTAATACGCAGCTGCAGACGACGCTTTCCCAGCTCCTGTTCCAGAGCGGGCGCCGCGATGAGGGCTTTGCGGTCCTGCGGGAGATGGCTAAATCGACCGGCGGCCGCAGCCAGGCGTCTGACATGTGGTATGAGCAGATCAAAGACCAGCCTGCCAGCAGCGCCAGCGTCAGCGCGTTGCAAAAATACCTGAGCGTTTTCAGCGACGGCGATAGCGTCGTGGCGGCGCGTGCCCAGCTTGAAGCGCAGCAAAAACAGCTCGCAGACCCGGCCTTCCGGGCGAAAGCGGAAGGTCTGGCGGCAGTGGATGCCGGGCAGGGGAGTAAGGCGGTTGCGGAGCTGCAAAAAGCCGTCAGCGCCAACCATGCTGACAGTGAAGCGGTGGGTGCCCTGGGACAGGCTTATTCCCAGAAAGGCGATCGTGCCCGCGCGGTGGCGCAGTTCGAAAAGGCCATAGCCCTCGACCCGCAGAGCGATAACCGGGGTAAATGGGACAGTTTGCTGAAGGTCAACCGCTACTGGCTGCTGATCCAGCAGGGCGATGCGGCGCTCAAGGCGAATAACCCGTCACAGGCGGAACGTTACTATCAGCAGGCACGTAACATAGACAATACCGACAGTTACGCGGTGCTGGGCCTGGGTGATGCCGCGGCGGCACGTAAAGATAACGATGCGGCGGAGCGTTATTATCGTCAGGCGTTGCGTATGGACAGCGGTAACAGCAATGCGGTTCGCGGTCTGGCCAATATTTACCGCGCACAGTCACCGGAGAAAGCCTCGCAGTTTATCCAGTCGCTTTCTGCCAGCCAGCGACGGAGCATTGATGATATTGAACGTAGCCTGACTAACGAGCAACTGTCTGCCCAGGCCGAACAGCTGGAGAATCAGGGGAAATACGCCCAGGCAGCAGAAATACAGCGCCGCCGTCTGGCGCTCTCGCCAGGCGACGTCTGGATAACGTATCGTCTCTCGCGCGATCTCTACAGCGCGGGCCAGCGCAGCCAGGCGGACACCCTGATGCGCCAGCTTGCCAGCCAGAAACCGTCTGACCCGGATCAGGTGTATGCCAACGGGCTCTATCTCTCCGGGAACAATCAGGATCGGGCCGCGCTGGCGCATCTGGATACGCTGCCGCGTAGCCAGTGGAATGGCAACATTCAGGAACTGGCCGACCGTCTGCAAAGTAACCAGGTGCTGGAAACCGCCAACCGCCTGCGCGACAGCGGTAAAGAGCAGGAGGCGGAAAACCTTCTGCGTCAGCAGCCGACCTCTACCCGTATAGACTTAACGCTGGCCGACTGGGCGCAGCAGCGTGGCGATCTGGAATCGGCGAAAACGACGTACAACGCCGTCCTGCAGCGTGAGCCGCAGAACGAGGACGCGATCCTCGGTCTGACCGAGATTTATAGCGCGCAAGGTAACAAGGACGCTGCGCGTGCCGAGCTGGCGAAACTGCCTGCCGCGCAGAATGGCGAACCGTTATCCCTCAATATGCAGCGTCGGATCGCGATGGCGCAGGCGGGGCTGGGCGATTCCGCCGCCGCAGAGCAAACCTTCAACAACATCATTCCGCAGGCCAAATCGCAGCCTGCCTCAATGGAAAATGCGCTGGTGTTACGTGATGCCGCGCGCTTCCAGGCGCAGAACGGTCAGCCTCAGCAAGCGCTGGAGACGTATAAAGACGCGATGGTGTCATCAGGCATCACGACGACCCGTCCGGTGGACAACGACAGTTTCACCCGTCTGACGCGTAACGATGAAAAAGATGACTGGCTGAAGCGCGGCGTACGGAGTGACGCCGGTGATTTGTACCGTCAGCAGGATGTTAACGTCACGCTGCAGCACGATTACTGGGGCTCCAGCGGCACGGGGGGCTATTCCGATCTGAAAGCCCATACCACCATGCTCCAGGTCGATGCCCCGCTCTCTGATGGCCGCATGTTCTTCAGAAGCGATTTGGTCAATATGGACGCCGGTTCATTTGATAACAATAACGGTACGTACGACCCTAAATGGGGGACCTGCTACGAAACACCGTGTAGCGGCAGCACCCATCAGAGTGACAGTGGCGCCAGCGTCGCCGTCGGCTGGCAGAATAAAACCTGGTCGATGGATATTGGTACTACCCCGATGGGCTTTGACGTCGTCGACGTGGTGGGCGGCCTGAGCTACAGCAGCGATCTGGGTCCCATCGGTTATACCGTCAATGCCCATCGTCGGCCAATCTCCAGTTCACTGCTGGCCTTCGCCGGGCAGAAAGATACCAATACCGGCACCACCTGGGGCGGCGTACGTGCGACCGGGGGTGGCGTAAGCATCAGCTATGACAAAGGTGAGGCGAACGGCGTCTGGTCAAGCCTGAACGCAAAAACGCTGACGGGTAAAAATGTGGAAGATAACTGGCGCGTCCGCTGGATGACGGGTTACTACTACAAGCTCATTAATAAAAACAACGAGCGCCTGACGGTCGGCGTCTCCAATATGCTCTGGCATTACGACAAAGACCTGAGCGGATATACCCTGGGTCAGGGCGGCTATTACAGCCCGCAGGAGTATGTCTCCTTCGCACTGCCGGTGACCTGGCGTAAACGCACGGAAAACTGGTCCTGGGAGCTGGGCGGCTCTGTCTCCTGGTCACACTCCAAAACCAAAGATGAACTGCGCTACCCAATTCAGAGTCTGATCCCGACCGATGAACCCGGCCGCTATACTGACCGGGGGGCGATGGAAACCGGCAGCAGCAGCTCCGGCACGGGTTATACCGCACGGGCGATTATCGAACGCCGGGTTACGTCCAACTGGTTTGTGGGCATGGGCGTGGATATTCAGGAAGCGAAAGACTATACCCCAAGCCATGCGCTGATTTATGTGCGTTACTCTGCCGCAGGCTGGCAGGGCGATATGGACTTACCGCCGCAGCCGCTCATTCCTTACGCGGACTGGTAATCGGATTTTCCTTAATCCATTTGTAAGTCTCTCTTAATAGCACAGCAATCGGGTATACTCAGGCGCGCCAGGTTTACACCCTGGCGCGCCCTGCGCTTCGAGTTTTGTGGAGAGTCATTTTGCGTGTCAGCCGTTCCTTAACGATCAAACAGATGGCGATGGTGTCTGCCGTCACGATGCTGTTTGTCCTGCTTTTCTGCGTCATTTTGCTGTTTCATTCCGTGCAGCAGAATCGCTATAACACGGCTTCGCAGTTAGAAAGTATCGCCCGCTCGGTGCGCGGCCCACTCTCCGCCTCGATCCTGAAAGGGGATATTCCCGAAGCGGAAACCATTTTAAAACGCATTCAGCCTGCTGGCATCGTGAGCCGCGCGGATGTCGTCTTGCCCAACCAGTTCCAGGCGCTGCGGATGAGCTTTATCCCGGAACGCCCCGTCCCGATGATGGTCATGCGCCTGTTTGAACTGCCGGTGCAAATTTCTCTGCCTCTCTATTCGCTGGAACGTCCTGCCAATCCTCAGCCGCTGGCCTACCTGGTCCTGCAGGCAGACTCGTATCGCATGTATAAGTTCGTCATGAGTTGGGTGGTTACGTTAGTGACCACTTGCTTACTTATGACCCTGATTCTCAGCGTGGCGTTAACCTGGTGTATTAACCGGTTGATTGTGCATCCGTTGCGCCGTATCGCCCGCGAGCTGAATGCGCTTGCGCCGCAGGATCAGATGGGCCACCAGCTTGAACTGCCGCGCCTTCATCATGACGATGAGATCGGGATGCTGGTACGCAGCTATAACCTCAACCAGCAGCGCATCCAGCGTCAGCAGGATGAGTTAAATAACAGCGCCACGCGATTCCCGGTGTCAGAACTTCCTAATAAGGCGTTTCTGATGGCGATGCTGGAGCAGACGGTTGCGCGCCAGCAAACCACGGCGCTGATGGTGATCGCCTGTGAAACCCTGCAGGATACGGCGGGCGTGCTCAAGGAGAGCCAGCGTGAAATGCTGCTGCTGACGCTGGTGGAAAAGGTGAAATCTGTCCTGGCCCCGCGCATGGTGCTGACGCAGGTCAGCGGTTACGACCTGGTGGTGATAGCCAACGGCGTGAAAGAGCCGTGGCATGCCATCACATTAGGTCAGCAAGTGCTCACTGTTATTAACGAGCGGCTGCCTGTTCAGGGGATCCAGCTGCGTCCAAGCGCCAGTATCGGTATCGCCATGTACTACGGTGATTTAACGGCGGAGCAGCTGTATCGCCGCGCGTTCTCGGCGGCGTTTACCGCCCGGCGCAAAGGCAAAAATCAGATCCAGTTCTTCGACCCGGAACAGATGGAAAAGGCGCAGCAGCGCCTGACGGAAGAGAGCGACATCCTGACCGCGCTGGATAACCGTCAGTTTGCTCTCTGGCTACAGCCGCAGGTGAATTTACAGACGGGTGAAGTAAAAAGCGCCGAGGCGCTGCTCCGTGTACAGCAGCCGGACGGCTCATGGGAGCTGCCGGAGGGGCTGATTGAACGCATTGAATCCTGTGGCCTGATGGTCACCGTCGGTTATTGGGTGCTGGAGGAGTCCTGCCGCCAGCTTGCCGCCTGGCAGGAGCGCGGCGTGACGCTGCCGCTGTCGGTCAATTTGTCTGCATTGCAGCTCATGCATCCGACGATGGTTTCCGAAATGCTGGAGCTGATCAATCGCTACCGGATCAAGCCTGATACGCTGACGCTGGAAGTGACGGAGAGCCGACGCATTGACGATCCTAACGAAGCCGTTGCCATTCTGAAGCCGCTGCGCAATGCCGGCATTCGCATCGCGCTGGACGATTTTGGTATGGGCTACGCCGGTCTGCGTCAGCTTCAGCATATGAAAACCCTGCCGGTGGATGTGCTGAAAATCGACAAAGCGTTTGTCGAAGGGTTGCCAGAGGACAGCAGCATGGTGCAGGCCATTATTCAGATGGCGCGCAGTCTCAATCTGCATCTGATTGCCGAGGGGATTGAAACCGACGCGCAGCGCATCTGGCTGGCAGAGGCGGGCGTAGAGAGCGGTCAGGGCTTCCTTTTTGCCGCTGCTGTTCCTGCGGATGTCTTTGAACAACGCTACCTTCCCGGTGCTGACAATCACGCAAAAGTGTAATTTTGTTGCTGGCTTGTGCGAGCCAGCTCAAAGTTCTTAACATTTGTGTTTCAAATTTGAACTGAGTTTATTTCTGTCCTGTTATACGGGTGTTATTTTAGAGCCGCAGGTTAACCATAACCTTACAAAATCTGTGGTTTTTCTTCCCAAGGACACCTTATGAAAACCTCACTCTTCAAAAGTCTCTATTTCCAGGTCCTGACAGCCATCGCCATCGGTATTTTGCTGGGGCATTACTACCCTGAGCTGGGCGCGCAAATGAAACCGCTTGGCGACGCGTTCGTGAAGCTCATCAAAATGGTCATCGCCCCGGTAATCTTCTGTACGGTTGTCACGGGCATCGCTGGCATGGAAAGCATGAAAGCGGTAGGCCGTACCGGTGCTGTGGCGCTGCTCTATTTCGAAGTGGTCAGTACCCTTGCGCTGATTATTGGTCTGATTATCGTTAACGTGGTCCAGCCTGGTGCGGGCATGAACGTTGACCCCTCAACGCTCGATGCCAAAGCGGTCGCGGTCTATGCCGAGCAGGCGAAGGATCAGGGCGTGGTAGCCTTCCTGCTGGACGTGATACCCGGCAGCGTCATTGGCGCGTTTGCCAGCGGAAACATTCTGCAGGTACTGCTGTTTGCCGTCATGTTTGGCTTTGCCCTGCACCGTCTGGGCAGCAAAGGCCAGCTTATCTTTAACGTGATTGAGAGCTTCTCACAGGTCATCTTTGGCATCATCAATATGATCATGCGCCTGGCGCCAATCGGTGCCTTCGGTGCGATGGCCTTCACCATCGGTAAGTATGGCGTCGGTACGCTGGTGCAGCTGGGCCAGCTGATTATCTGCTTCTATATCACCTGTATTCTTTTCGTGGTGGTGGTGCTGGGCTCCATTGCCCGTGCGACAGGTTTCAACATCTTCAAATTTATCCGTTACATTCGTGAAGAGTTGCTGATTGTGCTGGGGACCTCTTCTTCAGAATCGGCGCTGCCGCGTATGCTCGACAAGATGGAAAAGCTTGGGTGCCGTAAGTCGGTGGTCGGGCTGGTGATCCCGACGGGCTACTCCTTCAACCTTGATGGTACGTCGATATACCTGACGATGGCGGCGGTGTTCATCGCTCAGGCGACCAACAGCCATATGGATATTTTCCATCAGATCACCCTGCTGGTGGTGCTCCTGCTCTCCTCGAAAGGCGCGGCAGGCGTAACGGGCAGTGGCTTTATCGTGCTGGCGGCCACCATTTCTGCGGTGGGGCATCTGCCGGTGGCGGGCCTGGCGCTGATTCTCGGTATTGACCGATTTATGTCCGAGGCGCGCGCATTAACCAACCTGGTCGGTAACGGTGTGGCGACGGTCGTTGTCGCGAAATGGGTGAAAGAGCTGGATCACAAAAAACTCGACGATACGCTGAATAATCGCGTGTCTGATAGCAAAACTCCTGGTTTAACCTCCTAATCTTGTTACAAATGCCCGCATTCCCTTGTCGGGATGCGGGCTCCTGCGCATAATAACCCTTCATACCTATCATAATTCGACAAGATTTTTTTGGGTATATTTCACTTCGGACCGTGACGTTTTGCCGAACGCGCGGTCTAATCGACGTGTTTTCATCGTCATCTTTTAGAGTGCAGCGCGTCGCGAGACACTCTTTTTAACCAGGAATGTTGATCAGGGGTTCACATGCAGGGCACAAAAATTCGACTCTTAACCGGCGGTTTGCTGATGATGGCAGCAGCCAGTTATGTGCAGGCAGATGCGCTCCAGCCAGACCCGGCCTGGCAACAAGGCACGTTAGCGAACGGTTTCCAGTGGCAGGTTTTATCCACCCCGCAACGTCCGAGCGATCGTGTTGAAATCCGTCTGTCCGTTAATACCGGCTCCCTTACGGAAAGTACTCAGCAAACCGGTTTTAGCCATTTTATTCCCCGTCTGGCGCTCACTCAGAGCGGCAGCCTGCAAGCGGTTCAGGTGCGTTCGCTGTGGCAACAGGCCATCGATCCAAAACGCCCGCTGCCTCCGGCTGTGGTCTCCTATGACTACACCATGTTTAACCTGAGCCTGCCAAATAACCGTAACGATCTGCTCAAAGAAGCGCTGACCTATCTCGCTGATGCCTCAGGCAACCTGGCGATTACGCCGGATACCGTTAACTATGCGCTGAGCAACAGCGACATGGTGGCGACCTGGCCTGCGGATACCAAAGAGGGCTGGTGGCGCTACCGTCTGAAAGGTTCAACGTTGCTGGGTCACGATCCGGCGGAGCCGCTGAAGCAGCCGGTCGATGCCGAACAGGTGAAATCGTTCTACCAGAAATGGTACACCCCGGACGCCATGACGCTGATTGTGGTTGGCAATGTCGATAGCCGCGCGGTGGTTGAACAGATCAACAAAGCGTTTGGCGATTTGAAAGGCAAGCGTGAAACGCCTGCCCCGGTTCCGACACTCTCTCCGCTGCGCGCCGAACCTGTCAGCATTATGACGGACACCGTGCGTCAGGACCGACTCTCCGTGATGTGGGATAACGCCTGGCAGCCTATCCGCGAATCCGCCGCGCTGCTGCGCTACTGGCGTGCCGACCTGGCGCGTGAAGCGTTGTTCTGGCACGTCCAGCAGACGCTCAGTAAGAATAACGTGAAGAATATTGGTCTTGGCTTTGACTGTCGCGTGCTTTTCCAGCGTGCGCAATGTGCCATTAACGTTGAATCGCCGGGCGATAAGCTGAATGCGAATCTGGGTGTGGTCGCCAAAGAGCTGGCAAAAGTGCGTAAAGAGGGCCTCTCTGAAGAGGAGTTCAATGCGCTGGTGGCCCAGAAAAAACTGGAGCTGCAGAAGCTGTTTGCGACCTACGCGCGTGCCGATACCGATATTCTGATCAGCCAGCGCATCCGCTCCCTGCAGAATCAGGTTGTCGACATTGCGCCTGAACAGTACCAGAAGCTTCGTCAGGATTTCCTGAACGGTTTGACCGTGGATATGTTAAATCAGGATTTACGTCAGCAGCTGTCGCAGGATATGGCATTGATCCTTATGCAGCCGAAAGGCGAGCCGGAATATGACATGAAGGAACTTCAGAAGACCTGGGATTCTATTATGGTTACCGCGCCGCAGCCGGCGACCGCAGCGGATGATTTACACCCGGACGCGACGGATATTCCGCAGGGACAGTAATGCGTAGACATGCCCTCTCCCTGTGGGAGAGGGCCAGGGTGAGGGCATCAGCCCTCACTTTGGTTAAACAGGCATCGCCTCACGCGGAATAATCGCCCCGCGATACTGAATCACGGTGCTGGCCGTCAGGTGTCCGCGCTGTGCCGCGGCTTCCGGCGTTCCCCCGGTCAGACGTACCGCCAGGTAACCCGCGCTGAAGGAGTCCCCTGCCGCTGTCGTATCAATCACGTTCTCTTTGGCCAGCTTCACCGCCGGGACTTCAACCACCGCTTCACCCGCCATCGCGACCAGGCATGATTCCGCCCCGCGTTTAATGACGACTTCGCTTACGCCCGCCGCCTGCGTGCGTGCAATCACGTCATCTACGGGCTTCTCACCCCACAGGGCGTCTTCATCGTCGAGCGTCAGGAACGCGATGTCCGTGCACTGCAGCATCTGCTGATAAACCTGCTGCGTCTCTTCACGGCTGGCCCACAGGCGTGGACGGTAATTGTTATCAAAAATCACCTTACCGCCGTTGGCGCGGCATTTATGCAGCAGCGACAGCAGCTTTTCGCGGCTGACTGGACTGAGGATCGCCAGGCTGATCCCACTCAGATAGAGATAGTCAAAGCTTGCCAGTGCTTCACAAATGGCCGGGGCTGCATCGCTCTCCAGCCAGAACTTCGCCGCGGCTTCGTTACGCCAGTAATAAAACGTGCGTTCGCCGGTGCTGTCGGTTTCGATGTAGTAAAGCCCGGGAAGGCGGTTTTCCATACGCTGGATCAGCGCGGTGCCCACATGTTCATTCTGCCAGGCTTCCAGCATCTGCTGGCTGAAGCTGTCCGTGCCGAGGGCGGTAACATAGTCCACGGAGAGTGCTTCTGGCGCAACCTGACGGGCGATATAGACGGAAGTGTTTAACGTGTCGCCACCAAATCCGCGGCTGACTTCCGCGCCTTTTTGGGACAGCTCAATCATGCATTCGCCAATCACGGCAATTTTTTTGGACATAGTCGTGAACCTGAACAGAAGAATTTATCAGCAGTGTGCGCTGAGTGAATTAGATGGTCAACTATATTAAAACGACGTTCCATTATTTAATTTGAGCCAGCACGTGTTCCGGCAAATTTCTGTCATCTTAATTTCATTTTCCCGGTGAATTGAACATAAAGTTCTCAATTGTCGCGCCGATAACCCAGTGACGAGTCCAGAAAGGCCATCCAACAACAGGACATCTGAAATGAAGTCAGAGCAGGTTATCCAGCGGCTGAGCACTACGCCTGAGGCAAGTATTGAGAACTTGCAGGAGCATCGCTACTGGCTGCAATGTGAGCGTGCGTATACCTATCAGCCGATCTACCGAACGGACGGTCGACTGATGGCCATTGAAATTTTGACCGTTGTTACGCACCCGTCAAACCCTTTACAGCGTATCGCGCCAGATCGCTATTTTGCCGAAGTTGCCGTTCGCCAGCGCCTTGACGTGCTGGAAGAGCAGCTTCGTATGCTGGCGACCAAACAGGCCTTTTTCGAGCGGCACAATATCCTCGCCTCGGTTAACGTGGATGGCCCGACACTGCTGGCGCTGCGTCAGAATGCAAAATTGCAGGAACTGATCGCCACTCTGCCGTGGATGCGTTTTGAACTGGTGGAGCACGTCCGGCTGCCGCAGGACTCCTCGTTTGCCTCGATGTGTGAATTTGGCCCGCTGTGGCTGGATGACTTTGGTACGGGCATGGCGAACTTCTCTGCGCTGAGCGAAGTGCGTTATGACTACATCAAAGTGGCCCGCGATCTGTTTATTATGCTGCGTCAGACCCCGGAAGGGCGAAACCTGTTTACGCTGTTATTGCAGTTGATGAACCGCTATTGCAAAGGGGTGATTGTCGAAGGTGTGGAAACGCTGGAAGAGTGGCGCGATGTGCAACACTCACCCGCTGCTGCCGCACAGGGTTATTTCCTCTCTCGTCCGGTTCCTATGGATACCCTCGATACCGTCATAACTAACCTCTGATCCGCCCGTTTCCCCTTGTCTGGACTATAGTTTTACAGGACAGGCCATCAGAAAAGGGGACAAAAATGACAAAGACAACCAGGGTTATCTCCTGGACTACAGGGATTTTCTTGTTGTTGATCGTGGTTATCGTCGTCATTATTGCGACGTTTGACTGGAATCGCCTTAAGCCGACCATCAACCAGAAAGTCTCAGCTGAGCTGAACCGTCCCTTCGCCATCCGCGGCGATTTGGGCGTGGTATGGGAACGTCAGAAACAGGAGACCGGCTGGCGAAGCTGGATCCCCTGGCCGCACGTCCACGCCGACGACATTATTCTCGGCAACCCGCCGGATATTCCGGACGTCACCATGGTCCATCTGCCACGCGTTGAAGCCACGCTGGCGCCGTTAGCGCTCCTGACCAAAACCGTCTATCTGCCGTGGATTAAACTCCAGCAGCCTGATGCGCGTCTGATCCGCCTTTCTGAAAAGAACAACAACTGGACGTTTAACCTTGCCAGCGACGGCGAAAAAGATCCCAATGCCCGGCCCTCTTCATGGTCATTCCGTCTGGACAATATTCTTTTCGATCGCGGGCGGATCGCCATCGACGATAAGGTCAGCAAGGCGGATGTGGAGATCCTGGTCGATCCGTTGGGTAAACCGCTACCGTTTAGCGAAGTGACGGGCAACCAGGCAAAAGGCGATAACGCCAAGGCGGGAGATTATGTTTTCGGCCTGACGGCCAAAGGGCGCTACAACGGCCAGCCGCTGAGCGGGAAAGGAAAAATGGGCGGCATGCTGGCGCTCAGGAGCGAAGGTACGCCGTTCCCGGTGCAGGCGGATTTCCGTTCAGGGAATACGCGCGTGGCATTCGTGGGCACGGTCAACGACCCGATGAACATGGGGGGCGTGGATCTGCGGCTGAAATTTGCCGGTGATTCGCTGGGTGAACTGTATGAGCTGACCGGTGTGTTGCTGCCCGATACGCCGCCGTTCGAAACGGACGGGCATCTGGTTGCCAAAATCGACACTGAAAAATCGTCTGTCTTTGACTACCGGGATTTTAACGGCCGCATCGGTGACAGCGATATCCACGGATCGCTAACCTATACCACCGGAAAACCGCGCCCGAAACTGGAAGGGGATGTGGAGTCCCGCCAGCTACGTCTGGCCGATCTGGGCCCGTTGATCGGCGTGGATTCGGGCAAAGGCACGAAGTCGAAAGAGGTTAAAAAGGACGTTCAGCCTGCGGGGAAAGTGCTGCCTTACGATCGCTTCGAAACTGACAAATGGGACGTGATGGATGCCGATGTACGCTTCAAAGGGCGTAAAATTGAGCATGGCAGCACGTTGCCGCTGAGCGATCTCTCGACGCATGTCATTCTTAAAAACGCCGATCTGCGCCTGCAGCCGCTGAAGTTTGGTATGGCGGGCGGAACGATTTCCTCGAACATTCACCTCGAGGGCGATAAAAAGCCGATGCAGGGGCGCGCCGAAATTCAGGCCCGCAGGCTGAAGCTGAAAGAGTTGATGCCAAACGTGGAGTTGATGCAGAAAACCCTCGGTGAAATGAACGGTGACGCGGACATTCGCGGGGTAGGGAATTCCGTGGCGGCGCTGCTGGGCAGCGGCAATGGTAACCTGAAACTGCTGATGAACGACGGCCTGGTCAGCCGCAACCTGATGGAGATCCTGGGGCTGAACGTGGGCAACTTTATCATCGGGCAAATTTTCGGGGATGACGAGGTGCGGGTGAACTGCGCCGCGGCCAATCTGGATCTGGTTAACGGCGTGGCGCGTCCGCAGATTTTTGCCTTCGACACGGAAAACGCGGTGATTAACGTGACCGGTACCGCCAGCATGGCCTCAGAGCAGCTGGATTTGACGATCGACCCGGAAAGTAAGGGGATCCGCATTATTACCCTACGCTCGCCGCTTTATGTCCGCGGCACCTTTAAAAATCCGCAGGCAGGCGTGAAGCCCGGGCCGCTGATCGCGCGTGGTGCGGTGGCCGCAGCCCTCGCGACGCTGGTCACCCCAGCCGCCGCGCTGCTGGCATTGATCTCGCCGTCAGAAGGTGAGGCGAACCAGTGTCGGACAATTTTGTCGCAGATGAAGAAGTAAGGTGCGGGATGTTTTTGCCGGGTGGCGTTGCGGTATGAACCGGAAACATGGGTAACACTTTAGACCGGATACATGGGTAACAGTTAT
>NZ_JBMKIF010000044.1:0-25400 GCF_049238025.1 Enterobacter cloacae complex sp. IR5458
TTACCTATGTTCCCGGTCTGATCTGTCACCTATGTATCCGGTCATACACTGCGCTTACCGGGGCTACGACTCTGCGTAAGAATTCAGATACAAAAAAGGTGCTCATTGAGCACCTTTTTGCATTTCTGACGCCTGATTATTTTGTCAGGGCAGGTTTGTTGTCGATGTTGGTCAACACACCGGCGCTGCTGAAAGTCAGCGTCAGGGTCTGCTGGGTCACATCTTCGTGGCCTGGCTGCTGACGGAATACATAGAACCAGGTGTTAGTGCCGAACGGATCGGACATCATCGGGGTTCCCAGTGCATAAGCGACCTGCTGTTGTGTCATCCCCACACGGATTTTGGACACATCGTTAGGGGTAAGGTAGTTCCCCTGGTTGATGTCAGGACGGTAAACCACTTTCTCCAGAGTGGAACAGCCTGCGGTCAACATCAGAAGAACCGCTGCGGCAGCGGTCAGCATTTTACAACGCATAGTGATTTGATTCCTTTTCGGGCCCGAGCAGAACGCGGCTCATATGTAATATGCCGATGATAATAGACCTTGCCCCACTTTGAAACCGGTCTGGCGGCGTTTTTGTTGTTCTCTATGACCCTGAGATCCCGAAAAAGTTTATGCCGCCAGCAGTTCTTTCGCGTTCGCGAGCGTATTACGCGTGACTTCACTGCCGCCGAGCAGGCGTGCCAGCTCCTGCAGACGTGCACGTTTATCGAGCGGCATCATGTGCGTTTCCGTCATTTCGCCATCGGTTTCTTTGCTGACAATAAAGTGATGATGACCACAGCCCGCAACCTGCGGCAGGTGAGTGACGCACATCACCTGCGTTGATTCGCCTAACTGACGCAGCAGTTTGCCGACAACCGCCGCCGTTGGACCGCTGATCCCGACATCCACCTCATCGAAAATCAGCGCCGGGGTTTCCATTTTACGCGCGGTAATAACCTGAATCGCCAGCGCAATACGCGACAGCTCGCCGCCGGAGGCGACTTTGGAGATAGCCTGTAGTGGTTGGCCCGGGTTGGTGGTGACACGGAACTCAATGCGATCCGCACCTTCCGCCGTCAGGTGATGCTCTTCAAAGCGAACATCAATGGTGAATACGCCGTGCGGCATTGCCAGCGTATGCATGCTGTCGGTGATGTGCTGGCTGAGTTCCTGAGCGTAATGCTGACGGATTTCATGCAGCTTTTGCGCTGTGGCCAGCGCCTGTTCATGATGCAGGTTCACCGCCAGAGAAAGGGTTTCCTGCGAGTCAGCCTGATCGTCAAGCTGCTGCTGCTCTTCCAGCAGAGCCTGATAGTAGCCCGGGAGCTCTTCCGGCGTAACATGGTGCTTACGCGCCAGGGCGATCTGACGGGAGATGCGCTGTTCCAGTTCAAACAGACGGTTCGGGTCGAGATCCAGACGCTCACAGTAGTGGCGCAGTTCGTCACTGGCTTCTGAGATTTGAATCGCGGCCTCTTCCAGCATATCCAGTACGCCAGAGAGTTTGCTGTCCATGCCTGCCAGCTCGGTGATTAGCTGACGAACGCTATAGAGCTGGCTCTGCAGGTTCGCGTCTTCGCCATCAGCGAGCATATTGAGCGCATTCTGGCTGGTTGAGAGCAGGTGGCCACTGTTGGCGAGGCGCTTGTACTCCTCGTCGATTTGCTCAAACTCACCCGCCTGCGGATTGAATTCGTTCAGCTCCTTAAGCTGGTACGCCAGCAGCTCCGCACGCGCGGCGCGCTCCTGGCTTTGCTGCTGATGCTGAGCCAGCTCCCGGCAGCTCTGATGCCACAGACGGTAGTGTTCTGCCATGAGCTGAGTAAGCGCGTACTCACCCGCATAGCCATCAAGCAATGCTTTCTGCTGTTCTGGTTTGACTAACTGCTGATGCGCGTGCTGACCGTGGATCTGAATAAGCAGCTGGCCGAGTTCGCGAAGCTGAGAGAGGGGGACCGCCGTGCCGTTGATAAAACCACGGGAACGGCCGTCGCTGCTGATCACGCGGCGAAGTAAACACTCACGCCCATCTTCAAGCTGGTTCTGTTCGAGCCAGCGCTGGGCGGCAGGCGTGTCTTTCAGGGAGAAGCGGGCGCACAGGTCGGCGCGGTTTGCGCCCCTGCGCACCATGTCTCCCTCGGCGCGGCCGCCAAGGCACAAGCCGAGGGCATCAATGGCAATGGATTTACCCGCACCGGTTTCCCCGGTGATCGCCGTCATGCCGCTGTGGAAATCGATCTCAAGCTCACGAACTATGGCAAAGTTGCTGATGGTCAGTTGTGCCAGCATAATTGTTTTCCTGTATGAAAAACCATGACTGTGTTTTCATACAGTATAAACTGGTTTTTTATACAGTAAAGTCCTGGATGTAAAATCAGAACAATTTTTTTGACCAGCCGAGCTTCGAGCTTAATGTGTTGAAATAGCTGTAATCTTTCGGGTGAATCAGGTTCAGGTGGTAATCGCATCGGCGAATGAGAACATCTTCACCTTCCTGGATCGGCAGCGCAATCTGGCTGTCGCAGCTGATCTCCAGGTCGTTACGGCGGTGTGAGAAGCGCAGACGTATCGTGCTGTCACCGTTGATGACCAACGGGCGGGCGGAGAGCGTGTGCGGGAACATTGGCACCAGGGTAATGGCATCCAGCGAGGGCGTCAGAATGGGGCCACCCGCAGAAAGTGAGTAGGCGGTTGAGCCGGTTGGAGTGGAGATAATCAGCCCGTCAGAGCGCTGCGAGAAGGCAAAGATTTCGTCGATATAGACTTCGAACTCAATCATATGCGCCACTTTACCGGGGTGAAGTACGACCTCGTTAATCGCGGTGCTGATGCGCTTCTGGCAGTCCTGCTGGCACACCTGCGCTTCCAGTAAGAAGCGCTTTTCGCTGATATAGTGACCTTCCAGCACGTCAGCCAGTTGCTGTTGCGCGTTGTCCGGATCGAGATCGGTTAAAAAGCCGAGATTGCCTCGGTTGATGCCGATAACCTTGATATCATAGCGCGCCAGCGTGCGTGCGGCACCGAGCATGTTTCCGTCACCGCCCACCACCACGGCGAGATCGGCCTGTTGACCAATCTCAGCCAGCGTGCCGGTTTTGACGCTCTTGAGCTGCAGCTCCTGCGCAATCTGCTGCTCGACCATCACTTCATAGCCTTTGCTACACAACCAGCGATACAACATTTCATGTGTCGTCAATGCGGTAGGGTGACGCGGATGCCCGACGATCCCAATACACCTGAAATGATTATTCATTTTCTGGAGGTCCTTGTGCCTGATGAATGATGACAATCTCTCTTGTTCCCTTGAATCCAGGAAACTGATCCCCATAATAAGCGAAGTTAGCGAGATGAATGCAGAAAAACGCGGAGAAATTCATGAGTAGTAAAGAACAGAAAACGCCTGAGGGGCAAGCCCCTGAAGAAATTATCACGGAACAGCACGATGAAGTTGAGGCAGTAGAGCCAGACGCATCTGCTGAGCAGGTGGACCCGCGCGATGAAAAAATTGCGAATCTGGAAGCCCAACTGGTAGAAGCACAGAATCGCGAACGCGAAAGTGTTCTGCGCATTAAGGCGGAAATGGAAAACCTGCGTCGTCGTACCGAGCAGGACGTTGAGAAGGCGCATAAATTCGCGCTGGAGAAATTCGTCAACGAACTGCTGCCGGTGATTGATAGCCTCGATCGCGCCCTGGAAGTGGCTGATAAAGCGAACCCGGACAATGCGGCGATGATCGAAGGTATCGAACTGACGCTGAAATCCATGCTCGACGTGGTGCGTAAGTTTGGCGTGGAAGTGATTGCCGATACCAACGTTCCGCTGGATCCAAACGTCCACCAGGCGATTGCGATGGTCGAATCTGAAGAGATTGAAGCCGGTAAAGTGCTGGGCGTGATGCAGAAAGGGTATACCCTGAACGGCCGTACCATTCGCGCTGCGATGGTGACCGTGGCGAAAGCGAAAGCGTAATTTGCTATCTGTAGTGCCGGGTGGCGGCGTTCGCCTTACCCGGCCTACATTTTATTCGGCAATACTTTCCCGAAGCGGCGTGACGGGCAGAACCTTCACCTGCTTAATCATATTGTCCTGCACGTCCAGGATATCAATATCGTACTGCTCAATGCGCACCCGCGTGCCTGCCGCCGGGATCTCCTCCAGCGCTTCCAGAATCATCCCGTTAATCGTACGCGCTTCATCTTCCGGCAAATGCCAGTTAAAGGCTTTATTGAGTTCGCGAATGTTCGCGCTCCCGTCAATCAGCACTGAACCGTCGTTTTGCGGGGTGACCTCTTCCGCGAGGGAAGGCGACATTGACGTAGTAAAGTCGCCGACTATCTCTTCCAGAATATCTTCGACCGTCACCAGTCCCTGAATGTCGCCGTATTCATTGACGACCAGGCCGACTTTTTTCTTGTTGCGCTGGAATTTAACCAGCTGCGTGCTGAGCGGTGTTCCTTCCGGCACATAGTAAATTTCGTCGGCGGCGCGCAGCATAACCTCTTTGGTGAACTCTTTTTTCTCGGTCATCAGACGATACGCTTCACGCACGCGCAGCATGCTGATGGCATCATCCAGCGAGTCGCGATAGAGCACGATGCGCCCGTGCGGGGAGTGCGTCAGCTGGCGGACGATGGCTTTCCAGTCATCGTTGATGTCGATACCGACGATTTCGTTCCGCGGCACCATGATGTCGTTCACGCTCACTTTTTCCAGATCCAGCACCGACAGGAGCATGTCCTGATTGCGCCGGGAAATCTGCGTGCGGGATTCGTGCACGATGGTGCGCAGTTCCTCTTTGCTGAGCGCGCTGCTGATGGTGACATCGGCTTTGATGCCCACCATCCGCATCAGTACGCGCGTCACCATATTCAGCAACCAGACCAGCGGCATCATCAGGATTTGCAGCGGTGCCAGCAGGAAGCTGCTCGGGTAGGCGACTTTCTCCGGGTAAAGCGCGGCGATGGTCTTAGGCAGCACTTCAGCAAACACCAGTACCACAAACGTCAGCACGCCGGTGGCGATAGCGACCCCGGCGTTGCCGTACAGGCGCATACCGACGATGGTGCCCAGAGCAGAGGCAAGAATATTGACGAGGTTGTTACCGATGAGCACCAGGCTTATCAGTTGATCCGGCTTGCGGAGCAGTTTTTCAACGCGACGTGCGGCACGGTTACCCTGTTTGGCACGATGACGTAACCGGTAGCGGTTTAGGGTCATCATGCCGGTTTCCGAGCCGGAGAAATAGGCGGAGATGACCACCATGACGATCAGGATAACGATCAGCGTGGTGGTAGAGATGTGTTCCAGGGGGAACTCCTTTGTTTCTTAGCCAGCAAATTGCTGTATGAAGCGGCTGCCAAAATAGGCAAGGGTGAGAATGCCCGCCCCCGCGACGTTGAACCAGACCACGCGGCGACCGCGCCAGCCTTCATGATAATGGCCCCATAACAGGACAATATAGACAAACCACGCGATGATGGAGAGCACCGCTTTATCGATATTCTCCACGCTGAACAGGTTCTTCATGTAGAACAGGCCTGTGCAGAGCGTGAGCGTCAGCAGCACCACCCCGACCTGGGTGATGTGGAACATCTTACGCTCAATGACCATCAACGGCGGCATTTCATGGTTAAACGCCAGCTTTTTGTTTTTCAACTGGTAGTCAATCCAGGCGAGCTGCATGGCGTAAAGCGCAGCGATGATCAACGTCGCGTAGGCAAACAGCGACAGGCCGATATGCACCAGCATCCCCGGGGTTGCTTCCAGATGCGTAATGAATTCATTGGGCATAAAGGTGGCTAAGGCCAGATTGATCAGCGCGAAGGTATAGACAATCGGTAGCAGCAGCCAGCCGCGATTTTTAGACGCCACGATGGTCATTACCGTACAGATCATCAAACTGACCAGCGAGCCGACGTTGAGGACGCTCAGGTTTTGCACGCTGCCGTCGCCGGGGATGATACGTGATTCCAGCGCAAACGCGTGGCTTATCAGTGCGATCACCGCGGAAAGAATAGCCATGCGCCGCCAGCCGCTGTTTTTTTGCAGCAGTCCGGGAACGATCAGCGCGAGGCTGACAGAGTAGGCAACAAGGGCGATCAGTGCGAAAACAGGCATATAGGCATCGACAGTTGTCTTAATAAGAAAGAGAAGCAGTATAACGTTACGTGACGCCTGCTCCAACCGTTGCATAACAACAAAGACGCCTTCATGTTATACTCCGGCAAAATTCTGTGTATGTGTCGCTCAATGCGGCCCAACGTTTCTACTCAGGCGAGAGACAATGTTTGATAATTTAACCGATCGTTTGTCGCGCACGCTGCGCAACATCAGCGGCCGCGGACGCCTTACTGAAGAGAACATCAAGGAAACGCTGCGCGAAGTGCGCATGGCGCTGCTGGAAGCAGACGTCGCGTTGCCGGTTGTTCGTGATTTTATCAACCGCGTTAAAGAGAAGGCGGTTGGTCATGAAGTTAACAAGAGCCTGACCCCGGGTCAGGAGTTCGTCAAAATCGTTCGTAACGAACTGGTTTCGGCGATGGGCGAAGAGAACCAGGTGCTTAACCTGGCGGCTCAGCCACCGGCCGTGGTGCTGATGGCGGGCCTGCAGGGGGCGGGTAAAACGACCAGCGTCGGTAAGCTGGGTAAATTCCTGCGTGAGAAGCACAAGAAGAAAGTGCTGGTGGTCTCTGCGGACGTCTATCGCCCGGCGGCGATCAAACAGTTGGAAACCCTGGCCGAGCAGGTTGGTGTGGATTTCTTCCCGTCAGACGTGGCCCAGAAGCCTGTCGACATCGTTAACGCCGCGCTGAAAGAGGCGAAGCTGAAATTCTACGACGTGCTGCTGGTGGATACCGCCGGTCGTCTGCACGTTGACGAAGCGATGATGGATGAGATCAAGCAGGTGCATGCCTCTATCAACCCGGTAGAGACCCTGTTTGTTGTCGACGCCATGACCGGTCAGGATGCGGCGAATACCGCGAAAGCGTTTAACGAAGCGCTGCCGTTAACCGGCGTGGTGCTGACCAAAGTGGACGGCGACGCCCGCGGCGGTGCGGCGCTCTCGATTCGCCACATCACCGGTAAGCCGATTAAATTCCTTGGGGTTGGCGAGAAAACCGAAGCGCTGGAGCCGTTCCACCCGGATCGTATTGCCTCCCGTATCCTCGGCATGGGCGACGTGCTGTCGCTGATTGAAGATATCGAGAGCAAGGTTGACCGTGCGCAGGCGGAAAAACTCGCCAGCAAGCTGAAAAAAGGCGACGGTTTCGATCTGACCGACTTCCTTGAGCAGCTGCGCCAGATGAAAAACATGGGCGGCATGGCCAGCCTGATGGGCAAACTGCCGGGCATGGGGCAGATCCCAGACAACGTGAAAGCGCAGATGGATGACAAAGTGCTGGTGCGTATGGAGGCGATCATTAACTCGATGACGTTGAAAGAACGCGCTAACCCGGACATCATCAAAGGTTCCCGTAAACGCCGTATCGCAGCCGGTTGCGGCATGCAGGTGCAGGACGTTAACCGCCTTCTGAAACAGTTCGACGACATGCAGCGCATGATGAAGAAAATGAAGAAAGGCGGCATGGCGAAGATGATGCGCGGGATGAAAGGCATGATGCCACCCGGCTTTCCTGGGCGATAATCGCTTTTGAGATTGCTTTTTGCCCGAAAATGAGTAAAATTTTCGGGCTTTTAATATGACACCCGGGCTCCGTTCCTCGATGGGGCCCGGTTGTTTTATTCACACAAGAGGATGTTATGGTAACTATTCGTTTAGCTCGTCACGGCGCTAAAAAGCGTCCGTTCTACCAGGTTGTTGTCACTGACAGCCGTAATGCACGCAACGGTCGCTTCATCGAGCGCGTTGGTTTCTTCAACCCACTGGCCGCTGGCGCAGAAGAAGAAACTCGTCTGGATCTGGATCGTATCGCTCACTGGGTTGGCCAGGGCGCTACTGTTTCCGATCGCGTTGCTACGCTGATCAAAGCAGCAAACAAAGCAGCTTAATCTGTCACGGTGGTCATGATGAGCAATAAAGCACCTGTTGAACCGATCGTATTGGGAAAAATGGGTTCTTGCTACGGTATCCGTGGTTGGCTCAGAGTGTTTTCCTCCACTGAAGACGCTGATAGCATTTTTGATTACCAGCCCTGGTTTATCCAGAAAGCCGGTAAGTGGGAAGAGGTCGAGCTGGAAAGCTGGCGTCACCACAATCAGGACATCATCATCAAGCTGAAAGGCATTGACGATCGTGATGCCGCGAATGCGCTGACTAATTGTGAAATTGTCGTGGATTCGTCGCAGTTGCCGCAGCTGGAAGAGGGCGACTACTACTGGAAAGACCTTATGGGTTGCCAGGTAGTCACTACCGAAGGCTATAGCCTGGGAAAAGTCATCGATATGATGGAAACCGGGTCAAATGACGTTCTCGTCATTAAGGCAAACCTGAAAGATGCATTTGGCATCAAGGAGCGGTTGGTCCCGTTCCTCGATGGACAGGTTATCAAGAAAGTCGATCTCACTACTCAAACCATTGAAGTAGATTGGGATCCTGGTTTTTAAATTCTCCGGATAAACGGTAAAAGACGGCGCTATGTGGATTGGCATAATTAGCCTGTTTCCTGAAATGTTCCGCGCGATTACCGATTACGGGGTAACTGGCCGGGCAGTAAAGAATGGCCTGCTGAGCATCCAGAGCTGGAGTCCTCGTGACTTCACGCATGACCGGCACCGTACCGTGGACGATCGTCCTTACGGCGGCGGACCGGGGATGTTGATGATGGTACAACCCTTGCGGGATGCCATTCACACAGCAAAAGCCGCGGCAGGTGAAGGCGCAAAGGTGATTTATCTGTCACCTCAGGGACGCAAGCTTGATCAAGCGGGCGTGAGCGAACTGGCGACGAATCAAAAGCTGATTCTGGTCTGTGGTCGCTACGAAGGGATAGATGAGCGCGTAATTCAAACCGAGATTGACGAAGAATGGTCTATCGGCGATTACGTTCTCAGCGGTGGTGAGTTACCAGCGATGACGCTGATTGACTCCGTTGCCCGGTTCATTCCGGGTGTACTGGGCCATGAAGCTTCGGCAACGGAAGATTCCTTTGCCGATGGGTTGCTGGACTGCCCACACTATACTCGTCCTGAAGTGTTAGAAGGGATGGAAGTCCCGGCGGTGTTACTGTCTGGAAACCATGCCGAGATACGTCGCTGGCGTTTGAAGCAGTCGCTGGGCCGAACCTGGCTTAGAAGACCTGAACTTCTGGAAAACCTGGCTCTGACTGAAGAGCAAGCAAAGTTGCTGGCCGAGTTCAAAACTGAACACGCGAACCAGCAGCATGAACATGATGGGAAGGCGTAATACGCTCCCGAATATCAGTTTACCCAGGATAAGAGATTAAATTATGAGCAACATTATTAAGCAACTTGAACAAGAGCAGATGAAGCAGGACGTACCTTCCTTCCGTCCAGGTGACACCGTGGAAGTGAAAGTATGGGTTGTTGAAGGTTCCAAAAAACGTCTGCAGGCATTCGAGGGCGTGGTTATCGCTATTCGTAACCGCGGTCTGCACTCTGCATTCACTGTTCGTAAAATTTCCAACGGCGAAGGCGTTGAGCGTGTCTTCCAGACTCACTCTCCGGTAGTTGACAGCATTGCTGTTAAACGTCGTGGTGCTGTACGTAAAGCTAAACTGTACTACCTGCGTGAGCGTACTGGTAAGTCTGCTCGTATTAAAGAGCGTCTGAACTAAGATTCGCTTAAGCGACATCCTGTTAGAAAGGGCTGGCCGAAAGGCCGGCCCTTTTTTTATCTCATCGCACCTCTCGCATTAACCCTTTTGTCATAAATCATTTACAATGCTTGCCTCTTGAATGGAGGGAAAGTGGGCAACGTACTGCATCAGCACACCTGGAAACGCGCAGCGGCCTTGACCGCGCTGTTTGCGATCCTGCTGATCGTGGTAGCGCCGCTTATCTCCGTCTCCTTGCAGAAAGATCCCATGAGTGCCATGCCGGGCATGCATCATGACATGAGCATGATGTCGATGGACGCGCATCATGGCGATACGCCGCATACGATGCCTGTCGACCATGCGGAAGCGTGCGGTTACTGCGTGCTGTTAGCGCATGTACCTGGCATGATGCTGGCGCTGATCGTCCTGCTCTGCGTGGTGCTGCAACGGCTTCGCCTTAAGCCGCCGCGTCAGGCGGTCAGCCACTGGCACTTTTTCCCCTGGCTTTACCCCGATACCCGCGCGCCGCCGCGGCAGTCTGCTTTCTCCCTTTAAAAAAATATCGATAACTTTTTGCCTTAAAAAGGAAAAGTATGACTACCTGCACACCTCGCGAGGCATGGGGAAACCTGCTGCGTCGCCTCCATTTCTACATCGGGCTGTTTGTTGGCCCGTTTATCTTCTTCGCTGCGTTAACCGGTACGCTGTATGTGGCGACGCCACAGCTGGAAAATATCCTCTATCGGCACGCGCTCCACACCGATTCCGCAGGCGAGCCGCAGCCGCTGGCGAACCAAATTGCCGTGGCGGAAAAAATCGTGGGTTCAGATTTGCGTTTGCACGCCGTTCGTCCGGGGCTGGTTGAAGGCGAAACCAGCCGCGTGATGTTTGCTGACCCGACGCTGGGGCCATCGGAAAACCGGGCTATCTTTCTCGATCCGATAAATCTGGCGGTGCTGGGGGATATGACGGTGTACGGCACTAGCGGGATTTTACCGCTGCGCCAGACCATTGATTATTTGCATACCTCTTTGATGCTGGGTGATATCGGGCGTCTCTATAGCGAACTGGCCGCGTCGTGGATGTGGGTTGCCGGATTGGGCGGTATTGCCCTGTGGTTTTATACCCGACCGAAACGGCGAATTAACAACCGCTTCCAGAGCCGTCGTCGTGTGCATGTGACATTAGGCTGGATCCTGCTGGGCGGAATGCTGCTGTTCTCAGCAACCGGCCTGACGTGGTCGCAGTGGGCGGGCGGAAACGTCGATAAACTCCGGGCACAAATGAACTGGCTTACGCCTCAGGTGAACACCGCGCTTTCAGGTGCGCCTGCCATGATGGACGAACACGCGGAGCATCGCGGTCACCATGCCGGCATGATGATGCCTGAAATGGTGAGGGATCTGACGCAATTTGATGGCGTATTACGCGCGGCGCGTAAAGCGGGGATTGATGCCAGCAAGCTTGAGATCCGCCCGGCGAAAACGGCGGACCGTGCCTGGACCGTGACGGAAATCGATCGCAGCTGGCCAACTCAGGTGGATGCAGTTGCGGTTGATCCCGGTACGATGCAGGTTCTGGACAGAACCCGATTTGAGGATTTCCCGCTAATGGCAAAACTGACCCGCTGGGGCGTAGATTTCCATATGGGGATTTTATTCGGGCTGGTGAACCAGCTGCTGCTCGTTGCCTTCGGGCTTGCCCTGTGCGTGCTTATTATCTGGGGGTACCGGATGTGGTGGATGCGTCGCCCGGCACAATCGGCAGTCAATCCGGTACAAACGCTTTGTCAGAGCTGGCTGGCGCTGTCAGGATGGGGAAGAGGTGTTACGCTCATCATCAGCGTGCTGCTGGGGCTGGCTTTGCCCGTGATGGGGGTGAGTCTGGCGCTGTTTATTCTGATCGACTGGCTACGCTGGCGAGCGGCAACAGGCGTGTCGCTCGCCGAATCATCCGCTAAATAGCCCTATGGCGTGCTGATAACCACTGACACCCGGCGGTTTTCAGCGCGCCCTTGCGCGGTACTGTTGCTCGCAATCGGGTATTTTTTGCCTAATCCCCGGGTGGTGAGATTCTCGCGCGGGATATTCGCTCCCTTCGCCCATGCGTCGGCAACGGCATTGGCTCGTTTTAACGACAGCGCTTCGTTGTAACTTTCTTCGCCGTAATTATCCGTATGCCCATCCATTCGAGCGTGATTCAGGCCGGTTTTCGCCAGACGAGAGGCCATGGATTGGATCTGGGTTTCACTTTCGGAGCGGAGTCTGGCGTCATTTTTATCAAACAGAATGGTATCCGATAACCCCAGGGACCAGTCGCCGTTCAGTTCGTTAAAACCGTAGGACTTCATCGCTGCAATTTGTTCTGGCGTGAATTTACCTTCAGGCGGCGACTGACAGCCTGCCAGAACCAGTGAGGCCAGGACTAACGGCGCGAAGTATCGTTTTAACATAGTATATCCTTTCTAACTTATTGTTTTTGTACGCTGGTTTTTGACCTGGTACATATTGCGGTCGGCTTTCTCCAGTAATGCTTCAACGGACGCATTTTCCCACGCCAGAGCAAAGCCAATGCTGAGTGACATCGATGCTTTTTGTCCGTTATGCAGATCAAACGGACGGATAAACTGCTGCGATAACGCAGCACAAATGTGTTGAACTTCAAGCTCAGAATGAACGCCGTACAGCACCATGGCAAATTCGTCACCGCCAAGGCGATAGGACTGATGGCGCTTATCGCCAAATTCCACCATCCTGCTGGCGACTTCAATCAGCACGCAGTCTCCTGCCGCGTGTCCCCAGGTGTCATTGATAAACTTAAAATTATCACCATCAAGGAAGAGCAGGGCCGAATTTATTCTCGCCGAAGGGTCGTTCATCAGTGCCGCAATGCTGTTACGAAACGCTGCGCGGTTAGCAAGGCCGGTGAGCGGATCGTGCATGGCGGTACGCAATAGTTGGGCATTTTTCGCCTGAAGCTTAAGCTGCCACTCCTCCATCTCATCCAGGAGGCTGTTGAAGTCTTCACCAAACTGGTGAAATTCTTCGATACGCCCATCTTTCACCCGTCGGGAGAAATTACGGTTTGTACGGACGTCATGCACCACATCGGTGATGTTTTGCAGGGCCGTGACCATGCCGTGATGCAGAGAGTGGGTAATGGCGATCGCGACGACGGTGGCAAAAAGAATACAGCCGGTAAGAACGGCAAACGACATCCAGATGAAGTGGCTAATCAGGCTGTCACGCGCGGTAAGGCGAATTTCGCCGATCATCGAACCGTTATGCATGATTGGCTGTGCAATCGGTACAGGGAAAAGCCAGCGGCTGACCAACGCCCCCAGCGTGTCGTTATTATCCTTCGAATTCCAGGACCAGTATGCAAAACGCTTTTTGTGTACGTTAATGACTTCTGCTACGGCAAACTGCCCCTGCTTACCCAGGGCTGCGAGGGTTTCGTTGGCGGCCAACGAATCGTTGAAAACCAGAGAGGCTTCAAGACTGTGGCTCATGGTGGCGCCGGTTAATTCGAGATTCTTTTGCGCGTATTGTTTTAACGTCACGACGGAAGCAAAACAGAGTAACAGCCATATAAGCGTCATCGTGATGATGACGCTTATCATGCTGTTTCGCCTCAGCGTTCTTTTAAACGTTGGGCGTGGCGTCGAGGTGAAATCTTTATCCATGCTGCTTATTCCGTGCAAGCATTAATACATCGGGATTGACCCTGACACCACTGCGCGACAATGCATCCAGATTGACGGAAAACCGCACCTGGCCACGTTCGATTATCAGGCAAAAAGCACTGCCAATAACACATTCCGGATTTTGCTCTGAGATTAATAGCAATGCTCTGCCCTGATATTGACTTATTAATTCAAGTTGTTTTGCCGGCGGTTCAGACCCGAAATAAACAGCATCGCACGTCGCGTCCAGGGCTTCCCGATCGTTACGGACAATAACGGGAGTGTAGGGTAACTCGGTATGCCCTTCATTGCCGCTGAGTGCGTGCGTGTAGTGAGAGGTGGCATAAATGCAAAGCCTGGGCTGTCCGGAAAGTGACGGCCATCGCGTATAGCTCACAATCCCCGAGACAATCGAACGTACCGATTTATCCGTCTCCGTGAGCGCGCCTGCCGTCGCCGGGCCCACCATAAGAAACAGCATTAACACCAGAGTGAGTCGGAACAAAGAGATCAAGTATGAATTTCTCACCAGAATCCGCCGTACCGCTCCGGAAATAGATGTCCTTAAGAGATGCGGGCAGAATACCATTGTTTGTCTGAGCCGTCATTATGTCAGAAATAGCCTTCGGCTGACCTAAGCTAAATCCTACATTGGTTTATTTTCCAGGGGATAAACACAGACTTAATTAAGTCTGCTGGAACGCATACTTTCGTCCATTCCTTTTTGCCATGACGCACGGAGTTTCACAGCATTTTCAACACTATCACAACTGGCTGGATAAGATTTGCCCGCTAATCCCCAGGCATGAATAAAACCCTCTTCGCATACTTTCTTCTGACCATCAGCGTAGCCGCGGAGATATTCGCTACGATCAACATGAGAGTCATTAAAACTATCGGCCAGGGTCTGGTTATCTTTAACCGGCAGGCCATTCATCGCGTCTTCTTTTCCGGCACTGAACCAGTCCGGACTCGTCCAGTGGGGCTGAAAAGTGTAAGGATTAATCTGGCAGCCCGATAAAAACAGCAACAACAGCACCAGAGCAATTGAGCGCATAGCGATTCTCCTTTTTTCTTCAGCATAGCCTGGCGGAAGAAAAGCGGAGTGTAATTTAAAGTTTACGTATTTAACGGCTGTTTTTTGCTAATAATGAGCTTCTGTAAATTAATATTTACGGATTTTGGATTGAAATCTTTACTTGTTGTGGTATCGTTGCTTCACCTCATCGAGGATAACAACTATCGCAAACGAGCATTACAGGATCGCCATCATGCAAAAAGACGCGCTGAACAACGTACATATCACTGACGAACAGGTTTTAATTACCCCGGATCAACTGAAAGCAGCATTCCCGCTGAGTGCCGCGCAGGAGGCTCAAATTGAGCACTCTCGCCAGACCATTTCTGACATTATCGCTGGTCGCGATCCGCGCCTGCTGGTGGTCTGTGGTCCTTGCTCTATTCACGATCTTGAAACCGCCATTGAGTACGCTCATCGCTTTAAAGTATTAGCGGAGGAGGTCAGCGATAGCCTCTATCTGGTGATGCGCGTCTATTTTGAGAAGCCACGCACGACCGTTGGCTGGAAAGGGTTGATTAACGATCCGCACATGGATGGCTCGTTTGATGTGGAAGCAGGGCTGAAGATTGCGCGTCGCCTGCTGGTGGAGCTGGTTAGCATGGGGCTGCCGCTGGCAACCGAAGCGCTTGATCCGAACAGCCCGCAATACCTGGGCGATCTGTTCAGCTGGTCTGCGATTGGTGCGCGGACGACGGAATCGCAAACCCACCGCGAGATGGCGTCTGGTCTGTCGATGCCGGTTGGTTTTAAAAACGGTACCGATGGTAGTCTGGCGACGGCGATCAACGCTATGCGCGCCGCCGCAATGCCGCATCGTTTTGTGGGTATCAACCAGGCGGGCCAGGTGTGCCTCCTGCAAACTCAGGGTAACCCGGACGGTCATGTGATCCTGCGCGGCGGTAAAGCGCCAAACTACAGCCCGGCAGATGTGGCGCAGTGTGAAAAAGAGATGGAGCAGGCGGGACTGCGCCCGGCACTGATGGTAGATTGCAGTCATGGTAATTCGAATAAAGATTATCGTCGCCAGCCCGCGGTTGCCGAATCCGTGGTCGCACAGATCAAAGACGGCAACCGTTCGATTATCGGTCTGATGATTGAGAGCAACATTCATGAAGGTAATCAGTCATCTGAACAACCGCGCAGTGCGATGAAGCACGGCGTCTCCGTGACGGATGCCTGCATCAGCTGGGAAACCACCGATGCGCTGCTGCGAGAGATCCATAAAGATTTAAATGGCCAGCTGGCGACGCGTCTGGCTTAAGAGGTTAGCTATGGTTGCTGAATTGACCGCATTACGCGATCAAATTGATGAAGTGGACAAGGCGCTGCTGGATCTGCTGGCGCGCCGTATGGCACTGGTTGCTGAAGTCGGTGAAGTAAAAAGTAAATACGGCCTGCCGATTTACGTTCCGGAGCGCGAAGCCTCAATGCTGGCTTCCCGTCGTAAAGAGGCCCAGTCGCTGGGTGTTTCGCCGGATTTGATTGAAGATGTGCTGCGTCGCGTAATGCGCGAATCCTATTCCAGCGAAAACGACAAAGGCTTCAAAACCCTCTGTCCGTCCCTGCGTCCGGTGGTGATTGTCGGCGGCGGCGGGCAGATGGGGCGTCTGTTTGAAAAAATGCTGACGCTTTCTGGCTACCAGGTGCGCATTCTGGAGAAAGAGGACTGGGCCCAGGCGCCAGAACTGATGAAAGACGCGGGAATGGTTATCGTCAGCGTGCCGATCCACGTGACGGAGCAGATCATCGGAAAACTTCCGCCTTTACCGCAGGATTGCATCCTGGTGGACCTTGCTTCTGTCAAAAATGGTCCGCTGCAGGCAATGCTGGCCGCGCATACGGGTCCGGTACTGGGTCTGCACCCGATGTTTGGCCCGGACAGCGGCAGCCTGGCGAAGCAAGTGGTGGTTTACTGCGACGGGCGTCAGCCGGAAGCCTATCAGTGGTTCCTCGAACAGATTCAGGTATGGGGCGCACGACTGCACCGCATCAGCGCGGTTGAGCACGATCAGAACATGGCGTTTATTCAGGCACTGCGCCACTTTGCGACCTTTGCCTACGGTCTGCATCTGGCGGAAGAGAACGTGCAGCTTGAACAGCTGCTGGCGCTCTCATCACCGATCTATCGTCTGGAACTGGCGATGGTTGGACGTCTGTTTGCGCAGGATCCCCAGCTTTACGCCGACATTATTATGTCGTCCGAAAATAACCTGGCACTGATCAAACGTTACTATCAGCGCTTTGGCGAAGCCATTACGCTGCTGGAGCATGGCGACAAGCAGGCGTTTATCGACAGTTTCCGTAAAGTGGAGCATTGGTTCGGTGATTACGCCACGCGTTTCCAGAGCGAGAGCCGCACGCTGTTGCGCCAGGCAAATGACAGTCGCCAGTAATCCGATGATGTATATACTGAAAGCCAGCATTGCTGGCTTTTTTCATTTTGGGGAACTGTCATGGCTGAACCGCAGCTGATGTTGAATTACACCGGGCACCTGCCTGAATGTCCGACATGGAGCGCTGAAGAGCATGCGCTCTACTGGGCCGATATCCTGGAAGGCGAAATCCACCGATATCATCTGCCAAAGGCAGAACACACCGTGCTCTCTTTCCATGAGGAAGTGGGCTGTTTTGCGTTGCGTGAACGCGGCGGGTTTATCGTGGCCATGCGCAATGGCATCTGGCTTGCCGATAAGCATGGCCTCCTGCAGCGTAAGGTGTGCGATAACCCCTCTAACCCACAGCTGGCGCGTTTTAATGACGGGGGAACCGACAGTATGGGGCGTTTCTATGCGGGGACGTTCTGGGGGCCGGGGGATTACAACGGCGCGTTGCTGATGCGTATCGACAACGATCTGACACCGAAAGTAATCCAGTGTGATATTCACGGGCATAACGGCTTAGCGTTTAGTCCGGATAAGCGGTGGATGTATACCTCCGATACGCCCAATGGGGTGATCTATCGCACTCCGGTTGATGAGCAGGGTGAACCCGGCAGACGCGAGATCTTTCGTCAGTTTAAAGAGGGCGAAGGGATACCGGACGGCGCGGCAGTCGATGTGGAAGGCTGCTACTGGAGCGCACTGTTTGACGGCTGGCGTATCGCGCGTTTTTCACCGCAAGGGGAGCAGCTGGAAGAGTATCGCTTGCCTGTACGTTGCCCGACGATGGTCTGCTTTGGCGGCGATGATATGAAAACGCTGTTCATTACGACCACGCGGGAAAATATGGATGCAGAAGAGGTGGCTGAGTATCCGCTCTCCGGCGCCATCTTCACCCTGCCCGTAAATGTGGCAGGGATGAAGAAAAGTCGCTTTATCGAACGTTAGCTTGGATCGACAGGCACGACGTTTTCGCTCGGATAGCAGCCCAGCACTTTCATGGAACGGGTAATCTCACCCAGTTCACGCAGGGCCTTCTGCATGGAGGCAGACTCCAGGTTGGCCTGGATATCGAGATAAAACATCTCTTCCCACGGGTTACCGTGAATTGGACGCGATTCCAGTTTGGTCATGATCAGGTTGTGGTTGCGCAGCACCAGCAGGGCTTCAACCAGTGCACCCGCCTGTTGTCCGGTCGCCATCAGCAGCGTGGTTTTCGCTGGTACCTGGTCTGACACATTGATGGACTTGCGCGCCAGCACCACGAAACGGGTAATATTTTGCGTCTGGTTTGCCAGGTTGCGCTCCAGCACCTGTAAGCCATACAACGCGCCACCCGCCTCGCTACCGAGTGCAGCGACGGCTGGCGAGTTAGCCTGCGCCACTTTTTCCATTGCCGCGGAGGTGCTTTCGGTGTACTCGATTTTCCAGCTCGGATAGCGGTTCAGGAACTGGCTGCACTGCTGGAACGGCTGGGGATGACTGTAGACGGTTTCTATCTTGCTCAGATCGGTTGAGCCGGAGACCAGCACGCAGTGATCGATAGGGATCGTCAGCTCGCCAACCAGCGACAGGCTGGTGTGCTGCAGCAAATCGTAAACGTCGTTGATGGCACCCGAACTGGTGTTTTCAATGGGCACGACGGCGTAATCCGCCTGGCCGGTCTCGACCTGGTTAAAGATATCGGCAAATTTTGCGCAGCCGCTCTCAATAAATTCTTCGAAATGGCGAGCGGCATATTGACGTGCGGCCAGGTGAGAGTAAGAGCCTTTCGGGCCGAGGAAGGCGATACGCGCAGAATGCGGGTTAGTTTTGTTCAGATGCTGCTGGAGCAGCGCTTGCTGAGTGAGAACGGAGTCTTCAATGATGAGCTGGAACAACCGGGTGATGTAATGGGCATCGAGGTGGTGCGCTTTGCCGAGCTGGATCAGACGTTCCAGCAGATCGCGTTCGCGGTCAATATCACGTACCGGACGATGGGAGTCCAGTTTGGCTTTCCCTACTTCAACGGCGAGCATGCGACGTTCGGCCAGCAGTGCCAGTAATTTCTCATCCAGCGCGCTGATTTTTACGCGCAGGTCCAGTAACGGGTTTTCCGGTGTCATAGTGTCGCCTGTCTCATTTTATCGTTATCAATAAAAAAGGCCCCCCGGTGTGGGAGGCCTTGTTGTTCGTCTTCGCATTCTTTATCACACGACGAAACGCCTCCCGGTCAGGGGAAGGTAAAAAAGAATGCGAAGAAGAACGGCGTAAGTTTCATAACATCATCCTGTGATTGATACCGTTAAAGTACCTGTACTGTTTTCACCCTGTCAATAAAAAACGCGCCCGAAGGCGCGTTGGCGGTACACTCAATTTAAAGGATTACTCTTCTTCAACTTCTTCCGCGAAGCTGGCGTCTTTCACCGAGGATGCGGCGCGACGGGCTTCACCTTTGTGTTGCACTTTATTGAGCTGCCGTTCCAGCTTGTTGATCAAATCGTTAATAGCCGTGTACATATCTTCATGTTTTGCGCTGGCGACCAGATGGCCGTTTGGAGTATTGATAGTTGCGTCAGCGATGAAACCCTGTGGCTCCTTAGACAGAATGATATGCGGGTTAATCAGGTGAGTTTGCCATTTATCCAGTTTGGCGAGACGGTCTGCGACGTGCTGGCGAATTGCCGGAGTAATTTCCATTTGTTTACTGGTAATGTTCATTGTCATAAATTTTACCTCTTGTCTTTCCGTCTTGGTGATTCCAGCATACCCGACCTAATGTCAAAATGTGTGATTTAGATCACGTTATTTTGTCGGTTTTTGTCAGGGAATCTTTTTTGTGAGGCAGGGCAGGAAGAGGTGAGATTTACCTTGTGGAAGGCAAAAATTGCGGTCATAGTTGACGGGATGAGTTGAGGTAAAGCGCTTCAGCGAATATCAGAAATGGATACAAAAACGGCAGCCTTCGGGCTGCCGTTTTGCATTGAAGCACTATCAGGTGTTGCTGCTATTCGCGGCGATAATTTTCGCCACTTTTTCAGCCTGAGTGGTCATCTGCATCTGACGGTAAGCATTTTCCATCAGCTTCAGGCCGTCACGCGTTGCCTGAGTATCCGGGTAATCACGCAGCATACCTTCTACGCGGTTAACCACGGCAACCCATGCGCCACGGCGGGTATAGTATTCCGCAACGGAGTATTCATACTTCGCCAGGCGATCTTTCAGGAACACCAGACGTTTGGTCGCGTCGGTCACGTACTGACTGTTTGGATAGCCGCGCACCAGTTTGGAGAAGTCATTGAAGGCATCACGCGCATGCTGGGGATCACGATCGGAACGATCCACGCCGAAGAAGCCCTGCAGAGCACTGTCATCCAGCGCCATGTTGGTCAGACCGCGCATATACATGACGTAATCGATGTTAGGATGAGTCGGATTCAGACGCATGAAACGATCGATAGTTGCCTGAGCCAGCGGCAGGTCGGCATTTTTGTAGTAGGCGTAGATAAGATCTAACTGTACCTGCTGCGAATACGGACCAAATGGATAGCGATTATCCAACGCTTCCAGTTGCGTTATCGCCTGTTTCCAGTTACCGTCCTGCAACTTTTGTTGTGCAGTCGCATAGATTTCATTCGGCGGATTGTCAGGGACCTGTTCATTCGAACCGGAGCAGCCCACCAAAGCCAGGCTCAACGTGGCCGCTGCCACCAGATATTTCATGCGCGTCATGACGTTTTGACTTTCCTCAAATGTTTGTCCGGGAGAAACTCTGTTCCTGCTCCCGATTAAGACCAGCTACAATAGCACACTATATTAAACGGCAAAGCCGTAAAACCCAACGTTAAACAAAGAAGCAGTTTATGGCACAACGAGTAGAACTCACCGCAACAGTCTCCGAAAATCAGCTCGGTCAACGCTTAGATCAGGCTTTGGCCGAATTGTTCCCTGATTATTCGCGTTCACGCATAAAAGAATGGATCCTTGACCAGCGCGTGCTGGTAAACGGCAAGATCTGGGACAAACCAAAAGAGAAAGTGTTTGGTGGGGAAGCTGTTGCCATCAATGCTGAAATCGAAGAGGAAATCCGCTTCGAGCCGCAGGATATCCCACTGGACATCGTCTATGAAGATGATGACATTCTGGTAATCAACAAGCCGCGCGACCTGGTTGTTCATCCGGGGGCGGGGAACCCTGACGGTACGGTACTTAATGCACTTCTCCATTACTATCCACCGATTGCTGACGTCCCGCGCGCGGGTATCGTTCACCGTCTGGATAAAGACACCACCGGTCTGATGGTCGTGGCAAAGACCGTTCCTGCTCAGACCCGTCTGGTGGAATCACTGCAGCTGCGTGAAATTACCCGTGAATACGAAGCGGTAGCCATTGGCCACATGACCGCTGGCGGCACGGTAGAAGAACCGATTAGCCGTCACCCGACCAAACGCACTCATATGTCGGTGCACCCGATGGGGAAACCAGCGGTGACGCACTATCGCATTATGGAGCACTTCCGTATTCATACGCGCCTGCGCCTGCGCCTGGAAACCGGTCGTACGCACCAGATCCGTGTTCATATGGCCCACATCACCCATCCGCTGGTGGGGGATCAGGTATACGGCGGTCGTCCGCGTCCGCCAAAAGGCGCATCGGATGAGTTCATCAGCGTACTGCGCAAGTTCGATCGTCAGGCGCTTCACGCGACCATGCTGCGTCTCTATCATCCCATCACCGGTATTCAGATGGAGTGGCATGCGCCTCTCCCACAGGATATGGTGGAACTGATTGACGCCATGCGTGCTGATTTCGAAGAACATAAGGACCATGTGGACTGGTTATGACCAAACTGATTGTCCCGGAGTGGCCACTACCTGAAGGCGTGGCCGCCTGCAGCTCAACCCGTACTGGCGGAGTCAGCCAGGGCGCGTGGGAGTCGTTGAATCTCGGCGCACACTGTGGCGATAACCTGGAGCACGTAGAAGAGAACCGCAGGCGTCTGTTTGCAGCGGGGAATCTGCCCTCGAAACCGGTCTGGCTGGAACAGGTTCATGGTAAAGCGGTGCTGAAGCTGACGGGAGAACCTTACGCTTCTAAACGCGCAGACGCCTCTTACAGCAATACTCCGGGCACGGTTTGTGCCGTTATGACCGCCGATTGTCTGCCGGTTTTGTTCTGTAACCGGGCAGGTACTGAAGTGGCTGCCGCGCATGCAGGCTGGCGTGGATTGTGTGAGGGCGTGCTGGAAGAGACCGTCGCCTGCTTTAACGATGATTCCGCCAATATCATGGCCTGGCTGGGTCCGGCGATTGGCCCTCGTGCTTTTGAAGTGGGGCCGGAAGTTCGCGAAGCATTCATGGAAAAAGATCCGCAAGCCGCTGAGGCTTTTCAGCCTTCCGGTGAAAAATATCTGGCAGATATTTACCAGCTTGCCCGTCAGCGCCTGAATAGCGTCGGTGTCACGCAGATCTTCGGCGGAGATCGCTGTACTTTCACCGAAAAGGGTGATTTTTTCTCTTATCGCCGCGACAAGACTACGGGTCGTATGGCAAGTTTTATTTGGCTGATATAACCTAAAGAATCAAGACGATCCGGAACGTGCCGTTTTCTTTTCACATAATTCAGATCATTAACCTTGAATAATTGAGGGATGACCTCATTTAATCTCCAGTAGCAAATTTGACCTGTTTATGGGAGGAGTTATGCGTCTGGATCGTCTTACTAATAAATTCCAGCTTGCTCTTGCCGATGCCCAGTCGCTCGCGCTGGGGCACGACAACCAATTCATCGAACCTCTTCATTTAATGAGCGCCTTGCTGAATCAGGAAGGGGGATCGGTACGTCCTTTATTAACGTCTGCTGGCATTAATGCTGGCCAGTTACGCACCGCTATCGATCAGGCACTGAGCCGTTTACCGCAGGTAGAAGGTACCGGCGGTGATGTTCAGCCGTCTCAGGATCTGGTGCGCGTGCTGAACCTTTGCGACAAGCTGGCGCAAAAACGTGGGGACAACTTTATTTCGTCAGAGCTGTTTGTTCTGGCGGCGCTTGAATCACGCGGTACCTTAACCGACCTGCTGAAATCTGCCGGTGCAACCACCGCCAATGTGACTCAGGCGATTGAGAAAATGCGCGGAGGTGAAAGCGTGAACGATCAGGGAGCCGAAGACCAACGTCAGGCTTTGAAGAAATTTACGGTCGATCTGACCGAACGTGCTGAGCAGGGCAAACTTGACCCGGTCATCGGCCGTGACGAAGAGATCCGCCGTACGATTCAGGTATTGCAGCGTCGTACCAAGAACAACCCGGTTCTGATTGGTGAGCCCGGTGTGGGTAAAACCGCCATTGTTGAAGGGCTGGCGCAGCGTATCGTAAACGGTGAAGTGCCGGAAGGGCTGAAAGGTCGCCGCGTGCTGGCACTGGATATGGGGGCGCTGGTGGCCGGGGCGAAATACCGCGGTGAGTTTGAAGAGCGTCTGAAAGGTGTGCTTAACGACCTGGCTAAACAGGAAGGCAACGTCATTCTGTTTATTGACGAACTGCACACCATGGTGGGGGCCGGTAAGGCCGACGGCGCGATGGATGCCGGGAACATGCTGAAACCAGCCCTGGCACGTGGTGAACTGCATTGCGTTGGCGCCACGACGCTGGATGAGTACCGCCAGTACATTGAGAAAGATGCTGCTCTGGAACGTCGTTTCCAGAAAGTGTTTGTTGCCGAGCCAAGCGTTGAAGATACCATCGCGATTTTGCGTGGTCTGAAAGAACGTTATGAGCTGCATCACCATGTGCAAATCACCGACCCGGCGATTGTGGCGGCGGCGACGCTTTCGCACCGTTATATTGCTGACCGTCAGTTGCCGGATAAAGCGATCGACCTGATTGATGAAGCGGCGTCGAGCATTCGTATGCAGATTGACTCGAAACCGGAAGAGCTGGACAGGCTCGACCGTCGTATCATTCAGCTCAAGCTGGAACAGCAGGCGCTGAAGAAAGAGTCTGATGAAGCCAGTAAGAAACGCCTCGATATGCTCAACGAAGAACTGGACGACAAAGAGCGTCAGTATTCTGAGCTGGAAGAAGAGTGGAAAGCCGAGAAAGCTTCACTGTCTGGCACGCAGACCATTAAAGCGGAACTTGAGCAGGCGAAAATTGCCATCGAACAGGCTCGCCGTGTGGGCGATCTGGCGCGAATGTCCGAGTTGCAGTACGGCAAAATCCCTGAGCTGGAAAAACAGCTTGAGATCGCCACGCAGTCGGAAGGCAAAACCATGCGTCTGTTACGTAATAAAGTGACGGATGCAGAAATTGCGGAAGTGCTGGCTCGCTGGACCGGTATTCCGGTGGCGCGCATGATGGAAAGCGAACGCGATAAACTGCTGCGTATGGAGCAGGATCTGCATCAGCGCGTGATCGGTCAGGACGAGGCGGTTGAGGCCGTCTCCAATGCCATCCGCCGTAGCCGTGCGGGGCTGTCCGATCCTAATCGCCCGATTGGTTCGTTCCTGTTCCTGGGGCCGACCGGTGTCGGTAAGACCGAGCTGTGCAAAGCGCTGGCTAACTTTATGTTCGATAGCGACGATGCGATGGTGCGCATCGACATGTCCGAGTTTATGGAAAAACACTCCGTCTCGCGTCTGGTCGGGGCGCCTCCAGGATATGTCGGTTATGAAGAAGGTGGCTATCTGACAGAAGCGGTGCGTCGCCGTCCTTATTCCGTCATTCTGCTGGATGAGGTGGAAAAAGCGCACCCGGATGTGTTCAACATTCTGCTTCAGGTGCTGGATGATGGCCGTCTGACTGACGGGCAGGGGAGAACGGTCGACTTCCGTAATACTGTCGTCATTATGACATCGAACCTGGGTTCTGATTTGATTCAGGAACGTTTCGGTGAGCTGGACTACGGCCATATGAAGGATCTGGTTATGGGGGTTGTCAGCCATAGCTTCCGTCCAGAGTTCATCAACCGTATTGATGAAGTGGTGGTGTTCCATCCTCTGGGTGAGAAACACATTGCGTCGATTGCGCAGATCCAGCTGCAGCGTCTGTACAAACGTCTGGAAGAGCGTGGATATGAAATTCACATCTCTGACGATGCGCTGAAACTGCTGAGCGAGAACGGTTATGATCCGGTGTATGGTGCGCGTCCGTTGAAACGTACTATCCAGCAGCAGATCGAAAACCCGCTGGCGCAGCAGATCCTGTCCGGGGAGCTGATTCCGGGCAAAGTTATCCGTCTGGAAGCCAACGACGATCGTATTGTGGCAGTGCAGTAAGTCACAAAACGCAAAAACGAGCCGCTTGCGGCTCGTTTTTGTTTAAAAACCAGGCGAGAATTGAGGTCTGGGAAGTGTTTTGCCTGGAAAGTGAGCAGTCAGTAAATAATTTTCACTTTATCCTTGCAGGTTCGGAATTACTCCCTATAATGCGCCTCCACTGACACGGAACAACGGCACACACGCCGCCGGGTCAGCAGAGAAAAGCAAAATAAACGCTTGACTCTGAAAGAGGAAAGCGTAATATACGCCACCTCGCAACGGTGAGCGAAAGCCGC
>NZ_JBMKIF010000045.1:0-24100 GCF_049238025.1 Enterobacter cloacae complex sp. IR5458
AAACCGAGGTTTTGGCGAACGCCTTCTGCAGTTGTTGCCCCGGTCCCACCCTGCGCAATAGAAAGCGCAGTAGTGAGTCCTTTCAGCTCAGTGATATCGCTGTTTACCCCCTTTCTGGCAAGTACGCCAATAGCGGGAATATTAACGGAGGCCCCGTTGATGGTAACGGTGATGCTCTGATTTGCCGATGTGGTGGCGAACGTCTCCCACGCACCGATATTCTCGTCATACTCTTTGATAAGCTGAGACATCGCCTGTGCCAGGCCATCGACCGAGATATTGTCAGATACCAGAATGCCGTACTTCTGGCCGCTCAGCGCCGGGGAAGCAGATGGCGTAACCGTCATTGACGTGGCGCTGTTCACGGATGAAATCTGAAACATCTGGACCGGGTTAGACATGACGATAATCGTCTGGCCAGCGCGTACCTGGCTGGCCGGTGCCGTCCAGTTTGTGCCAGTGCCGGTTGCGGTATTTCCGTTAATAGCGATAGTGCCAGTGTTATAAAGCATGAACTACCTCTCGATAATAACGATCGTTTGAAACGATCAATCATGTAAAATTGATCGCTCATATCAATCTGACTATTTTTTAAACTCTAATAAAATGGATATTCCCGCATTTACAGGAATGTAGAAATGAAACGATTATTTGCTGCAGTATTTTTGCTGCTGGCTGGATGTTCCAGTAAACACACAGACAACGCATTCAGAATGGACTATCCGGTTGAAGCTACCCGTTTATCATTGGGCGGTGATATTCACGTGAATATTGACTGCGCCACACGGGAAATGACGGTTATTTCTGACAGTAGCAATGGAATATTTAGCCGACATATAAATAAACGGCTCAGTAATATTTGCTATAAAAAAACCGATAAACTTGATGTTGTTTATCGCTTCAACGCAGCGAAAGGGGTGAGACAAAATATGATTGCCACTCAGTACCCTCGCGTTTCCCCTGAGTCAAATACCGACAAACTGAGCAATGGGGATTCGTAATCCCCTGCCCTGAAATGTCTGGCTCCAGCTGCGCTGGTTTTTTGAAATGTACCGCCCCTGCAGCTGTGAGCCCGTCCATTTGAGCACTATCCCTGAATAGCCCGTAACGGTTCCATCATCGCTGAGATTGCCAGGGCAGTTATTTACCAGAATCCAGGGGTTAAAGCTCAGGCTCACGGAAAGCGTATTGTTCTGCAGATCATAGTTCGCCGGCACATCGAAGAACCCGACAACACGTGGCATTTTCGATGCGGAAGCTGCGCTCCATATGAGATTCCCTCCGCTGTCAAATACGTCAAGATAACCGCTCTGCATTCCAATATTACGTGCAGTCCGGATCATACTCCCCGCATTATCTTCAAGCAGGTCTGCACCCGGCATACCGTAACTGTTTGTGCCCAACTTCAGCCATCGCAATCTGCCGTCATTCCAGAATTGCTGCGGTGTAAAACCCAGCGTGCTGCCATTACCAAACGGGCTATCTACCTGGTAATAACCCTTACTCTCAACAGCTCTGAGAGTCCGCTGGTCATAAAAAAGGGTGGACCTGTTTTGTGAGTCCACCAGCAGTTTACCATCGCTGTTATAAACTTCGAATCCGCTCATTGAAAGTTATAAACCTCCACATTGAGTGTTATCGCAGGGCTTCCGGTTGTCGGTAAATAATAAGCAGTAAAACCGCCGTTATATGCGCGGCAGTGGTATTCATTGACCGTAGCGCCAGTAGACACAATCGAAATAAATGAGCCGTCCTGTGTTATTCCCCCGAAAGAAACGTTTTTCGACGTCTCCCCCGCAGCAAAAGTTACAGAGGTGCTTCCGATATACCGGATCGCATAATCGCTTAAATCAACTGCAACCCGCCCTGCACTATCCCAACATTGCAAACCCTGTGGCATTACCATAACCCCATTCTGACGCGCAGCACATTGTTGCTGTCGTAGATGCGAATGAGAGTGCTGGTTATCAGCATCCTCCCGCCCCCGGCCACGCCGTTGATTTCGAACGTCCCTCCCTTATCAAGCTTCCAGCCTGCAGATCCAGCCACATAATTATTCGACTGGATATAGTTGCCGATTTTGGCATTCTCAATGGTGCCGTCCTGAATGAAACTGGCCCGAATGAATGTCTGCCCGTTCTGGATCACGAACGGCAAAGCCACACTGTTTCCGGCTGCCGTGGTGACGGCGAAGCGGTCAGCCAGGAAGATAACCTGCGACTGCATGCCGGATGGCGTATTCTCAACGCCGATCCCCATCCCCGCGGCGTAATACTGCCCGTTGCTGGAGACGCCAACCTTGATGTTATACATCGCGCTGAGTTCGCCGTTTACGTTCGCTATCGCCTGAGCGTTAGTGGTGATGGCGGAGGTATGCCCGTTCACCGTCGCCGTTATGCCGTTTATCTGCGTGGCCGTGGCCTGCTGGTAATCAGAGAACGTCTGATTCAGGCTATTGATGGATGCCTTGTTGCCGTTAACGTCCGTCTGCAGGCTCAGCAGCGAACGTGCCGTTGCCTCCTTCTCGTTAACGATTACCTCATCAATACGATCCAGCTGCGCGCTGTTACCGGCGACCGTTGCGGATAGCCTTTTACGTGTGGCCACCTGCGCCAGCCCGTTCTGGATAATGGCAATGGCTGAGTTCTTGACCCCGCCCGTCATGCCGTCCATAGACACACTGATGCTGTCGATTCGCTGGCCCAGCGCGGTATCAGCCGTCGCAACGGTCTGCTCAAGCTGACTGAGTGAAGACGAAACATTCCCGACCGTGCTTGAAAGCTCATTAACGCTGGTCTGAACCTTCCCGACGTCCTGGGCATTTTTGGCAATGTCCTTCGCCTGCTGCTCCAGTTCGTCGTTGGCCTGCTTGATATCGTTAGCCATGCCAGCAATTTTTTCATTGCTGTCCACCGCGTTCTCGATCAGGTCCTTGAACGTTTCCGACTCTTTCATATCCTCCAGAATGTCATTCGTTATTTCGCTGACATCTATCGAGGACGTGCCCATGATCCAGTCGGTCCAGTCCCCGGCGTTACCGATACGGTCAATCAGGCGCGCGCGGTACCACTGGCGAACGCCGGCAGGCATGGGGCCATGCTGATAATCTGCAGCCGGGTACGGCACCAGGACCAGCAGTTCAGGATTGGCGTAGTCGGCAGTTGTGGCGCGCTGAATCTCTGTATAGGCCGTATCGCCTGAGCCATCCGGAAATTTCCAGGTCAGGTCGATATGCCAGACCACATCTTCGGTCGCCAGGAAGTTGAGCGGAGTACCCGGTTTTCCCGTTTTACCGGAGAGATAAGTTGTTTCACCGTATCCCCATGGTGACGACGTATCCTGCGCATTCAGCGCCCGGACGCGCACGTCATAGCTGCCGGAATAAATGCCCTGAACCGAGAAACCCTGCGCGCTGGTAACCGGAACGTTTATCCAGTCCCCGTTGTCCTTACGCCACTGGGCAACATACTGGATTGCGCCCTCTACCTTATCCCATGACACGTCCAGGCTTGCTACAGTCAGCCCCTGAGACACATGATCGCTCTCAGTCACCACGATATTCTTCGGAGCAGACAGGACGCTTATCGGCGTGACGGTGATCGGGGGCGACTCGACCCGAACGCCGTCATCGATGTAACGATATTTGTTTGGATCGTGCTGAACGGCCGTAATAGTGAAACCGCCTGTGCTGTCGTCGTTAGCCGCGATTGAGGTGACCCTGAAGTACTGTATTGCGAGGTTATCACTGTCTATCGCCCAGACAGCACCCGCCACAGGTGCCTGACTAAATGCGGTGGCCACCGTCACCGTTTTTTTATCTGCGCTCACCGCACTGATTGTGCGCGTCTGAGCTTTTCCATCAGGTAGGTTAACCACCAGCCGATCTTTCGCCGCGTAGTCTATTTCTCGATCCAGCGTAATCTGGCGGCCGTTGACAGCCCTGATGCGTCCCCCGTTCTCCTTGCCGGAACGGAAAGGATCGGCGACACCGATAATTTCAGCAGGCAGCGGGATGTAGCCATCTAGCCCCACGCCAAATGATACGGTACCGTCTTTGGCATTGGAGAGTAGTACCCAGCGACCGCGCCGGTGCGCTTCACTTTGCGAGGTGCAGCCGATTGCGGTCAGGGACGTCTGCCGGACGTCATAACGCTCTACAAGCGCCGAATCGTAGACCCCCTCAACGGTATCGCTGTAATGGTTCTGCGGATCCGACCAGGACACCAGGCAGGAGCTGTAGCGATTCTTGTATGAGCCGCCCGCATAAGTAAACAGCCCATCGATAACGTTTGAGGCGTTATAAACCCAGTCAACATCGTCCTGCGGGACGTCTGCCTGGACATAAATCTGATCGTTGCCCCAGAACGTTATGCCACGAAATACCGCGGCGAGATCGTTAAGTACCTGCCAGGCGTCCTCCTGGCTCTGAATGAAAACGTTGCAGGTGAAACGCGGTTCGGTGCCACCGGCACCGTCGGAAACCATTTCGTCGCAATACTGGGCTATTGAGTACAGCGCCCACTTATCCACCATGGACGCATCCACGCGCGTGCCCATGCCGTAAATTTCATCCAGAACCAGATCGTAAAATATCCAGGCGGGGTTATTGGACCAGGCCATTTTGAAACCGCCGGACCATGAGCCAGAATAGGTTCGGGTTATCGGATCATAGTTATCCGGAACCTTTATCAGCTTGCCCTTTATCTTACAGGTCACCTTCGGTGCGCTGCCGTTGAACTGGCTGCTGTCCACTTCGACATACAGTAGCGCCGTCAGAGGATAACGAAGCTTGCTGTCGATGACTTCCGCATACGAAAACACCTTGAAGGCGTTAACCAGTTTCGAATTTGATCCGCTGGCATCAGCCGTAATACGCCTGACCCTGACAGACCAGCCGGACGTGGATTTTGGCAGATCGATACGGTGGTCACGCTGATATTCCGTCGTGGTCTTTCCGTCAAACTTGCCGTTTACAACCGTTTTCCAGGCGCCGCCGTCCGTTGATAAATCGATCGCATACTCGGTAACCGTGCCCACCATATCGCCGTTATCTTTATAGAGATACTGGTCCGGAAGGCTGAGCTTGATGCGGATGGCATCCAGGGAAAGGTTGGTAAACTGGCGTGTCCAGGGCGCGGTGGTGGTGACAGTTGTGCCCACCGCCAGCTCGTTATCGACCTGGGGCATCCCGGCAATATAGGTCTGGTCCTGTGTGCCCTTGCGGAACTCCCATTTCACGCCGCTGAAGTTGTACTCCCCGCTGTCGTTTGCCAGCGGCGTATCGTTGAGAAAAATGTTCTGTGCGGTCAGGTCGCCCTGTATTTCCCCCTCAGAAACGGCAATGAGCATTTTTAATTTTGCGACCGACAGCAGATCGTCAGGCTGCTCAACCGGAGTATGCGCGCTACCCCCGCCCCCTTTGGCACCCTGCAGGATGGTTTCTTGTTTAAGAAGCTGCATTTTTTCACCCATAAAAAAAGGTGCCGAAGCACCTTTAAGTTAGTGGCCGCTGGCCTACTGCTGATCGCTCGAGTACATACCGGCGCTGACTATCGCTCCCCCTGCCTCGATCAGACCGTAGGCCAGGGGGACAGGATGCCCCATAGCGACGGTATTAACCGGCGCCCCGAAGGCGTAGTTAGGCGTGTTGTCCGTGCTGGAGGATTTACCCGCGCCGAAGGATGGCTGGGGCGTAAGCATCTGGACAACGCCGCCCAGCATCATTGACACTCCGACCCCGGTCAAAATTGACGTGGCGCTGATGGCTGTTGCACTCATCGCCGCCCCCCAGGCTGCCATACTCGCACCGGCGGTAAAGAATGCAGCGACCAGCGCAACGGCACCGACAACTATCTGCAGGACGCCAGAACTTTTGGCCCCCTCATAAACGGGCACGATCCGGTACACGCTTCCACCGCGGGTAATATCGAACTCTTCCAGCCCGATATTGTTGTCACCGTTAAAAAAGGCGAAACGGATCCCCTTCATATGAGCTTCCGACATATATTTTTTGAATCCGGGAACCTGTGAACACATGGCCCTGAGCATTTCGCGCAGATCGGCAACATCAAACTGAACGCGTTTGCCGAATTTTTTAGCCATTTTCCCTTCGAGAATAAGCGTCTTAACCATGCATTCTGTCCTTATGCCTGACCACCCGGACCGTTCTGTCACGATAATATTTTCCATAAGGCGTTCGCGAAGAAAGGTGCCCGAAAAGATGATGGAGAATGATGTTGTCACCCACATATACCGCGGCGTGATTAGTCACCGATGCCTGCACGCTCATCATGATGATGTCCCCGGGCTGCATTGCACCGGCGGCAATCTCAACAAATCCCTCGCGCTCCCAGTTGTCGTCGTAGAGCTGCTCCTTGCCACTCTCCCACCATTCGTAAGGTACTGAATAGTCCCCGAGAACAATGCCGTATTCGCGCAGATAATATTCACGGATTAACGACCAGCAGTCCGCGTAACCCAGCACCCACTGCCGCCCGGCATAATCCCGGTCTTCACGCGGAGAGATCGTACAAAAGTCCCCGTCCGGCCAGGACATGATCCCCCACTCAATACCCGACCAGTCGCACTGGATGCGGTCCAGCTCTGAGGGCACCAGCCGAACCACATCCGGATGGGAATGAATGAGCATGATGATCTCACCGCGCGCGCGGGCAGCGAGCTGGTCTTCCGGGAAGAGCGTGAATGTCTCCTCAGGTTTATCGGCAATGTTGCGGCATGGAATATAGATTTGCTGCTGGCCTGACTGAACAATCAGGCCGCAGGCTTCTTTGGGGTATTCAGCAGCGACGTGCTCACGGATAGCATCCAGCAATTTTTCACGCATTTTTATTTCCCCTGCAGGTTTGCAGCCGGAAAACCGCCGAACGGCAGCGGCGCGTCCGGGCCGTGACGATCCTGACAATCCTGCCGGCGGCCGCCACAAACATCTTTCGACGGGTCATCGGTCAGCGTACCGTCTTTGGTAAAGTATTTCGTGCCGTTGTAATCGCATCCGGTCCCGCTTCTGTACCAGCCCCGCATACACCAGGTGCAGACAGGCGTAATCTGCCGTGTCGGCAGCTGCAGGCTCTGAATATCGAAAGGAGAACACAGCTCGAAATCAACCTGTACCCGCGTCTCTGCGGTTTTAGCATTGACGTAAAAGAGCTGTACGCGCTCATCGGCCGGGCTGGCACCCGGATTACCGTTTTTCCAGTTGGCGGCATCGAGATACTTCGAAAGCGTGGTATGGATTTTGATCTTAGCCCTGACCATATCGTCATATTCAAGACACAGCGCGGTGACATAGTTTCCAACGTTCCCGACTGAGAGCGTGGGCGTCGGCTGGGAGCCGGTACTTGATAACTCCATACCCTTCAGTTCGTAAGGATGAGGATCATACTGGTTGCCCTGCCAGATTATGGCGGGCAGGTTCTCAGCGGCGAAGGCTGCCCACCCCTCCTCCTGGATATTGTGCGCATGAAACCGCAGCACCTGATCCATACCGAATTCGGTGCCGTCGATCTCAATCAGCTGAATAACGCTGCCGGGCTCCAGCTGTTGGATGTCTGCCGTAAAACTCATACTCCCCCCATAAAAAAAGCCGCCCGGAGGCAGCTTTCAGTGTTTGTCGAGAAAATCAGGGCGCGAACGCCTGTTCAAAAGTGAAGGCCACAGTGGCTTTTTTCCCGGTAGGGAAAGAAACGCTGAACGAATCGGCCTTCATTCTGAACAGCTTTTTTTCACCCCATGGCGTGGTCCACCAGAACGATTTAGTAACGTGAGACATCAGGAAAGCGCGCAGCGCAGCCGCCTCCTGTCTGGTGCCCGTCCAGTCCAGGTTCCACGTTTCCTGTTTGTCGTTGATCCCCATCCCCGCTATCTGTTTGTAGCCATCCCCGAACTGGACCTGCAGCGTTCGGGCTGTTTCAGTACCCTGCGCGGTTTTTCGCGTGCGCCAGGTAAACGTGTCCGTCACTGTGTCCTCCTCGAATAAAGCACGCCGCCTGCGGACATTTCTTTTTTCAGTCGCTCGGTGATTGTCTGCTGAACAATCGCCTGCAGCTGTTTCGCCGTCCCCGTGGCGTTCGCCTGATTTATGCTCCCGTCACTCCCCTGCTGGCTGATGCTGACTGGGGCATAAACACTGATCCCGCCGATGCCAGCACCGGCTGCGCTACCGCCGCCGACCAGACCACCCGAGGCATACCCGCGCATCAGGCGATAGAGATTAGCCACGCCGATGCGGCTGGTTGATTCTTTGGTGAAGACGAATTCCCCGCGGTGAACGATACCGGCTGGCTCGTACTTGCCGCCGTGCCCGGTAAAACCGCCCACGTCAAAACCCTGTGGCCGGTATGACGGGACCGCGAATGACTGCCCTGCAGAGGAGGTTTTCGCCCCGCCGCTCACCCAGCCCATTGCGCTCTGGATGGTGTAAGCCACCAGCAGCTGGTTGATAACGGACACTATCATTTTAAGGATCGAGCTGGTGAAGTCCCTGAAGCTCGCCTTCCCGGTTGTCGTCAGGCTGGTAAGCTGGCCCGCCAGCCCGCTGAACGTAGCCTGCGAAATCTGCTGAACAGAGCTGAAAACGTTTGTCGCTGAATCCTGATATTCGGCCCAGCCCTGTTTTGCACCGGCCAGCCAGTTTGCGCGCAGGGCATCTTCAGCCTCGAACGTCGCCCTTTGCTCTTCGAGAACCTTTTGCTGCGCCTGAGGGTTGTACGAATAGCTTTCGCTGAGACGCTGCAGCGTAGTTTGTCGCCCGGCTTCCCGGGTGGATACCCCCTCAGACTGAGCCTGCAGGCCCGCCCTGGCGGCTTTTTGCTGCTGCTCAAACTTCACGGCCTGATCGGCCAGCTGGTTGAGCTTTTGCTGGCTGGCAACCTTATCGCCCAAATCGGCCAGCTGCCGCTTGTACTCGAGCGTTTCTTCCTTGTGCGCCAGCAGGGATTTTTCCTGCGCCGTAAGCTGACGACGCCCCGCGGCCTCCTGCAGAACGGTGAACTGATTTTCAGTCTGCCAGAGATCCTGACGCTGTTTGCTTATGACGTCGTTCACGCTGGTATGCTGCTCAAGCGTTTTAAGCTGGGCCTGAAGGGTGAGAAGTTCGGCCTGCGCCTTTTCCTCGGCTTTATCCCCGGCGGGCGTTGAGTAGCTTTTGCCTTTCGGCGTTTTTGGATCCTTCCACTGCTTTTCAATCCCGGCGCGGGCAGCGGCAATGTCCTTTTCAGTCCACAGCGTGGCGACACCGTCTTTCGCATCCTGGCGGTTTTTCTCAATAAGCTGACTGAGCTTTTTCTCTGCTGAAGCCCGCTTTTCTGCCGCCGTCGCGCCGGACTCCACCAGCTGGTTAAACTGCTGCTGGTTGCGGATTGCCTGAGCCTGCTGGTCCGTTCGCATTTTTTCCCGCGCGGCTGCCAGCCCTTCCTGGGCATATTGCTTATCGGCAAGATCGTAAGCCTGCTTCTTAAGCTCTACCTGCTGGCGCGCGTTTCTCAGCCTTTCCGCATCTGCCTTTTGCAGAACGTTGTTACCGGCATAGTCCGGATCAACCTTGAGATTGCCGGACAGAGCACGGTACTCTTTCTCTGCTGCCTGCCATTCAGCAAAAGAGTCCTGGCGCTTCATCGCGGTGTCAGGATTACGCCCTATGCCCAGCATCGCATCCCACGCGCCTGAGGCCGCATTCTTCACCCAGTTCCAGGCTTTTTCGAGGGAGCCAAGATTTTCCTCAACCGCCCCGGCCCGCTGAATGACCGCATCAGAATAGGCACGCATGGCAAGCTCTGATGCTTTCTGCGTATCTCCCATCGCCTGAGCAGAGGCAATCTGTTCATACTGCGTGGCCGTCAGAAAATGCAGCGAATCGTTGAGCGTTGTGACTGCATTAACCGGATCATCCTTCAGGCGTTTAAACTGGTTGATGGTTTCGTCGACGGCCTGCCCGGTGGCCTGCTGCAGCCTGGCAGCAACATTGCTCACCATGCTGACATCATTACCGCTAAACGCACCACTTCCGACAACCTGCGCCAGCACACCTGCAGCAGCATGCTGTGTGATGCCATTACCTGCCAGTGAGCGCGCCAGTGCCTGTAGCTGTCCGGACGTTTTCCCGGCGTAATTCCCGGTCAGGATCAGCTGCCTGTTAAATTCCTCGGACTCTTTGCTGCCGTCATACCAGGCTTTACCCAGCCCGAATACCGCCGCGGCAATCCCACCAACCAGGCCGGCGATCCCAAGCCCGCGCAGCGACAGCAGCTGGTCTATCCATCCTGCCCGGTTCGCCAGCGTGATCCCGGAGCCGCGCAGTGCACCGAAGTTACCGCGCATGACCTCGCCGATAAGTACCCCCAGCTCCTGCCGGGCAGCAGCACTTTGAAGCCCCAGACCGTGCGTGGCCACTTTGGCAGCTTCAAGTTTGCGGATATAGACCTCAGCCGCATCGCTGGCACCGACCTGCGCCGCCTTCATGCGCAGCAGCTCGGTACCGGAGAGCTTTTGTTCTGCAACCTGTTGCTTCAGCTGGCTGAGGAATCGCGTGCGCGCTGCGGCCGATTTTTCCTCCACGATCTGCAGTTCTTTTTGCCGGGCCGTGGTGCGGGAAATAAGGGCGAGATAATCCTGCTGGGTTATGTTGCCCTGTGCCCTCGCTGCGCGAAAGCGCGCCTGCACGTTCGCAAGCGACTGTGTCTCACCATTGAGCTGGCGAACGCCGTCAATCTGGCGGAAAAATGATGCCGCCAGTTCATCCTGTCGACGGGCAAGCGCTGCGGCCTGCCCGTCATTCTCACGCATGCGCTGATTAAGCTCGGTCACGCGGCGGTGAGTTTCATCAACGGACTTTGAAACGTTCTGCCAGTCTTTGGTCAGCCCTTCCGTTGCGGCCGACTGGCGGGATTTCATATCTGCGGCAGCCGCCGCGCCAGCGTCGCCCACGGTTTTAAACGCAGCCGCCTGCCGCTCGGAAGCGCGCTGCATTCGCGTCTGGACTTTTTCAGAGTCCTCAGCCATCCCGGTTAGCTGGCCCTTTATGCGGGCAACCTGCTCACTAAACGTGGCGCTGTCGACGTCAAGGTTGATGACCAGATCGCTAATCTGCTGGGCCATATCGGATACCTCCTGTGATCCCCTCAGCTGCGGTCATCAGCGCATCATCATCCGGCTCATCATCGCTGATGACGATACCGGAAGGAGAAAGCAGGCTGAAATGTGCGGGGGTAAGTTCCGGGTCGCGGAAGAAAAGAGTGGAGATGGAATAAAGCAGCTCTGAGAAATGCGCATCGAGCTGCGCGTCCTGAAAATAATGCTCCCGGTAGAACTGGTGCCAGTCGCCCAGCTCACAGGAAGTCATTCCAGCCAGCATGGCGCGCCAGTCGGGTCGCCCGAACTCGCGCGCCAGATTCAGGACAAACTTCAGCTCGCTGGCAAGGGCTTTTCCGCCGTAACGGGTTCAGCGCTTTCGGCCTCCGCTGAGGCATCCGGATCGGCAGCGTTGTCACCCTCAACCGGAACGAGCATGCCGGAGAGCAGCTTTATTTCCATTTCTGCTTTACCGATCGCCTCTGGCGGCCAGCCGCTAAGCACCTGCTGATAAAGCGTTTCCACATCCGTGCCAGCCGGATCGTTATGCCACAAAGACATCGCGATCAAACGCGCACCGCAGCGAATATTTGAGCCTATCAGCCTGGCCGTCATTTCCTGATCGCTGATGCCGTCGCTGTCAGCGCTGACGGCCTTTTCCTCTGCGGCCATAAACGTGATGTACTCAATACGCTGCAGCGCTGACAGCTCGAAGATGGTCAGGGATTCTGTTTGCCAGGTGAACTTCTCTTTTTTCAGAAACATGCGTCCTTCCTTACGCTGCAGTTACGGTGACTTTGCAGACCGCAACGAAATTACCGTCGCTGGTCATAACAATAACGTCAGCGGTGCCTGCCGCCACGCCGGTGACGGTGATCGCGTTGCCGCTAACGGTGACCGTTGCTTTTGCCCCGTCGGAGGTTGCCACGCGGAACGAGGTATCTGAGGCACTGGCAGGGTTAACCGTCACATTGAGCGTTGTGGTTGCGCCGACGGCCACGCTTGCCGTGGTTTTATCGAGCGTAACGCCGGTCACGGGGATATTCGGGGTCCCGCTTTCTTCTGCCAGTTCCGGCTTGCCGGTATTGGTGATTTTCGCTGTACGGGTAATGACCTCTTTTGCCGGAATGGCTTTACCCAGGCTGCTGCACCAGCCGCGGAAAACGTCGACGGTACCGTTCGGGTATTTGATTTTGTAATAGCGTACTGAGCCATCAATAAACCATGCGACAAGGTCTTTTTGCCCTTCTTCGCCCGGCTTCCAGGCGAGGGTGAACGAGGTATCGCCAGCAGATTTTGCCCCCTGGGCCGTCGCGTTCCAGTCGGCATCCTCGTCGTCGAGGTAAGTGTCGTCATACGATTCGGCGGTCATTTCGCCCGGCGTCAGCTCTTTAATTTTCGCCAGGCGGTTCCAGTCGATATCCGAGAGTGGGTTAGCGAAAGCGTTGCCCGTTCCGGTGTAAAGCCAGAGGGTGGTACCGGCACCTTTCACGGGGGCCAGCGGGTTTGGAGTAGGCATAAGTACCTCTTAAATTGAATAGGTGATTAAGTACGTGAAATCGACTGAACCCCAGGTGGCCATTTCATCATCCCGCTGATAGTCATAACCCTGCGGGGTGAACGTCTCGACCAGTTCGGTCAGACCCGGGATGAAGGCCATTGCCGGATACACTTTCTCTTCCATCCAGGAATCAAGCGCGCTGTCGGGGCTGGAGGCTTTAAGAAATACCTCGATGTGAACAACCGCCTGCCACGAATCTTCGTCAAGCGAATCGCCGGTGTACTCCGCGTCAGAAAGGTATACAGCCACGGCAGGGAGATCCTGCTCTTCAAGAAAAACAGGGCGCCCGTCAAACCAGGTGACCGTGTCGGTGATCTCGGCTTTCAGTTTTGCCAGAATGGCTGCACGAATTGCGCTGTGTCTGTTCATCGCTTCAGGTGGATCCTCAGTTGGTTTTTCAGGGCTGCGGAAAGTTCTTTGGGCATATCGCTTTCAATAAGGCGCTTTGAAATAGCGGTGAAGGCCACGGTGAGCGGTGTCTCAAGAGGAACTTTGACCACATCAATCGGATAACGGGCCTGACCTACGCGCCGCATGACCTGCCAGCGCCCGTTCGAGAGCTGTTGGATAAAAGCGTTACGAAAGGTATAGGGCCCGATTTTCAGGACGCTGCCCGCTCCGTTTCTGGCCCCTTTTTTACGCGAGAGCCGGACGCGCGCCGTGCCGAGCTTTATCGCAGGAAGATTACCGCGGTTGATTTTTATCGACGCGACCGGGCGATCGTGACGGGCCTTGCGCAGACGGGAACGCTGGCGGACCAGACGAACCGGAAGCCCCTTTTTCCGGTTATCATCAACTGTTGCTTCTTTCGCTACAGCTTTGCTCCCCTGGCTTATCGTTCTGCTGGCCACCCGGTTTAGTGCTTTTGCGGTTGCCTCAGGAACGATTAACCGGCTGAGGCTGTTCAGGTTCTGAATAGCCCTTTCCAGTCCTTTCACAGACATAGCGCCTCCTCATTCGAGATGGATGCGGGGTTTTCCGTTGAACATGTCATAGCGGGTAACGGTCAGGTTCTTACCGTCGTAGTCGACGCTGTCGTTTCGGCGTGGCTGGTAAAGCTCAGAGAAAACCACCAGCGAAGTACCTGTTCCCGACAATGGTCCCATTTCCTCGAGTTGATCGGCTGGAACAACGTCATAGCTGCTGCCATTGATGATCGCTGTCTTTCCCATCTTTTTTATGGTGGCCGCGTCCATGCGCGCCGCCATCCGGTCAAAGGGGTTAGGCATTGATCTTAACTTCAACAACGGTGGTGTTTGCCCCTGCATCTTCCCAGGCGATGCCCGCGGCAACGGCGTCCGTTTCTTCGATCGTGATTTTGCCGTCCTTCAGATACACCTGCGCCCCGGCAGTAACCGCATCTGCGGATACTTTTGGCAGAAGGAAAACACCCTCAGTAAAACCGTCCCCGGTATCGCCAGCTGGGATATCGGTAATTGCTACCGCGATAAGTTTTCCAACAACAACCGGGTCGCCGCTGTGAACATCGGTTGCACCGCCGTTTACCAGAGGGATCGTTTTCCCGTCCTGCGCATAGTTCTTAGCCATAACTTCTCCATTCAGCCCCTTGCGGGGCTGGTTTCAGGTATAAAAAAAGCCCTTACGGGCGTCTGTTTGTCAGGACTGTTTTTTACTGACCAGAGGATTTGGTCATGCCGCGATAGTCCAGCGGCGCCACACCTGCATCAATACGCACTTTCGTGGCGATACCATCAGTGGTGAAGCCTTCCTGCTGATCGATGTATGGCGTGTCGACGCCGTTGAGATAAGCGACCTCGATGGTGTCGGTGCCCTTCGCGGCAGCCAGATACCAGGCTTTCGCATCAGCTTCATCCAGGCGTGGTTCGGCAATGACTTCTGCAAAGTTCTGGATAGGGTTAACGATCCCGGCATTGATGTCTGCACCTTTAACACTGGCCGACTTGATGGTCTGATTTGCCAGAGTTTCCAGGGCGACGGGCACCAGCATGTAGGCCGGACGGATATTCAGGGTTCGCTCCCCCTCCTTCTGCAGACGCATCAGCTTGCGCGATTCGTCCAGGCTGGCCACAGAAATTGCGCCCGAGCTCAGGTTCTTGTGATCGGCATGGAACAGCGCCTTTCCGTCTGAGAGTTTCGGGTTTTTGGTCAGAATGGCGTAAACCAGATCGCCAATCGTTGCTTTTGCCGCGCGCCCCATCTTCATCGGTACGTCGGTAAGCTGGTTCAGATCGTCGTTGATGATCGCCTGGCGGGTTACTGAGAAGATTTCACCATACGTGGCAAGCGCGATGGTTTCGCCTTTGTCACTGGTAGTGATGTACTTGTACTCAGCCCCTTCGCGAACCTGTCGCAGAGAAGGGAAACCACCCATGCCGACACGATGCGCCGTTTTGAAGTCCGACAGCTGGCCTTTTTTGGTCCACTGTTCGAAGGTTTCCTGCGCCTCGTCCCAGCCCTGAATCAGCGCTTTGTTCGCAACATCAAGCAGAATGTTGCCAAAGTCAGAGGTGCTGTGGGTCAGCGCCAGGCCAACCATCTGCATCGGGTTGTAGCTGGCCACGCCGATACCTTTTTCAGTCAGGGCCATACGCGCATACTCGCGCAGCGTCATACCGTTATAAACGTTATCCCGCTCCTGACCTTCGAACCCGGCACGCGCCATCAGTGCCTGGCGAATACCATCCGCGACGAAGTTACCATTGCCCGCATGAATATGCGGCTGGGTGGTTTTATTGGACGGCGTGGCCGTTTTACCGAGTTCTGCCAGCAGCAAATCTTTCGCCTTATCGACGGAACAATCAGGGTCGGCCACACACTGATTCTGCAGTTCCATGTGCTTATTGCCGAACATGGCAAAGAGATCGCCGATAGCGTTAACACGGGCTTTCTGCTCAGCCAACACCTGCGCGCGGATCACATTTTCATCCGGCGCCGGGTCTGTTTTTGCCTGCGGTGCCTGAGGCTGGGTAATAACCGGGTCACGCTGGGTAGTGTTGCGCGGCGGGGTGATCATGTTGCGAATGCTTTTTGGCATTTTTTCAAATTCCTCAATACGTTTTGAATGAATACAGGCCATAGCCTGAAGGGATGGTGTCACCTGGTCGGCAAAACCCAGTTCAAGGCACTCGCTGCCGTTCATCCAGGTTTCGTCCTCCAGCATTGCCGCAATTTCTTCGGTGGATTTTCCGGTTTTCTGCGCATAAGCCGGGATAAGAACGGATTCAACCTTGTCGAGAAGATCCGCATAGTCGCGCATATCGCTCGCGTCACCACCAGCAAACCCCCAGGGCTTATGGATCATCATCATCGTGTTTTCAGGCATGATGACCGGATTGCCTACCATCGCAATCACCGAGGCCATGGAGGCCGCGAGACCGTCGATATGCACGGTAATCGCCGCGCCGTGGTGCTTCAGCGCGTTATAAATAGCAATGCCGTCGAAGACATCACCACCGGGCGAGTTGATATAAAGGTTGATGTGGGTGACGTCCCCAAGTGCCCGGAGATCATTGACGAACTGTTTCGCCGTTACGCCCCAGTACCCGATTTCGTCATAGATAAAAATGTCGGCCTCGCTGTTATTGCTGGCCTGCATGCGGAACCACGAATTACTTTTTGCGCTGGCTTTCGGACGGTGGCGCGCCCGGTTCTTTGGCTTCGGCACTGGTGCCTCCTTTATCATTGGCGGGGTCGGTGTCAAACACCAGGCCCTGTTCACGGTTCTCGTCAACCTCCGCTTTACGGCGTGACTTAACATCATCCGGGTTGCGACCGCTGGCACGTATCCAGTCGGATTCAGTAGCAGCACCGCCGCGAATCTGCGTTTTCCAGGCATTCGCTTCTTTAACGGGATCAATCCACGGCATAACGGGCCCCGAATAAACCGCGTTATAAAGCGAGTCCATATCGATGCCTCTCGGCAGCTTGATTTCTCCGGCAGCAATAGCCATCTTCAGCCAGGCCCGGTACATGGGCCGGGTCACTGAACCGATGAACCAGTCCTGAAGAATCAGATATCCGTCGGTTGACTCGACAAGCTCCTGCCGCTGGGCACTGTACGTTCCGTTGTAGTTTCTGGATGTGCTGGAAAAGCTGAGGCGACTGCCGGCGGACACGGCACGCAGCTGTCCGTTACGAAACGACTCGAGGTTAGGGTTCGGGCGATCGGATTTAATCATCCCGATTTCTTCCCCGGCCTGCAGCTCGTCATAGAGCATACCGGGCTGAATCATCAGCTCGCGGTCATCGCTGCTGGAATCAGACTCGAAGCTCTGTCCGTCGCCTTTTTTGATATACATGCCGAGTGCGGCAGCAATTCTGGCAGCGGTAAGCTCCGAGTCCTCGTACTCTTTCAGCGCGCTCAGACGCATCAGGACACCTGACAATAGAGACGTTCCGCGGGTCTGGTGCAGGCGTCGTGTGAATTTGAGATGAAGCATGTTTTCTGCATCTATCTCTTTGGTATCGAACTGACGCCCGGATACTGGCAGGCTTTTATAGACCTGATATTTTTTCGGGCGCCCCCAGTTATCGACAAAAACGCCCTGATTGAGCTGAGTGGCGGCATCGCTGTTCATCGGCACGAAGTCCGGCTCCAGCGCTTCCAGCCAGAACGGCACGCCAGCAACCGGCTGAAGACCATTTCCGGTACCGCGAACCAGCTGAGCAAATACCTCACCGTCCCGGAGCCACGTTCGCAGCATCAGCCGCTCCAGCATGGGGCGGGTAAACTGGGTTGTAACATCGGGTCTTACGGACCATTCGCCCCACTTTCTGCGGATATCAGTGGCCAGCTTTTTAGCTATCTTCCCGTTAGTCAGCATCGGATGCGGTTCAACTATGATGCCCTTCGCACCCACCACCCTTTCTTCCAGCTTGTCGAAAACGCCAATCACCAGATCGTGGTTGTTGTCCAGCCAGCGCGCCTGCTGCCTCAGTGAAACCGCCCCCATCTGGCTGAGCTGATCGGCTGAGCGATTTTCCTTCTGGGCTTTGTGGGTACGCGTTTGCTTTACCGCCTCATACGCCTTAATAACTGCGCGGGCACGCAGGCGTGAGGCTTTCCAGCCTGGTGAAAACAGGCCTATCGCATCATCTAAAAAACTCATCCAAACCTCGCCAGCCTGTAGCCGGGTCGCCCGCGGCGTTTGTTATTGAGCGTAGCCAGTCGTCGCTCCCATTCCTGACGGCCTTTTCTGATTTCCGACAGGTTTTCGAGCGTCATCTGCTGCCCGTTGAAAGTGATTGATTTCCCCTCCAGAACAGACAGCTCGGCTGCAGCGTAGTGGTCGATCATGTTTTGAATATCTGCTGGATTCACACCCAACCTCCTGACGAAGACCACGGATTAGCCTGCTCGGTTACGGGCTTCTCACGTTTTGGTTTTGATTTAGATTTCGGCACAGGCGGCGGGGATGGCATTTCGCCAGTTTCCGTCTGCGTGTCCTCGATCCACGTTTCCCGCCGTGCCCACTCAGGAGCTGACGGCCATTTGATTTTTTCGTAACCACTAAGGATGGCGAGCGCGTCGGCATAAACGAGCAGGTCAAATGCTTCGTTTGCGCCCCGGCCGGGCTTACTCCATTTCCCTTCATTCGAGCGTTCCTCATACGTCAGTTCGTCATAGAACCAGCTGCCCAGCCAGGCGGGGAAATGCACATAGCCAGGGCCGGGTGAATCACGCCACAGCGCATTATTCACCCGGTCTTTAAGGGCATCGGTCTGGAGAAGATAAAGAGGCACATCACCCGTCGCCTGTGCGCGGCGCGTTGATCTGCCCGTGTTGTCGGGAAACGTTCGCTGGATAAGTTTGCTGCGCCTGACGCTGTCCCCCTTGAAGAGATAGATACGCTTACCCAGCCCCTCACGGCGACATCTGCGCCAGAATTTGTAGGCATTATCCGTCACGCCATCTTCACCCCCTGAGTCCACGGCCATCGACATCAGCCGCATGCCCTTTGACGGGTCAGCTGCGAGTGGCCACGTTTTATCAAAGACGTCGGTGAGTAAAAGATCCCAGTCCTCCGGATAGCTCGCCGGATCCACCTGAATGCTTTCCCCGTTGCCGTCGCAGCGCAGCGAATGCCGGATGTTGTAACGGTCAACTATCCAGCGCTCACCCATACTTCCATAACCCGTAATCTGCACAACAAAGCGCCGGTTGCGCCCGGCCTGCACGTCCACGGTCGCAGTGAGAAACTGCACGCCATCGGGTACCGAACGTTTTGGGACTTCTTCGGCACGCTGCTCGAGCAATTCACTTTTACGCTGCTCCATGCTGGCCCGCGGCAAATAGGGCCTGCCGAAATCGGTGTTGATCACCGTCTTCAGGGTTTCTTCGCTGCGCGTGGATTCATATTCCTGCTCGGCGGTCAGGAACTTATAAATAAGCTGCGCCCAGGTCTGGTAAGCAGCTGCCGGACCTTCCATCCAGAAAGAGGCAATACGGGAACGACGGCCATCACCGCTAACCTGGCCTTTCCTGTCGATGGTTTGCCCGTCCCGGAGCCAGACACATTGCATGTTAAGCGCACGCTTCATGTCCGGTGAGATCCTGCCTTTACAGGCCGGGCACTGTAGAAAAGCCGCTTCGCTGGCAAGCACAGGATCGCTGCTGTCGCGGTACCCGGTCATATTGTCCATTTCCGGCTGGAAATATTCGCCGCAATGCGGGCATGGCCAGTAAAGACGACGGCGGTCACCACGGTTATAGAGCGATAAAATTCCGGTGGTCGGAGGGGCTTCATGGGGCGTGGAACGCCGCCATTTTGTGTCTCTGATATCCCTCCCGGGCGAGCTCTCCACCAGCGTCATCCCGGAGGACATGAATGTCGTGGTACGTTTCGATGCCAGTGAAAAAGCATCCCCCTCCCCGTCGATATCTTCCGGAAAGCGGTCATAATCCGTCAGCGCCACACTCTTATAGTCCGAGGACGACATGATATTGACGGATGGCCAGCCCAGCTTCAGATAGTTACCGGCGCGGAATGTACGGTCGTAGACGTTGTTATCGTTACGTCTTGGGCTTAGCCGGGTTTTAACTTCAGGGCTACAGCGAAAAGTGCGGTCGAGGCGTTTTTTGGAATGCTCGCGAGCTTTTTCCTCAGATACCTGAATCACAAGCATATCTGCCGGATCGCAGACAATGTTATAAACAATCCAGCCGTCAATCAGCCCGATGGTTTTACCCGTACGCGCCGGGCCCACAAACACCACCGCATCGTATTCACGCGATGCCAGGCAGTTCATCGGCTCAATCACATAGGGTGCCAGATCCGGATCCCATGGAACTGAGTTTCCCGCCCCCATTGGCACGCGCATATAAGTACTGACCGCATCGGCCACCGGCATACGACGCGGGGCTCGTAAAATACCGGAGACATCGCGGCGGATGTCCCTGGCGGATGCCCGCTTTGCCATCAGTCCTCCTCAGGCTCTTCCTCCTCTTTTTCAGCGTCCTGCACCCTCTCCGCCATCTGGTCGCGCAGATCATCAATAACGCTTTGCACACGAACTACCGCAGCAGGCGTTAAAGCACAGTCGCGCTCGAGCACATCCGGGAGGGTTTCAAGTACCATGACGACGGCTTTCGCCATCAATGAGAATTCTCGCGCCACTTCATCTGCGGGTATTAACTGCCCCGTATCCTGTTCGAACTTCAGCCTCTCATTCTCTGCTTTCCAGTGGGACAGCCTGTCAGAGGGGGGCATATCATCGATGTTGGCCGAAACGGTAGGGATCATCAGTTCGGTCAGAATGTCGGTCACCAGATAGAGCTTTAACTTGCTGTTGCTGCCTGGAGCAGGTTCAACATTTTTCAGTCTCGCGGCAACCGTCTGACGGTGTACGCCGGTTATCCCTGCCAGCTGGTTGATATTGAGTTTTAAAGTGGCAATTTCTTGGTCCATGATGGTGAACACTTTTTGAACGATTCGACATCTTGCGAAAATGGCCTCTAATTAAATCAAAGACCTGCGCACATGATGATGATGACCCTGGATCCGAAAAACTAGCCGTTTCCCGCGAGCGCGCCGCCCCGTGGCAAGCCACCCCGCCGGGAGGACCCAAACAAATGATAGTAATTATCATCTACACTGTTTGTACCTTTGCAGAGGGCAATAAAAAACCGCCCGTAGGCGGTTAAATCGAATGATTTAAAATCTTGGCGCTATGCCGTACTTCGGAGCCTTTATGTTTGCAGCCCAGACCTTAATATCGTTCTGAAGTAACAGAGTGAAATCCGACTTGAGATGGTTAACCATCTCATTGACCTTGCCTGCATCATTCACCGCAAAGTGTTCAATCCTTTTCGCTCCGACTGATAAACAGGTGTAAGTCACAGGCACATCCTTCCCATTAGCATTAAGCCACACCTTCTTATTCCCACAACCACCATCTGACATATAGGATATGAGCATATTAGCTGACTCCCTCCCCGGTTGAGAGATACTTATCATGACAGGTAATCCCTCTGAGGTCTGTGTAATGTCGTAGAGCACAGCATCTTTTTGATACCAGGTGTTGTATTCTCTTTCTTGAAATGCTGAGAATGATGGCGAAGAAATCGTCGCCAGCAAAGCCATTGTAATAGTATGAATTTTCATCGGTTACTATTGTTTTTTTTTAGGAAAATTTATTATCCATATTGTGTCAACAGTAACAACAACCTAAGATTATTCCTACTATTTTTAGTGGTGCTAAACTTCTTTTTCCCAAAGTTAAGCGCTAATATACCTCATATCCTTAAAGCATTATAAATACCGATAATTTGCATTAAGTAAAAATTTATCTCACGAAAAAACAAAATGAGTTGAAATACTCCCTCAAAATGTAATCAGCATTCTAAAATATCAACCTTATTTTTGATGAGCTTTTTCGAACAGAGAAATAGCTGGAATGTTTGATCCATGATGTCTAATAACAACGGGACATTTATTAATCAAATAAGCGAGTATGCTAGTTAAACGAGCAGGAAGAAATCCAGTTGCGCAAGATAATCAGCTGATTGATTTATTCGCTTAATCTTATAACTATCATCAAGCCCACGGCAGGTGAGCTTTGTAATGGCCACTTAATCGTCGAGTTGCAACACGCCACGCTCAAGTGAATCTGAATACGCGATCAGACCAGAGTATTCAGGAATAATTTCGCCATCGTCTGCTTCGAACTCCGGGATTGTCCCCGTGGTGATGGTGTATTGAGGCGCGCCGTCTTCTTTTGCGAAGACAGCCAGGTCTTCAATCTGTTTTGCTGTAAGAACTACTGTCATGCTCATTCCTCAGTTGTTATAGAGCCCCGCTATTGCTAGGCTCTGGTTTCTTTCTGGCAGTTCGCCTGCCACGCTTTGTTATGCGCCAGGATGTCTTTCTTCGTCTGGCGGTCCATAACATCGATGTCATGATCAGTCAGGTAGATTGGCTTTACCCAGTCACAGGCTGTGTCAGCTACCACCGGGACGCTTCCACGTTCCGCGCAGCTCGCGATCAACATCGTCATCAGGCATGTGGTTAACAGTCTGCTGTACATTGCTGGCCTCTTTCGTTGCTTCTACCCGGCGTTCGGCTACTGCTTCAGTGGCTGCGGCCTTTTCTTCGGTGCGCTGCTTGTCTGCTTTGGCTTCCGCTTTGCTGGTTCCGCGTGAATGACCGATGCCAAACGCTCCAGCGATTGCAGCCATAACCAGTGCGGCAAGACCAATGATTGTTTCAATCCCCATCTCAACCTCACACCAGTACGGTTTTGGCTTGACCGAAGCGAGCGCGACGATCTTCCAGTCCGTTCGTTCCGCCGTTGATAATCTTCGTCACACGCATCAGGTCGCCAGAATGATTAAGGCAGCCCTTAGTGACAAAGAACCATGCCGCGCTTCTTGCGGCGTATACGTCTTCAGCGAGCAACTGAGGTTGCTTAACCAGATCTACCTTCAGGCCGTTTCCACAATCACGGTAGTTATTCAGTCCTGTAATCTGGATAAGCCCTCGTCCACGATATAACCAGCCATCACCGGGAGCGTTGTTCCCATTGCGTTTGCTGTATACCAGGTTGGCAATAGCGCGCTGGCGCTCAATCGGCAATGTCCGTTCTTCGGGACGGCGGCCAAGCGCGTTTGCCTGCTCAGCGGTTAGACGACCAGCACGAATGAAGTTAACCAGTCCAGCAATGCGGTAATTGAAGCTCTCTACCAGCAATGTAAACCCTGCTGATTCATGCCCTGCCTGAGCAATGAACATCGCCTGGTCTTCCGGTTTAGTGATGCCGAACTCTTTCATCGCCTCGGTGACTGGCTGAAACCAGCGCGCAGCTAACTCGGCGCTTAACCCAGCCGCCTTTTGAAATTGTGATTGGTTCATTAGTGCCTCAGATGATCAACCAGGCGCGCAACGTTGCCTCTGACGGCCACCAGCACGGAAAGGAAAATAATATTGGCCGCAATAGTGGCCCATGAGGAATGAGGATAAATGCCGCACAAATAGGCCAGCGGCACAGCACTGTAAGTGACCGTAATCAGCCAGGCTAAAAGTGAAACCCACGGACGGTGGCGTGAATCACCACGACGATAAAACATCAGGGTGATCACCACCCCGGCGCATAGCAGAGCATTTAATGTTGCAGTTGGATCATTTAGTACCACCTGAACCTCCCCGGCGCGTTATCAGCGCCACCAGCGAGCCGATATCCTGGTTATTCAGGAACGTCAGGATTTTGACGGCTAATGCAGAAATAATTACGGCACCGATGGCGTCCAGAGGCTTATCACTGTAACCGGTCCAGGCAGATAACTTTGATCCAACCAGCCCGGAGCATAAGATCCCGGCGATATACGACACTATGAAATATGCCAGTCGGCGGGTTGCACTCAGATCCGCAGCTGTGGCGATGTAGAATACGGCCCCTGCAAATGCGCCAAATACCACACCATAATCGGTACCTGTAAGCAGGCCATAGATACTGGCACCCGTCAGAGCACCACCAGCTAAGCCAGTGCCGGAAATCGGATCGGACATCGGTCCCCCTGTAAATTGCCGTGAGTCCTCTCAGAACGAGGGGATATAAAAAAGGCCACCCGAAGGTGGCCTTGAAGAATCTTGGAAGCGTGGTTAACAGATGTTCCACATCATCGTACTACCATTATGATTTTCGATGATTTTTGCTGCTGGGCTAGTACCAAAAGAATGCATATAGCAGTGATGTATAGTGAGAACTAAATCCTGCAATGTCTGATCACTCTCAAGCTCAACGATATTCAAACCAATACTTTTGGCTTTATCAAGATGAATATGTCTCGCATGTGCATAGGTGGCGTGATGGTTATTCAACTCATCACAAATGCGTTTAGCTTTTTCTTCAGCGTCATCCTGACCAGCAAACATCCCGGTGCAGAGCCATTTCTGAACGATTTCGTTTGCCCAAAGGATTGATGTAGCCCCCTGAAACACCAGACAGTAGCTGTATCTCCAGATAAGAGATAGGCTT